>NZ_JBAJNS010000001.1:2660000-3013750 GCF_037911585.1 Streptomyces sp. GSL17-111
GTCGCCGACCTCGCACCGCAACGCATGGTAGGCCGGTACAACTCGGCGTTCGCCCTGGTCAAGCAGCTGGGTGTGGCGGTCGGTCCGGCGGTCGGCGGGCTCATGGCGGCCCAGGGGGCCTACACGGCCTACATCGCCCTGCTGGTGATGTGCTCCCTGGGCATCGCCCTGCTGGCACTCCGCCTGGGCCGACGACTGACTCCCGTGCAGGACGACCCGGCGCTGCGGGTGTCGCAGGTCGTGCTGAAGTCCCCGCAGCCCGGAGGACCGGACGCCGCCGGTCGGCCGGTCGGCGTCACCGTGTGACCGGGCATCTCGTCAGGACGCGGCGGCCACCGGTTCGACCGTGGGGAGCGTGAACTCGCACCAGACCGCCTTCCCGCCCCCGGGTGTGAGGCGGGCGCCCCAGGAGGCGGCGATCGTGGCGACGATCGAGATGCCGCGACCCGTCTCGTCGGCGGGCTCGGCCTGCCGACGCCGGGGGAGGTGGTCGTCCCCGTCGGTGACCTCGACGACGAGCCGACGATCGGTGCGCCGCAGGCGTAGCCGCATGGGCGGGACGCCGTGCTGCAGGGAGTTGGCGACGAGTTCGCTCGCGGCCAGGACACCGAGGTCGTGCAGCTCACGCGGGAAGCGCCAGGAGGTCAGGACTCCCGAGGCGAAGGCGCGGGCACGAGGTGCCGCCTCCACACCGCCGAGCAGGTCGAGTGCGGCGTTGTGGAAGAGCTCGGCGTGGTGGCCGTCGCGGCGGGGGTTCTGGAAGACGAGCAGGGCGACGTCGTCGTCGTGCTCGGCCGTGATGCCGAGGGCCCGCAGCAGCCGGTCGCAGATGATCTCGGGCGATCCGGTCGCTCCGGCGAAGGCGTGTTCGAGCGCCGCGACGCCGACGTCGATGTCGGCGTCGCGGCGCTCGACGAGACCGTCGGTGTAGAGGACCGCCGTGGCGCCCGAGGGGAAGGGCACAGTGGCCGAGGTGTGCTGCCAGCCCTCGGTGCCGAGCGGCGGGCCTGTGGGCTCGTCGGCACTGTGGACGTGCCCGTCGGCGTCGCGGACGAGAACGGGCAGGTGACCGGCGGACGCATAGGTGAGGAGCTCCTCGCCCGGATCGTGCACGGCGTAGAGGCAGGTGGCGATCTGCCCGGCATCGATCTCGGCGGCCAGCCCGTCAAGCAGCTGCAGCACCTCGTGAGGTGGGAGGTCGAGCCGGGCGTAGGCGCGGACCGCCGTGCGCAGCTGGCCCATGACGGCGGCGGCCCGGACCCCGCGCCCCATCACGTCCCCGATGACGAGAGCGGTACGGCCGCCGCCGAGGGTGATGACGTCGTACCAGTCGCCTCCGACAGCGGCCTCGGTGCCGCCGGGGCGGTAGGTGGCGGCGACGCGGAGGTCGTCGGGCTGTTCCAGCTCCTGCGGCAGCAGGCTCCGCTGGAGGGTGACGGCCGCCTCGCGCTGCCGGGCCTCGCTGGCACGCAGCCGCTCTGCGGATTCCACCTGATCGGTGACATCGGTTGCGAAGACGAGCACTCCGCGCCCCTCACGCCCGCCGTCTCCGTGCGCGAGATCGACCGGGGTACAGGTGAAGGTGTAGTAGCTGTGCCTCTCCGTGCGCCCCGGAACACGCCGTGACTTGACGGTGCGCGGCTTCCCGCTCCGCAACACCTGCTCCATCAGGGGCAGCAGGCCGAGCTCGACGAGCTCGGGCAGCGCCTCCTCGGCCCTCTCACCGCGAGGCCGCTCGCCGAAGGCCCGCACGTAGGCGGCGTTGACGTAGCCGATGCGGTGATCGGGGCCCTGGACGAGGGCGACGAGAGCGGGCACCTGGCCCAGGAGGTCGTGCACGGACAGGGCGTCGAGGGCAGGGCCCACGGGCAGGCTGTCGGCGCGCGCGTCGGGGTCGTGGTCGGTGAGCTCGCCGCGGGCGGACGGCACCTCGCGGCCGGGGCGGCCGGACGCGGGCACGGAGTCGGCGGACCGTGCGGCGCGCGCGACGGCGGAACGTCGCGGCGTGCCGGGCAGTCGGGCGCTCCAGCGCGTGAAGTTCACTGCGGTTCAGATCCGATTCTGCTGAGACGGGTCGTACGGGTGCGGACGGTTGGGGGACGGGCCGAACGGCCGGTCGTCCGGGTCGTTCCGCGGTCGGACGGGGGCGGCGGGGTTCGATGAGGGTCGGGTACGGGTGGGCCGGTGATCAGAGTGCTCCGATGGAGCGCGCCGTGATCACGCAATGACGTCGTGGGCCCACCCATCGTCACATGCCCAGTGTGGCCGACGGCACTGACATCCGTCACGGTTTGCCGGGACGGTGACCGTCACCAGCGGCGATCTCGAACTCTGCACGGGGATGTTCCAGAGAGCCGAGGGAGACGATCTCCCTCTTGAAGAAGCCGGCGAGCGTCCATTCGGCCAGGACGCGCGCCTTCCGGTTGAACGTCGGTACGCGGCTGAGGTGGTAGACGCGGTGCATGAACCAGGCGGGATAGCCCTTGAGCCTGCGACCGTATACGCGCGCCACGCCTTTGTGCAGCCCCAGGGAGGCGACGGAACCGGCGTAGGCGTGACGGTAGGCGGTCTGCGGCCGGCCGTGCAGGACGGCGACGATGTTGTCGGCCAGGACGCGGGCCTGCCGTACGGCGTGCTGGGCGTTCGGAGCGCACTCCACTCCGGGTTCCTCCGCTGTGAGGTCGGGGACGGCGGCGGCGTCCCCGGCGGCCCAGGCGTGTTCGGCGCCTTCCACCTGAAGCGTCGCGCTGCAGCTGAGGCGTCCGCGCTCGGTGCGGGGCAGATCCGTGGCTGACACGATCGGGTGAGGTTTGACGCCCGCCGTCCACACGAGCGTGCGGCAGGGGTGACGGGAGCCGTCGCTGAGGACGGCGACACGGTTCTCGCAGCTCTCCAGCCGGGTGTCGAGCCGGACGTCCACCGCTCGGGCGCGCAGTTCCCGCACGGCGTACTTGCCCATCTCCTCCCCCACTTCCGGGAGGATGCGGCCGGTGGCCTCGACCAGGATCCACTTGAGCTCCTCCGGCCGGAGGTTGTGGTAATACCGGCAGGCGTAGCGCGCCATGTCCTCCAGCTCGGCCAGCGCCTCCACACCGGCGTAACCGCCCCCCACGAAGACGAAGGTCAGGGCGGCGTCCCGGATCTCGGGGTCGCGGGTCGAGGAAGCGATGTCCAGCTGCTCGAGGACGTGGTTGCGCAGTCCGATCGCCTCTTCGACGGTTTTGAAGCCGATACCGACGTCCGCCAGGCCGGGGACGGGCAGCGCGCGGGAGACGGAGCCGGGGGCGAGAACGAGCTCGTCGTAGTGCAGGCGGAGCGGGCCGCCTCCTTCCTCGCCGGTCGCGGCGGTCTCGACGGTCACGACGCGTGCGGCGTGCTCGACCTGCCGGGCCTCACCGACGATGATGCGGCAGTCCCGCAGGACCCGGCGGAGGGGGACGACGACGTGGCGGGGGGAGATGGAACCGGCACCGGCCTCGGGCAGGAAGGGCTGATACGTCATGTAGGGCTCGGGGCTGACGACGGCGATCTCGACGCCGCCCTTCCCCTCCCGCGCCCTTTTCAGTTCAAGTTTCAACTTCTTCTGCAGGCGCAGCGCGGTGTACATGCCGACGTAACCGCCGCCGATCACCAGAATGCGCACCGGTTCCTTCGTCACCTGGGGCCCCTGTCCATGCGTCACCCGTCCATGACGCACCTGGCGAGCTGCGTTTGTCCACAGGGCTGCGTAATTTGTACGACGATTGGGCGCATCGACCCCGCGCCGCCAGTCGGCCGCGCGAGGGCGACAAAAGGTCAGCTCACCGGGGGTTTCGAGGGGTCTCCGAGGGGAGCCGACGTGGGCGGGTGGAGGGGGTCATCCGAATGAGCGGGTGGGCGGGGAGGTGCCCTCTTCTGTATTGACCTGGGCTCAACTATGTTCTTAGACAGCCGGGCTGCCACGGGGAGTGACTGAACCCGGCGAGCAGGCGCGGAGTCTCCGGGGGGAGACTTTCATATTTTTCCGGGGGGAAGACATATGCGTATTCAAGGTATGCACAGCGTCCAGGACGTGCACGGCGTCCATGGTGTGCACAGCGGTGATGGCGCGGAGGGCGTCCACGACACGGCCGCGGAGCGGGGCGCCCGAAGCGCTGACGCCTCACACGCGACGCGAGGAGCGATGGCTGTCGTGCCGGCCGGGGACAGGAGCGAGGCGAGCGGTATGGGAGGGACCAGGCACCTCGACGGCGTCGCGACGGAGCCCGGTACCGACGGCCCCGATCCCGACACGTCGCCCGGGGCCCCCGAGGGGGGTGGCAGGGCGGCTCCCTTGCGGGTCGACGCCCGGCGCAATCTGGAGCACGTGCTCCGGGCCGCGCGCGAGGTCTTCGGCGAACTGGGCTACGGCGCGCCCATGGAGGACGTGGCCCGCCGCGCGCGGGTCGGAGTGGGCACGGTCTACCGCCGGTTCCCGAGCAAGCACGTCCTGGTCCGGCGGATCGCCGAGGAGGAGACCGCACGGCTGACCGAGCAGGCGAGGACGGCGCTGCGGCAGGAGGGGGAGCCCTGGCCGGCGCTGGCACGCTTCCTGCGGACGTCGGCGGCGTCCGGGGCCGGGCGGCTGCTGCCGCCGGAGATACTCCGGGTCGGGGTCGAGCCGGCCCTCGGCTCCACCCCGGTCAGCGGGTCCATCGGGGCAGGCGCCGAAACGGGCGCCGGAGTGGACGGGGGCGGCAGGACGGACGTCGCCACCGCGCCGAATCGGTCTCCGGGTGCGGACGAGGCACCGGGCGAGCCGCGCGTGCCCCAGCAGCGTCGGCACCTCTCGGCCGTCCAGGGCGGCGAGCCGTCAGTGGTCCTCACGGGCGACGGGCTCATACCCGGGGGCGAGGAGCCCATCGCGGGGGCGAGCGGTTCTCTGGAACTGCTCGGCGTCGTGGGAGAGCTGGTGCGCCGGGCCCGGGAAGCGGGTGAGCTCCGAGCCGACGTGACGGTGGCCGACATGCTGCTCGTCATCGCCACGGCCGCGCCCGCCCTGCCGGACGCCGAGCAGCAGCGGCAGGCCTCCGACCGGCTGCTGGACATCCTGCTGGAAGGGCTGCGTTCTCGTCCGAGGGCCTGATCCGGGGCCGGGGCCGCGGTGGGCTGTCCGTCGCCGTGTCCACGGCCCGGAACGGCGGGCGGCGTGACGTACGCGCCGTCACCACGGTCGCACCACCGCCTCACCTGATCGGGTGAGGCGGTGAGGCTCCCCTGTGCGAGGCGGCCCCGGTCGGGTGATTCCCCGTTCGGAGCAGCCTCCGGAGTCGTCCGGCGTGCCAGGCTGACCGGTGTCGAGCTGGGTCAGGGCGTACGGGAGCTTCCGCGATGGGCAGTGAGGGGCGGGGCGAAACAGAGCAGGGCTCCGGCGGTCAGGAGGGGAACGGCCGGCAGCCCACGCCTGAGGCGGGCGGGTACCGGGGCCCGCAGGTCCCTGGCCAGGGTGGGGCGTCAGCCCGGAAAGGCCGGCACCGCAAGGACGCCGGCACCGGGCCGCCCCACAGGATGCCGCGGCAGCGCACGCGCAGCGGCCCGGTGTCCGGCGGCGAAAGCCCGCTGTCCGACAGCGCCGCCGATCCGCCCGCCGCTACGCCGCCCGGCACCGGGCCGCCCCCTGGCGCCGGGCCGCCGGGCGGCCCGGCTGGCGGGCGCGCCGTCAAGGACGACGAGAGCGGGGAAGGGAGTGTGCGACGGGCCCTCGCGGAGCCGGTGGGGGACGACGAGCTGGTGATCCGCATGCGCGAGGGAGACTCCGTCGCGTACGACGAGGTCTACCGACGCCATGCGGACGCCGTGCGGCGCTACGCGCGGAGCTGCTGCCGGGACGTGGACACGGCGGACGACCTCACCAACGAGGTCTTCGCCCGGACGCTGCAAGCAGTCCGGCGGGGCAAGGGGCCGCGCACCGCGCTCCGCGCCTACCTGCTCGCCTCCGTCCGGCACGCTGCGGCGGCCTGGGCCCGCACGACGCGGCGCGAGCAGCTCGTCGAGGACTTCGCGGCGTTCGCCGTGGCGGCGGCCGGCGGCCGGGGCGCGGCGGCGGACGAGACGCTCGCTTTCGGTGCCGAGGTCCAGGCAATGCACGAGGCCGAACACTCCATGGTCGTGCAGGCGTTCCGCACTCTGCCGGAGCGCTGGCAGACGGTGCTGTGGCACACCACGGTCGAGGAGTCGCCCCCGAGCGAGGTGGCACCGCTGCTCGGGCTGTCCGCCAACGCTACGGCGGTGCTCGCCCACCGGGCGCGGGAGGGCCTGAAGCAGGCGTACCTCCAGGCGCACGTCAGCCGATCGCTCACGGCGGACGCGGAGTGCGCCCGCTACGCCGAACGGATCGGCGCGTACACCCGGGGCGGTCTGCGCACCCGGGCCGAGCGGGGGCTGCGCCGGCATCTGGAGGAGTGCGCCCGCTGCCGTACGGCCGCGCTGGAGGTGGGCGACGTCAACACGCGGCTGCGGGCGCTGCTGCCGGTGGCCGTCATCGGCTGGTTCGCCGCGACCTATGCCGTCAAGGCGGCCGCCGGGGCCTTGGGCGGTGCGGGAGCCGTCGCGGGCGCGGGAAGTGCCGCAGCGGCCGGGGGCGTCGCGGGCTCGGGTGGCTCGGCCGGGGCCGGTGGTGCCGCGGCCGAGGGGCTGGGCGCTCCGGCGAAGGCCGGTATCGCCGCCGGGGCGCTGACGGCCGCCGCCGCGGCCGTCGCCCTGGTGCTCGCGCTCGCCGGCAGCCCGCGGCAGGCCGAGCCGCCGCCCCCGCAGGCCGCGCCGAGCACACCTCACCGGACGCCTGAAGCCGCACCCCCGGTCGTCCCGGAGCCGGAGCCGGACCCCGTCGCCGTCCCGGTGCCACCACCGCCCGACCCCGACCCCGAGCCCAGCCCTCGGCCGCCCCGCACGGCGGCGTCACCGCCTCCCGCGCCGCAACCCGTCCCGACGCGGCGGAGCCCGTCCCCAGCGCCCTCTCCGGCGCCCGTCCCGGCCGGTTACCCCTTGGCGGAGTTGCCGTACGACGTCCTGAACGGCATCTCCACCCCGGAGTACCCGGCCCTCCTCCTGGCGCGGAGCAGCCCGGTGTGGCCGCGTTCCGGCCTGCGCATCGCCGAGGAGCGTTACGCCCACGGCATCACCGTCCAGGCCCCCTCCTCCGTCCTGGTCGGCCTGGGCGGAGCGTGCGTCGGCTACGAGGCGCTGGCCGGGGTGGACGACCTGACGATGGGGCTGGGCGCCGTGCGGTTCGTCGTCTCCGGTGACGGACGGGAGCTGTGGCGCTCCGGCGTGGTGAGCGGCGGTGAGCCACCGGTACGCGTGGCCGTCCCGGTGACCGGGGTGGAGACGTTGCGCCTGGCCGTGGAGCCGGTCGGCCCGTACGGTCACGTGGCGCAGGCGGACTGGGCGCAGTCCGTGGTCTCCTGCCGCTGACGGCCCTGGTGGGAGGCGGACGGGCGCCCGAGCCACCGGTGGGGGCCCGCCCACCGGTGTGGCTCAGGGTGAGACGGCCAGCGGCCGGGAGGGGACGCCCCGGGAGACGGCGCGACGGCGGGGTGCGACGCTGCCGGTCCAGGTGGTGCCGCGACGTTCCATGAGCCGCTTGAGCCACAGTTCGGCGGAGACGAGTTCCGCGATGCCGTCCAGGGGCAGTTCGTCACCCTGCACGGCGGAGTGCAGCGCACCCCGGACGACCCTGGCGTCGACGAGTCCGGCGCGCACGAGGTAGGAGTCGTCGAAGAGGGCCAGCAGGTCGTCGGCGTGCGTGCGCAGTCCGCGTCGGACGGCGTGGGTCTGGGCGGTGTGGGACGTGGCCCCCCAGCCGGGGGGCAGTTCGGCGACGCCCGCTCCGGCGAGGACGGTGCGCAGGACGGCGGCCCGGGCTCCCGGGCGGACGCGCAGGGCTTCGGGGAGCGCCCGGGCGGCGCGGACGACCTGGTTGTCGAGGAAGGGGGCGTGCAGGCGTTGACCCGTCGCGGCGGCGATCTGTTCGAGCACGCGGTAGTCGGTGGCCTGTCGGGCGAGGGCGTCCCGGGCCCGGGCGACGCCGGGGCGTCCGCCGGGCGCGCCGCTCGCGCGAAGGGCTGCGGCCTCCAGGCGAACCGATACCTCGGCCAGCGCCTCTCCCGTCATCCACCGGGCGGCGGGGCCGGGGCGGCACCACGCGAGGGCGGCCAGCGAGGCGTGGAGGGCTCCGCCCGGTTCGCCGTTCGTGTCGTACACGGCGATGTCCCGTTCGCGGAGCCGGCGCGCGGCCGTCAGGACGCCGTCCCGCTGGGAGGTGCGCGCGAGTCGGCGGGCGGCCCGGTAGACGGCGAGCGGCACGAGGACCGAACGGCCGCGCGGTGCGCCCTCCGCGACGGCCAGCGCGGCGGCCGGGCGCAGGAGGTGGCGTCGGCGGCGGTCGAGGAGGAGGTCGGCGAGACGGGCGGGGTGGGCGTCGAGCACCTGCCGGGCGCCGTAACCGGTGAGTTGGTCGGCGCTGGCGGACGCCAGTCGGAGGCGGTGTCGGGCGAGGTCGACGAGGGAAGGGCCCGGCTCGTCGGGAAGTGGCAGTCCGAAGACGTCGTGCAGTCCGGCGTAGGGCAGGGCCTCTTCGGCGCCGGGGACGACGACGTGGTGCAGCCGGGGGTCGTCGGCCACGGCACGGGCGCGTTCGAGCTCGCCGGTGCGGGTGGCCTCGTCGGTGGCGGTGAGGTCGTTGAAGGTGACGGCGAGGAGGCGTTGGCCGGCTGCGGTGCCGGGGGCGCCGGCGACGGTGCCGGGGATGCCGGGAAGCCCTGCGGCGAGGAGGGCCAGCGTCGCGGAGGCGGCTCCGCCGGAGAGGTCGGCGCCGAGGCCGGGTGCGGTGCCACCGCGCCGGGTGCGGCGCTCGCCCGGGCCCATGCCGGGTACGGGGCCGGGGTCGCGCCCGTCGTGCGGGCGCCGTCCGTTGCCGTACGGCCCGGCCTGGGCTCCGTCGTCGCTTGTGCCCCGGGCGCCGTCGCCGTCGCCGAAGGTGTCGTGGGCGTCGAAGGCCGTGGCCGGCACGTGGCGCGGCGCGGCCAGTCGCACCCGGACCGCCTCGACGAGGGCGTCGCGGACGCCGCCGACCGCCTCGTCGGCGTCGACGGGCAGCGCGGCGACGACCGTCGGCACAGCGGGCTCGTATCCGGTGACCTCCCGGCTGCCGCCCTCACGCAGAATCAGCGCGTGTCCCGGCGGGACGCGGTGGACGCCGGTGTAGGGGGTCGAGTCGCCGAGCGCTTCGGGGGCGTCGGGGGCGGCGAGCAGGGCGGCGAGGTGGTCGACGTCGAGCTGCGCCTCGACGAGGTCGGCGAGGGTGAGGGCGGCCGTCGCGTAGGCGGTGCCCCCGGCGAAGGGGGTGTGGAAGACGGGCCGGGCGCCGGCGAGGTCCGTGGTGACGGCCACGCGGCGGCCGATGCGGACGACGGCGGTGTAGGAGCCGGGCCATGCGGTGAGCTGACGGAGTGCGCCGCCGCGCGCGGCCAGCAGGCCGGCGCGCAGCTCGGCGTCACGCGCCCCGCAGCAGCCGACGACGGCGAGCCGCGTGCCGGAACCGGCGTCGACGACGCGGACCTCGTCGGGCCGCCAGTCGCCGACGGCCCACAGCGGGTCGTCACCGCCCCACAGTTCCTGCCCTCCGACGGGATGGAGGGTGCTCGGGGAGAGTCCCGGCATGCGCGCCCGGCCCGCTGCGGTGCTGCTCCACCCCACCAACCACCGCATCGTCGCCGCCTTTCGCCCATGGGTTTCGTCTGCCACGGGGGCCACGCCCGGTCCACCCGGAGGCGCTCGCCGACCCGCACGGCCGGGGACGGCCGGCGTTCCGGATCGCCCCGTGCCGACGCCTCTCCGTGTGCACTGCGGGCACGCAACTGCTGGCCCGCACCTCCTGTTTCGGCTCTCGCCTGGCCCCATGCTGCCACGTGAGGGCGGCGTGAGCGGTGGTAAGGGGGGCGCGGTTGTGGACGTGTTCAGCTGCCGTGATCCCGCCGGAGGGTCTCCTCAAACAGCGATTTCCAGCCAACTCGACTCTCTCAGAGGGAACTTGTCCCGGATTTTGCGCTTCACGCAACGCAACGTATATGCCAGGTACATGGACCGGACGGGTCACCCCGGCGTCCGCGTGCGCGCACGGCCCCGAACACACCGAAGGTCCGGGAGGCATGGATTCCTCCCGGACCGGGCCGCCACCCGCGGGGAGCAAGGTGACGGCATTCCCCCAGCCCACTGGTGCGCGTCCAGCAGGCCGACCCACGCAGAACCCATCCAAACGCCGGGCCCCCGCCCGGCACAGAGCGCACGGCCGGGCGCACGGCCACACGGCCGGGGCTCTCGGCCGACGAGACGGCGCCGTCACGGTCGCACGTCGTGTCACGCAACGGTCAATATCACGAACGCACTCCTGTACGGGGAGGAATCCCGCCAACAGGGATGCCACCCCTTAACGGTAGGGATCCGGCGAACTACTCTGGGTTCACGAATGCCCCGAGC
Organism: Streptomyces sp. GSL17-111; assembly: GCF_037911585.1. Lineage (NCBI taxonomy): Bacteria > Bacillati > Actinomycetota > Actinomycetes > Kitasatosporales > Streptomycetaceae > Streptomyces > Streptomyces sp. GSL17-111. The sequence continues at coordinate 2,670,495 of NZ_JBAJNS010000001.1, forward strand.
ATGTTCCGCGTGCGGCGGGGCGGGCGTCGTTGTGTCAGGGGTGCGCGCATGTCCAGGGAGCCACGCGGACCGAACGAGAAGCTCGGAACCGTCCTCGCCCTCGCGGGAATCAGCAACGCCGGACTCGCGCGCCGGGTCAACGATCTCGGCGCGCAGCGCGGTCTGTCGCTGCGGTACGACAAAACGTCCGTGGCGCGGTGGGTGTCGAAGGGGATGGTGCCGCAGGGCGCCGCACCCCACCTCATCGCCGCGGCGATCGGCAGCAAGCTCGGCAGGCCGGTGCCGCTGCACGAGATCGGGCTCGCCGACGCCGACCCGGCACCGGAGATCGGGCTGGCCTTCCCCCGGGACGTCGGTGCGGCCGTGAAGTCGGCGACGGATCTCTACCGGCTGGATCTCGCCGGTCGACGGGGCAACGGCAGCGTCTGGCAGTCGCTGGCCGGTTCCTTCGCGGTCAGCGCCTACGCCACCCCGGCCTCACGCTGGCTGATCAACCCGGCGGACAGCTCGGTCGCCCGGGAGGCCAGGGCCGTCCCGAGCGGTCCGAGGCTGAGCGGGCTTCCCGGCTCCGAGCTGGTCCGGGTCGGCCACAGCGACGTCGCGAAGCTACGCGAGGCGGCCGAGGAGGCGCGCCGTTGGGACTCCAAGTACGGCGGGGGCGACTGGCGTTCGTCGATGGTCCCCGAGTGCCTGCGGGTGGACGCCACACCGCTGCTCCTCGGCGCGTACTCCGACGAGGTCGGGCGCTCCCTCTTCGGGGCGACGGCCGAGCTGACCCGGCTGGCCGGCTGGATGGCCTTCGACACCGGGCAGCAGGAGGCCGCCCAGCGCTACTACATCCAGGCCCTGCGTCTCGCCCGCGCCGCCGCCGACGTCCCGCTCGGCGGCTACGTCCTCGCCTCCATGTCCCTCCAGGCGACGTACCGGGGCTTCGCGGACGAAGGCGTGGACCTGGCGCAGGCCGCGCTCGAACGCAACCGGTCCGTCGCCACGGCCCGTGTGATGAGCTTCTTCCACCTGGTCGAGGCCCGCGCCCACGCCAAGGCCGACGACGCCCCGGCCTGCGCCGCCGCCCTCTCCGCCGCCGAGAGCCGACTGGAGCGCTCCCGCGACGGCGACCCCGACCCGTCGTGGCTCGACTTCTACTCCGCCGACCGCCTCGCCGCCGACGCCGCCGAGTGCTACCGCGACCTGCGCGCGCCGCGCCAGGTGCGGCGCTTCACCGAGCAGGCCCTGTCGAGGCCGACGGAGGAGTTCGTCCGCTCGCACGGGCTGCGGCTGCTCGTCTCGGCCGTCGCCGAGCTGGAGTCGGGCAACCTGGACGCCGCCTGCGCGGCCGGCACCCGCGCGGTGGAGGTCGCCGGCCGCATATCCTCCGCCCGCACGACCGAGTACGTGCGGGACCTGCTGCACCGGATGGAGCCGTACGGCGACAACCCGCGCGTCGTCGAGTTCCGCGAGCGTGCGCGTCCGCTGCTGGCGGCCCCGGCGTGAGACGCCTGCGGAGCGGGAAGGGATCGACATGACGCGGCTGCCCGCACGTACGTCCGGCGAGCCCCCCGCCGTCCAGGCGGTGGGGTCGGTGGTGACGGGTGCCGCTGCACACTGTCAGTGCCGACCAGCATGATGGAAGACGTGGTGTCCGAGAACGACGACAAGCCGACCGTCCGCCCCCGCCGGTACGACTGCGACGTCCTGGTGGTCGGCGGCGGGATCGTCGGCCTCTCCACGGCCTACGCCCTCACGCGCGCCCGGCCCGGTGTCCGCGTCGTCGTGCTGGAGAAGGAAGCGCGCCCCGCCCTGCACCAGACCGGGCGGAACAGCGGCGTGATCCACAGCGGGATCTACTACCGCCCCGGTTCACTCAAGGCGCGGTTCGCGGCGCAGGGCGCGGCGGAAATGGTCAAATTCTGCTCGGAACACGACATTCCGCACGAGGTGACGGGGAAGCTGATCGTCGCCACCGAACGCGACGAACTGCCCCGTCTGCACGCCCTCGCCCAGCGCGGCCGGGAGAACGGCATCCCCCTGCGTGAGCTGGGTCCGGCGCAGATCACCGAGCGCGAGCCGCACGTCACCGGGCAGGCCGCCATCCACGTCGCCACGACGGGCATCTGCGACTACACGGCGGTCGCCGCCACCCTGGCCCGGCTCGCCTGCGACGCCGGCGCGGAGGTCCGATACGCCTCCCGCGTGACGGCGATCGACCGTCGGGACGGCGTCGGCGTCGCCGTCCGCACCGCCTCCGGCGCCGTCCTGCGCGCACGGGCCCTGGTCAACTGCGCGGGCCTGCACAGCGACTCCGTCGCCCGCCTCGCCGGTGACGCCCCACCGGCCCGCATCGTCCCGTTCCGCGGCGAGTACTACGAGCTCGTCCCCTCCAGCGCGGAGCTCGTGCGCGGCCTCGTCTACCCCGTACCGGACCCGGCGTTCCCCTTCCTCGGCGTCCATCTCACCCGCGGCATCGACGGCGGCGTCCACATCGGGCCCAACGCCGTGCCCGCGCTCGCCCGCGAGGGGTACGACTGGCGCACCGCGCACCCCCGCGAGCTGGCCGCCACCCTGTCCTGGCCCGGCGCCTGGCGCATCGCCCGCCGCCACTGGCGCTACGGCTCGGGCGAGCTGCACCGCTCCCTGTCGAAGGCGGCCTTCACCACGGCCGTCCGGCGCCTCCTGCCGGAGATCACCGAGGCGGACCTGCGGCCCGCACCCGCCGGCGTGCGCGCCCAAGCCGTCCTGCGGGACGGCACGCTCGTCGACGAATTCCTCATCGACGAGGCCCCGCACACCGTGCACGTCCTCAACGCACCCTCCCCCGCGGCCACCGCGTCCCTGCCGATCGGACGGGAGATCGCCTCCCGCGTCCTCACCGGACTCACCGGGCCCGCCGGTCTCCCCCGGCCCGCCCCGCTCGCCGGGTGACGTCGCCCGGCAGGCCGGCCGAAGCCGCCGGTAAAATCGTCCGTACTGTGTCCGAGAACGCCGCACCCCGCCCGCCCGGCAACCGCCGGACCCCCATGTTCGAGCCCGGCACCGGGCCCGCCGCCGACCCGGCGGGCGCCCACCACGACCGGCGCATCCGCAGCTTCCAGCCCCGCCGCAGCCGCGTGACCCAGGCCCAGCGCGACGCGCTCACCCGCCTGTGGCCCCGCTGGGGTCTGGACATCGACGGGCAACGCCTCCTCGACCTGCCCACGCTCTTCGACACCCTGCCCCCGGCCGCCCCCATCGTCCTCGAGATCGGCTTCGGCATGGGCGAGGCCACCGCGCGCATGGCGGCCGCCGAGCCCGGGACGGGCCTGCTCGCCGCCGACGTCCACACCCCGGGTCAGGGCAACCTCCTGCGCCTCGCGGAGCGCGACGGCCTCAGCAACATCCGGGTGGCCAACGGCGACGCCGTCATCCTGCTGGAGAAGATGCTTCCCCCCGCCTCCCTGGCGGGGCTGCGCGTCTACTTCCCCGACCCGTGGCCCAAGAAGCGTCACCACAAGCGCCGCATCATCCAGCCCCACTTCCTCGATCTCGCCGCCGTCCCCCTCGCACCCGGCGCCCTCCTGCACTGCGCGACGGACTGGGAGCCCTACGCGGAGCAGATGCTCGACGTCCTCACCGCACACCCGGCGTTCGAGAACACCCGGCCCGACGGCGGCTACGCCCCCCGCCCCGCCATCCGGCCCCTGACCCGTTTCGAAGGCCAGGGCCTGGACAAGGGCCACACCGTTCGCGACCTCCTCTTCCGACGGCGATAACGCCCCGCGCGTCCCCCGAACGGTCGACTAAGGTCGAGCGAGTGCACCCACACGCCCCCGGAGACGTCCCGCCACCCCCGCGCACGCCCCCGGCCGCGACGACCCTCGCGTCCCCGGCGGCTCCTGCGGCCCCCACCGAGTGGCAGTACACCCCGCGCCGCGCACCGTGGTGGCACAGCCGCGTCCTGCGCGTGGTGACGATCGCCATTCTGCTCGCGCTGTGCGGGCTGGTCATCCTCGCCCTGGTCCGCGAGCAGACGGGCAGCGAGGGTTTCCTCATCGGCATGCTCCTGTCGATCCTGCCCGTGCCCCTGCTGATCGCGGCGTTCCGCTGGGTCGACAGCGTCGACCCAGCGCCCTGGCGCACCGTCGCGTTCGCGTTCGCCTGGGGCGCCTGCGCCGCCACCCTCGTCGCCGTCATCGCCAACACCTTCACGGCCGAATGGCTGGCCACCAGCGTCATCGCGGACGGCGACGTCGACACCCTCGGCGCCACCGTCGTCGCCCCCGTCGTCGAGGAACTCGCCAAGGCGGCCGCCGTCCTCCTGCTCTTCCTCCACCGCCGCCGGTTCTTCAGCGGCGTCATCGACGGCATCGTCACGGCGGGCGTCACCGCCACCGGCTTCGCGTTCACCGAGAACATCCTCTACCTCGGCACCGCCTACGCCGGCGACCAGCTCTACTCCGACGACGGGTTCGCCGCCACCACCGCCCAGACCTTCTTCGTCCGCATCGTCATGTCCCCCTTCGCGCACCCCCTCTTCACCGCCCTGACGGGACTCGGCTTCGGCGTCGCGGCCGCCCTCGCCACCCATCGCCGCACCCTGCGTGTCCTCCTCCCGCTCGTCGGACTGCTGACGTCGATGCTGCTGCACGCCCTGTGGAACGGCTCGGCCTCCACCAACGGCCTGCACTTCCTCCTCGTCTACGCCCTCTTCATGCTGCCGGTCCTGGGCACGCTGATCTGGCTCACCGTCTGGTACCGGGGCCGCGACCTGCGCACCGTGCGCGAAACCCTGCACGCCTACGCCGAACAGGGCTGGCTCCACCCCTCCGAACCCTGGACCCTCGGCTCCATGCACGCCCGCGCCCAGGCCCGCCGCCGCGCCCGGCGCGCCCACGGCCCCACCGCAGCCCGCACCGTCTCCGAGTACCACGCCGCCCTGACGTCCCTCGCCCTCCTCCGCGCCCGCGCCGAGCGCACGGCACCCCCGGACGACTTCACGTCCCGCGAGGCCGAACTGCTCCACCACGCCCTCACGCGCCGCTCCCTCTCAAGCCCGCCCACCCAAACCGCCTCCCCCCGCCCCTACCCCCTCCCCCACACCGGCTGGCGCTGAGCCGCAAAAAGGTGAAGGCCAGCCTGAACCTCACCGTCGGCCCCTCCAAATTCCGCAGCCCCCACTCGATGAGTAGCGCTCATCTATTACGAGACCAAGGAAGGAGCCGTGAAATGGCCCGCCGTTGACGCCCTGTGCCGTGAGTACGGGGCTACGGACGAGGAGCGCGCTGCGCTCGTGGACCTGGCCAAGGGCGCGAAGATCCAGGGCTGGTGGCATTCACTGGCCGACCCGATCCCCGAGTCCATGAACCTGCTGCTGACGCTGGAGAACGAGGTGGTCCGGGAGGATCACTATGCCGCGGTCTACGTGCCTGGCCTGCTCCAAACCCGGGCGTACGCAGAGGCCGTGCACCGGGCAAGAAGTCGGGCACATGGTGGACATTCGCATGAAGCGGCAGAACCTACTGCGACGCGACGATCCGCCCCACATCTGGGCGGTCATGGACGAAGCGGTGATCCGCCGCATGGTCCGCGGTGGCCACACTATGCGTGAACAGCTGCGTCACCTGCTGGAGTGCACAACTTCGCCGCACGTCACCGTGCAGATACTGCCGTTCTCGTCGGGCGCCCATGCTGCTGCGCTGGGCAGCTTCCTAATCTTGGGTGGCCCAACGCCGTCTCTGGATGTCGTCTATGTCGACGTCCTGGGCGGCAGCCTGTTCATGGAGAAGCCCAAGGAGCTTGAGCGCTATAGGTTGGCGTTCGAGTACCTACGGGCCCAGGCACTTGACCTCGAGAAGACCGAGGACCTGATCCACGCGGCCATCAAGGAGCTTTGATGCGGCACTCCCAGCCCGTCGAGGGCAGCACCCTCTGGTTCAAGTCTTCGTACAGCGGCGGTAGCGGCACCGAGTGCATCGAAGTGGCTGCACTGGCCTGCGCCGTTACCGCAGTGCGTGACAGCAAGGTGCCCTGGCGGGGGTCCTTCAGTTCGGCGATGCGGCCTGGGACGCGTTCGTGTACGGCGTCCGGGAGGAGCGGCTGGGGTGAGTGAAGTCGCGTGGGAGGCGTTGCTTCGGCGGGGGCGGCTGGGGGTGCTGGCTACCGTCAAGCGGGATGGGCGGCCGCAGTTGTCGAACGTGAACTACGCGTTCGGCGGCGACGAGCAGGTCGTGCGGGTGTCCGCTACCGAGGGGCGGGCGAAGGTGCGGAATCTGCGGAGGGATCCGCGCGCGAGCCTCCACGTCATGTCGGAGGACGGTCGGGAGTGGGCCGTCGCCGAGGGTGATGTGGAGCTGTCCGATGTGGCGGCGGAGCCGCATGACGCGGTGGTGGAGGAGCTGGTCGAGTCGTTCCGGGCCGTGCAGGGGGAGCGCCCGGACTGGGCTGAGTACCGGGCGGCCATGGTGGCGGATCGGCGGCTTGTGGTCCGTCTGCGGGTTGCGCGGGTCTACGGGCAGGGGCCCGGGTGAGGGGGCGGGGGTTGGAGGGGTTGGGGTTCGGTGAGGTTCCGTTGTTGGACCCGCTGGTGTATCCGGGGCGGTCGGTGGCGGAGCCGGTGGTGTTGTGCGGGGACGAGTTGCTGTCGCTCGGGCGGGTGGATGAGGCGGCGTTCGTCGCGGAGGGGCGGGTTCCGGTGCTGGCGGTGGGGTCGAACGCGGCACCGGCCCAGTTGCGGCACAAGTTCGCGTTGGGCGGGGTCTCCGGGACGGTGCCGATGGTGCCGGTCCGGGTGGGCGGTCTGGCGGTCGGCCACTCGGGGCACGTCAGCGTGGCCGGGTACGTGGCGTACTCTCCGTTCCCGGCGGCGGGCACGGTGTCGGACGTCGTTCTGCTGTGGTTGGAAGAGGGGCAGTTGGGGGTCGTCGACGCCTCGGAACGGGTCAACTACCGGCGGGTGGAGCTGCCCCGTGACCGTTTTCCCGTGCGGGGCTGCCGCCGTGGAGTGCACGTCTACGTGTCCTCCCGAGGGCTGCTGGCCGGGGCCGGGGGCGCGCCCCGGGAGGCCGGGGACCAGCGGCGGGTGATGGGCGAGCTTCTGGCCGCCTCACCACGGCTTCGGGAGGTGCTCGGGGCCTCGCCCGAGGAGTGGGTGCGGCGGGTGGCGGCCGATCACCGGCTGTGCGGCGCCGCGTCTGTTCTGCTCGTCGAGGAGGGTTTCGTGCTGGGCAATCCGCTGGCCTAGCGGGCCGGCGGGCGTCACCAGGACCGGGGAACTTCACGGGCCCGGTCGGCGTTGCCGGGGCACGGACATCTTGAGGGAGGGGTGCGACATGGGGTGGTTGCGCAGACCGGTCGTCGCGGGCGGGCTGGTGCTGGGCCTCGCGGTGGCGGCGGTGGGGCTGTACCTGTTCCAGCCGTGGAAGCTGTGGACGGACGAGACGGTGAACGAGGCGCTGCCGTCCTCCGATCCGGTGGCCGTGGAGTCGGAGAAGCCGGGGGCTGCCGAAGAGCCGGGCGCTGCGGAGGAGTCGGCGGAACCGACGGGTCCGATGACGCTGGCCGAAGGGCGGTTCATCACCCACGAGCACGCCACCGAGGGCACGGTGAAGATCGTGGACCTGGGCGACGGTGAGCGCGTCCTGCGTCTGGAGGGGCTGGACACCAGCAACGGTCCGGACCTGAAGGTGTGGATCACCGATGCCGAGGTACTGCCCGGTGAGGAGGGCTGGGGCGTGTTCGACGACGGCGCGTACCTGGACCTCGGGAAGCTGAAGGGCAACAAGGGGAACCAGAACTACGCGCTCCCCGCCGATGCCGACCTGGACACCTACAGCAGCGTCAGTATCTGGTGCGACCGGTTCAACGTGTCCTTCGGCGCTGCGGAATTGGCGCGCGTCTGAGGTAGGCGGGGGCGGTAGGCGGGGCTGGCCTTCGGGGTGCTCGCCCGCCGAGCGGCCGTCATCGCCCCGCCTCCGCGGCCCGGAGCACGCTGATGTCGCCGTTGCTGGTGTTCAGGTCGAGCCGGTGGGCCCCCGATCGGTCGTCGGGCACCTCGATGTTCGTGTCGCCGTTGCTCGTTCGGGCGGTCACCCGGTAGTCGGCCTTCGGCACAGTCACCGTGATGTCGCCGTTGGACGTCTTGGCACGGACGTCCGACGCGGTGCGGGAGGCCAGCGTGACCTCTCCGTTCGAGGTTTCCACCACGATGCGGGGTCCTTCGATGTCTTCTCCGGTGATGCGCCCGTTGGACGTCCGCACCTGCACGGGGCCGGTCACCCGGTTCATCTCGACGCGGCCGGAGTCGGTCGTCACGTCCACGGCGCCCACGTCGGCCACGCTGATCATGCCGCTGGACACCTCGCCGCGCACGGGCACGCCGGTGGGTACGTCGACGGTGTACCGCACCGAGCAGCGGTTTCCGCACCCGCCGAGGTACAGCTCTCCGTCCTCGATCCGATGCGTGGCGCCGTCCGGTTCGTCGCCCCGGTACTCGACCTCGCGGTGGAGGGTGAGTCTGCCGTCGTCCGTGCCGTTCACCGTGACGCTGCCCGCGTCGTTGTCGATCCGTACCGAGGTGATCCTTCCGGACAGCTCACTCTCGTCCTCGAAGGTCTCGCCCTGCACGAGGCCGCAGGCGGTCAGGCCACCGGTGGCGAGGCCGGCCGCGATGAGGACGCCGAGGCCACGAAGCCGCTGAGGCATGGAACTCCCCTTGATCGATAGGTCACCGTACGGGTGCGGAGTGTCGGACCCGCCCTGCCGGACGCCGACGCGCGTTCGACGCTAGCCGCGGCCGCGCGGGCGCGACCATGGGGCAAACCCCCGGCCGTGACCGAGGGTCGTCCACACCCGGTGACTGGTCCGGGCCCGCCTCCCGTGGCACGGCCCGGGACGACGTCAGGCGCGGTCGAGGGTGAGGACGGTGCAGCCGTTGGAGAAGGTGCGGCTGTCGGTGAGCGTGAACGCCGTGGGGTTGAACGCGGTGGTGAACGCGGGGATGCCCGCACCGGCCACGACGGGGTACTTCTTCACGATCAGCCGGTCGATCTCCGTGAGGAGGATGCCCGCGAGACGGCCGCCCCCGGCCAGGTAGACGCCCAGCGGGCCGTCCTCCGCCTTGAGCCGGCGCACCAGAGCGACGGGGTCCTCGGCGGTGATCGTGACGGCCGGGTCGGAGGACTCGGTGAGCGTCCGGCTGCAGACGTAGGTGCGCAGGTGAGCGTAGGGATCGGTGATGCCCTCCCGGAGGGCGGGCTCGTAGGTGCGGCGGCCCATGAGGACGGTGTCGAACCGCCGGTTCGGGCGGTCCGCAGAGCCGAGGGAGGCGCGGACGTGGGTCGGGAGCACTTCCGGGTACTCCGCGTCCATGTGGGCGATGTGGTCGTCGGCGAGGGGGTAGAAGTCGACCTCGTCATCGGGCCCGGCGATGAAGCCGTCGAGGGAGAGGCCGACGTAGTAGGTGAGTTCGCGCATGGTTCTCCTCGGGGAAGCGGCTGGAGCAGCCTTAATCACTACAGCTATAGTGGTACGCCTGTAGTGGTTCAGGCAAGCGGAATATCCGAGGAGGACCGCCGTGGTGCGCACGAACCCGGAGCGGCGCGCGGCGTTGCTGCACGCCGCCATCGACGTGCTGGCCGAGGAGGGAGCGCGCGGGCTGACGTTCCGGGCGGTGGACGAGCGGGCCGCCGTGCCGAAGGGGACGGCGTCCAACTACTTCGCCGGCCGCGACGCGTTGCTGCGGGAGGCGGGGCAGTACCTCTTCGTCCGCCTCACCCCGGACCCCGAGTACGTCGCGGAGCGCATGAGCCGTCCGCCCACCAAGGCGCTGGACGTCGTCCTGATGCGCGACATCGTGGAACGGGCCCGGTCGGACCGCAACGGCTTCCTGGCCATGCTGGAGCTGCGCCTGGAGGCCACCCGACGCCCGGAACTCCGGGAGGCGTTCACCGAGCACTACCGGGCGAACCTGGAGGAGAACGTCCGGGCCCACGTGGAGGGTGGTTTCCCCGGCGACCGGTCGACGGTCGTGATGCTCTACCTGGCGATGACCGGGCTCCTGGTCGAGTACCTCACGCTGCCCGGGGTGCTGGACGCGGCCGAGAGCTCGCTGGACGACCTCGTCGCCTCACTCGTGGACGTCATCGTCCCGGAGCAGTGAAGCGCCCCTCCGGTCGGGGGCCCGGCACAGGCCGACGGCCCTGGCGTCGGGGGGTGGTCCGCCAGGGCCGTCGGAGCGGGGTGCCCCCGTCGCCGGGGGGTGTGTCGTGCGGTACGGGCGCGCGGGGCCGGACGTTCACCCGCGCCGTGCAACCTCAGATGCTCAGGCCCTTGCCGCGCAGCCAGGCCAGCGGGTCGACGGTGTCGGTGCCGCCGGGACGCACCTCAAGGTGGAGGTGGGGGCCGGAGGAGTTGCCGGTGGAGCCGACGCGGCCGATGGTGTCGCCCGTGGTGACCTGGCCACTGGTGCGCGTCATCGATGACAGGTGGCAGTACCAGATCTCGGTGCCGTCCTCGAGTTCGAGCACGATGCGGTACCCGTAGGAACCGGCCCAGCCGGCCTCCTTGATGGTGCCGCTGTGCACCGCCTTGACGGGCGTGCCGCTCGGTGCGGCGAAGTCCTGGCCGGTGTGGTTGTTGGACCACATGCTGCCGGAGTCGCCGTAGCTCGAGGTGAGCTGGAAGTTCGCCAGGGGGAGGGCGTAGCTGGCGGCGAGCTTGCGCAGCCGCTCCTCCTCGGCCTTGCGCTTGCGCTCCTCCTCGGCCTTGCGCTGACGCTCGGCCTCCGCTTCGGCCTCGGCCTTCGCCTCGGCTTCCGCCTTCTTCTCGGCCTCGGAGGCGGCGGCCTTCGCGGCGGCGGCGACGGCTTCCTGACGGGCCGTGGCGTCGGCGGCGGACTGCTGGTGGTCGGCCTGGGCGAGGATGCGGGCGCGGAGCGCCTCGCCGGCGTCGGTGTGGCCGTTCTCGACGTCGGCGGCGGTGAGCGTGGCCTGGGTGAGCGGCGCTGCGACCGGAGCTGCTTCGGAGAGGTCGTCCTCCGGCAGGAAGGCTTCGGCTCCGGGTATGTCGTCGGTGAGGCCGGAGAGGTCGGGCATGGTCAGCGGGGCGCTGGTCTTGGGACCGGCCGTGGCGATACCGCCGGCGCCGATGGCGGCGACCATGCCGACCCCCAGGACGGCACTGCTGCGCGCCATGCCGGAACGCTGCCGGGCGACGCGGTGGCGTCCGCGGACGGGGCGCACGGTGTCCTCGGTGGGATTCCACTCGGTGAACGTGGTGCTGTCCTCAACGGACGGGCCGAAGACCTGATAGTCGTCCGAGGCTTCGCCTGCGTACGCGGTCTCGGTGGCATGCCTGCTCGACGCCACGGGGGCGTTCTCCTTTCCTTCCTTCTCGCCTACCGGGTTAGCTGACGGGTTCGGAGCAGGAAGGTCTCCTACGGGCACGGATGCCCGATTCACCCCAAAGAGTGGTTCCCCGGTTCCTTGAGTGCATCTGGTGCTGCGGGTTGTGCAGTTGTGGTGCAGCCGTGTTGCCAGTTGATGCACGGTCAGGATTCGGCCAAGGCGCACGGTGCCGCCTCTGTGGCGGCAGTGACGACCGCGCTGCGTTATCGAACGTTAATAGACTCGCGGCACATATTCCAAGCGTTCTCGGCAACAAGAGGCCGCTCCCGCCAGGACTTTCACCGCTCGCCGGGACAGAAACGGGCATAACCGCCGAGTAAAAGGTTGCCCAACAGCCGGGGATCGTGGCCAAGTCGTCATCACAGGTGTTTCGTGCCGTCACGGTAGGTGACGGCCAGGAGTGCCAGGTCGTCGGACGGTGGCCCGCCGGTGTACCGGGCGACGTCGGCGAGCACGGCGTCCAGGAGCTCGTCCGGCCCGCCGCGCGTCCACTCGTGCGCCCGGAAGCGCTCGGAGAGGTCGTAGAAGACACCGTGGGGATCGCGGGCCTCGGTCAGGCCGTCGGTGTTCATGAGCAGCGTCGCACCGACGGGGAAGGACACCCGGCCCACCGGTGGCGGGACGGCTCCCTCGGCGGGCAGGGCGGCCAGCCCGAGGGGCGGGGCCGGTTCGACGGGTTCCACGCGCTCCAGCCGCCCGTCCGGGTGGATGAGCCACGGCGTGGGGTGCCCGCAGTTGACGACGCGCAGGCGCCCGTCGTCCGTCACCTCGACGAGCACGGCCGTGGTGAACCCCTCCATGGAGTCGACGCTGCCCGCGCGCCGTCTGCCCTCCCGGCGCAGAGCCCGGTCCAGCCGGACGGCGACCTGCGCGAGGTCCGGCTCCGTGTCCGCCGCCTCCCGGAAGGCGCCCAGGACGATGACGACCGAACCGACCGCCTCCAGACCCTTGCCGCGCACGTCCCCGACGAGGAGCCGGACGCCGTGGGGCGTGGCCTGCACGGCGTAGAGGTCGCCGCCGATGCTCGCGTCCTCGCGGGCCGCCTGGTAGCGGGCGGCGATCACCAGGGGGCCCAGCTCGTGCTCGGGCGGCGGGAGGAGGGCGAGCTGGGCGGCCTCGGCGATGTCGCGGGCCGAGGCCAGACGTCTCTCACCGCGCCGTACGACGCGGTTCAAGGCGACCGCGAGGACCGACACGGTGGCCACCGTGGCCACGCGCAGGGAGCCCTCGAAGAGGTCGATGCCCTCGTTGATGTGCAGCAGCCAGACGAGGGCGATGGTCGACACCACGCCGGTGACGGCGGTGGCGCGGGCCGAGTACAGGGGAGCCGCGACGAGGGGGGCGGCGGCGAAGAGGGCGGCGAAGACGAAGTCGGTCGGAGTGAGGGCCTGCGCGGCGGAGCCGACGGCGATGAGCACGGGGGGCAGCCACAGGGACAGACGACGGCCGAGCGACTCCCGCGGCCGGGACGCCGTCCTCGTCCGATCCGGCGCGAACGGCGCGCCCCCGCGGGCGCCGGCCGCGTCGGCCGCGCCGCCCGCGCCGGACCCTCGTCGTCGCCTACCCACGGGCCCCACTGTGACCATTCCTGCCGGTGGGGGCGAGCGGGCCGGTCCATTCGGTGGGGCCGGCCCGGATCCCCACGCATGGGTCATCTTTTCACCAAATCAATCAGTATGCCTTCTCTAAGCGATCTGTGGAGGAATGTCGGTGTCCTGGGTCACAGTTGTTGTGGAGGACGGAGGGACTTGCTGATGAGTTACGCGATCCAGGCCGAGGGCCTGACGAAGCGGTTCAAGGAGACGCAGGCGCTCGACGGGGTGGACCTGGCGGCGCGGACGGGCAGCGTCCTCGGGCTGCTCGGCCCCAACGGCGCGGGCAAGACGACGGCCGTCCGCATCTTCGCCACGTTGATCCGGCCGGACGGCGGCCGGGCGGTGGTCGCGGGGCACGACGTCGCGCGGGAGCCCGGCAGGGTGCGGGCGGCCGTCGGGCTGACGGGCCAGTACGCGGCGGTCGACGAGAACCTGACCGGCACCGAGAACCTGCTGCTGATCGGACGCCTGCTCGGCATGCCACGGCGCGCGGCGAAGGGCAGGGCCGCCGAGCTGCTGGAGCGGTTCCAGCTCAGCGAGGCCGGTGGGCGCGCGGTGAAGGGATTCTCCGGCGGGATGCGCCGTCGGCTGGACCTCGCGGCGAGCCTGGTCGGCCGTCCGCAGATCCTCTTCCTCGACGAGCCGACGACGGGGCTGGACCCGCACAGCCGGGGCGAGGTCTGGGACATGCTGCGGGGGCTGGTCGCCGAGGGCGTCACGGCGCTGCTCACCACCCAGTACCTGGAGGAGGCCGACAAGCTGGCCGACGAGGTCGTCGTCATCGACAAGGGCCGGGTCATCGCCGAGGGCACGCCGGACGAGCTGAAGTCCGCCGTGGGCGGCCAGGTCCTCCAGCTGCGCCCCCTGCGGTCCGAGGACCTGGACGCCGTGCACGCGCTGGTCACGGAGGCCGCCGGCGGGGAGACCCACATCGAGTCCGGGATGATCATCGCGCCCGTGAAGGACCCGGCCCTGATGCCGGCCGTCGTGCGGCGACTGGACCGCGCGGACATACCGATCGGTGAGCTCGCGCTGCGCCGCTCCTCGCTCGACGAGGTGTTCCTCGCCCTGACCGGGCACCGGGCGGCGCCCGCGCAGCGGCCGGAGGAGCAGCCGAGCTCGCCGGACGACGCGGCGTTCGAGCGGGTGGGCAGCACGAGGGGCGGGTCATGACGGCGACGACGATCACCGCGCCCCTCACGAAGGGGGGCCGGGTCCGCCCGGGCGCCGGTCTGCGGCAGACGGGGACGATGGCGTGGCGCAGCCTGGTGTCCGTCAAGCACAACCCGCTCGAGCTGGTCGACTACAGCATCACGCCGATCATGTTCGTGTTCCTCTTCACCTACGTGTTCGGCGGGCAGATGGCCGGTTCGCCGGAGGCATACCTGCAGTACGCGCTGCCCGGCATCATCGTGCAGAACACCCTGTTCATGACCATGTACACGGCCATGTCACTCAACAGCGATCTGACCAAGGGCGTCTTCGACCGACTGCGCAGCCTGCCCATAGCCCGCTCGGCCCCCCTCTTCGGGCGGATCGCCGCCGATCTGGCCAAGCAGCTGTGGGCGATGTTGCTGATGCTGGCTCTCGGCGCGGTGCTGGGCTTCCGGATCACCGGCGGTCTTGAGGGCTTCGTGGGCGCAGCCCTGCTGCTCCTGGTGTTCGCACTCGCCGTGTCCTGGAGCGCCGTGCTCATCGGCATGCTCGCCGGTGACCCGGAGAAGGTGCAGGTCTTCGCCTTCACCCTGATCTTCCCGATCACCTTCACCAGCAGCGCGTTCGTCCGCGTCGAGACGATGCCGGGTTGGCTGCAGGCGTGGGTGGACATCAACCCGGTCACCCACCTGTCCGACGCCTTCCGCGGGCTGCTGGTGGGCGGGGAGATCGCGGGGCCGGTGCTGTGGTCGCTGGCCTGGGCGGCGGGCATAGCCGCCGTCTTCATCCCGCTGGCGCTGCGCGCCTACCGCGCTCGCGCCTGAAGGGTTGCCGGCTAGGGGCCGGTGGTGGCTCCCGTCGGCCCGCCCTGGCCGTCGTGGACGCCGTCGGGGACGACCGGAGCCGCGCCCTCCGGCAGGCTGCGGGCGGTACCGCTGGCGGCCCGGCGACTCTGCCGACGGGCTCGCCAGACCTCCACGATGATCGGGATGACCGAGAGGAAGACGATGCCGAGAAGGATGGGTTCGATGTGGGCGCGGACGAAGTCGATCCGGCCGAGCATCGCACCCAGCACGGTCACACCGGCGCCCCACAGCACACCGCCGACGACGTTGTACGTCACGAACGTGCGGTAGTGCATGTGGCTCACACCGGCGATGATCGGAGTGAAGGTCCGCACGATCGGCACGAAGCGGGCCAGGACGATGGACTTGGGGCCGTGCTTCTCGAAGAAGACGTGGGCCTTCGCCACGTTCTCCTGCTTGAAGAACCGGGAGTCGGGTCGGCGGAAGAGCGCCGGGCCGACCTTGCGGCCGAACAGGTACCCCACCTGGTCTCCCGCCACGGCGGCGATGACGATCAACGTGCACACCAGCCACAGCGGGTAGTGGAGGTACTGACCGGTGGCGACGAGCAGGCCGGTGGTGAAGAGGAGGGAGTCCCCGGGCAGGAAGAAGCCGATCAGCAGGCCGGATTCCGCGAAGACGATGATCAGGATGCCGATGAGCCCGAACGACGCGATCAGATGATCCGGGTCGAGCCAGCTGGGTCCGAGCGCGAGTGAGGTCACGGCACAGGTCCTCGGTCAGAGCGCGTTGCGCGGCAGGCGGGCGGGCCCGCAGGATGCGGGCAGGGCAGGCGCCTACCGCGTTGCGGAAGCACTCCCCGCGAAACCATACGCGCCTACGCCCGCCGGAAGCTTCAGGTCGAGGCTGCTGAGGGCCCCAGGTCGAGGGGCCCAGGTCGAGGGGCGCTGCCGCGCGGTGCTCGCGGCGGGCTCGCGGGCGACCGGAGGGCGGCGAGGCCGAAACGGCGTAACGGACCGGCGTTCCGGGTGGGAGAAGCGGCGCCGACGGGTACGTCTGTGCGCGACGTTGCCACGGTCGCCCGGGCGTCACGGCGCCGGGAGCGGCGGTCCGGGTAACGGCGTCAAGTCACCCGTGCCACAAGCGTTCCCATCCGCGCGTTCGGACGCTACGTTTCCGTGCAGCGCGCGTCCGTATCGCGGACAAGACTCCCCCGCCGCCGAACAGCCACCTGCCGTACCCCACCGGAAGGAACTGTCTGTGCCTTCTTCGCCCAAGAGCAGACGACGCACTCTGGCCGCGATCGCGGCGGTCGCCGTGGCGACCCCCCTGCTCCTCACCACCACCGCCACCCCCGCCGCGGCCAAGCAGAGCCCGGAGGACAAGGGAACCAAGCTCGCCGAGAAGCTCGTCCGCAAGACGACCGGCGACGGCGCCTTCCGCCACATGAAGGTCTTCCAGGCCATCGCCGACATCAGCGACGACAACCGCGCCGCCGGTAGCAAGGGCTACGACCTGTCCGCCAAGTACGCCGGAACGCTGCTGCGCGCGGCCGGCTACAAGGTGACCTACCAGGACTTCGAGTTCACCTACCGCGAGACGGTCGCCGAGAAGCTGACGGTGCTCGCACCCGAGCAGCGGGACGTCCCGATCAAGCTGATGACGTACACCGAGAGCACGCCCGAGGGCGGCATCGAGGGGTCCGTCGCTGAGGTGCCGGTCGACGCCGACGGCACCACGGGCTGCACCGCGGACGACTTCGCGGCCGGCGACTTCAGCGGCAAGATCGCCCTCATCCAGCGCGGCGGCTGCACGTTCGCCGACAAGCAGACGGCCGCGGCCGAGGCCGGAGCGATCGGCGCGGTCATCTACAACAACACCGAGGGGGAGCTGAACGGCACCCTCGGCGACCCGAACGTCGGGGTGATTCCGACGGGCGGCATCACGCAGGCCGACGGAGAGGCGCTGTCCGACGCGGTCGAGGCCGGTGAGGTGTCCGTCAACCTGGAGGTCATCGAGTTCCAGGAGGAGCGCACCACCGCCAACGTCATCGCCGAGACGCGCGGCGGCGACGCGGACAACGTCGTCATGGTCGGCGCGCACCTCGACTCCGTCGCCGACGGCCCCGGCATCAACGACAACGCCTCGGGCTCGGCCGGTGTCCTGGAGACCGCCCTCCAGTACGCCAAGGAGACCAAGCAGTGGCACCGGGACCACCCGAAGCAGCCGGAGAACAAGGTGCGCTTCGCGCTGTGGAGCGCCGAGGAGCTGGGGCTGCTGGGCGCTGAGCACTACGTCGGCGACCTGTCGGAGGACGCGCAGGAGGACATCGCGCTGTACCTCAACTTCGACATGATCGCCTCGCCCAACTACGGCCTGTTCGTCTACGACGGTGACGACTCCGACGGCGTCGGCGCACCGGCGGGCCCGGAGGGCTCGGCCCAGATCGAGTACGGCATCAACGAGTTCATCAAGTCGCGCGGTGAGGAGCCGCGTGGCACGGACTTCTCGGGCCGCTCCGACTACGGGCCGTTCATCGCGGTCGGCATCCCCTCCGGCGGGACGTTCACCGGAGCCGAGGGCGTCAAGACCGAGGAGCAGGTGGAGCTGTGGGGCGGGGAGGCCGGCACGGCCTACGACGCGTGCTACCACCTGGCCTGTGACGACATCGAGAACGTCAACCGGCACGCGCTCGACGTCAACGTCCGGGTGATCGCGGACGCGGTCGGCCGCTACGCCTGGGACACCTCGTCCCTCTCCCGCGCCGTGCCGTTCGTGCCCTCCGGTGAGGGCGCCGACTCCGACGGCGGGCACGACCACCACCACGGCGGCGAGACCAGCTGACCTCCGCCGATCGTTCACACTGCGGGCGCCGTACCGGTCGTGACCGGGTACGGCGCCCGCGCCGTGCGGCGGGTCCGCACGCCGTGTGGAGCCGCCGCCCCGCCCCGGCACAGGGCCCGGGCGGATGCGTGGAAAAGCGCGTCGCGCGCCGGCCCGCGAGGCTGCGCCCCGCGCCGCCCGCCCGGTAGGCTTTCCGTGTGATCTTCAAGCGAATCGGAAACGGTCGGCCGTACCCCGACCATGGCCGGGACAGCACCCGGCAGTGGGCGGACGTGGCCCCACGCCCGGTACGCCTGGACCAGCTCGTCACGACCAAGGGCCAGCTCGACCTGGAGACGCTCCTCGCGGAGGACTCGACGTTCTACGGCGACCTCTTCGCCCACGTCGTGAAGTGGCAGGGCGACCTCTACCTGGAGGACGGGCTGCACCGCGCCGTTCGGGCGGCGCTGCAACAGCGTCAGGTGCTGCACGCCCGGGTCCTGGAGCTGGACTGACGCAGCCGTCGGGGAACCACGCGCCGCCGGACGCCCCGGCCGCGTCGGACTGCGCCTTTTCCCGTAGCGCTGTGACTCTTTCGGGGCGCACCGGCGTCCGTACGTAAGTCAGCCTGTACGCACTTCAGCCCGGCGGCGATACCCTTCGGCCATGAGCATGCTGACGCCCCCTGGCCTGGGTGGGGAGTACCGCATCACGGGTGACCGCTACCCGCGCATGCGGCGCCGCCGCGGCCGGCACCGGATCGTTCTGAGCGCCGTCACCGGCGTCACCGCGCTCGCGTTGCTCTCGTGGGGCACGCTGGAGCTCGTCTCGGTCTTCTCCGGCGACTCCGCGCCGCTCAACACGGCGCACGCCGCCGGGTGCACGCCCTCCCCGTCCGCCTCCGCGCAGGACGTCCAACCGGTGGCGGGAACAGCGGGGAAGGCCGGGAAGGTGGCGGAACCGGCGGCCGTCACCGTCAACGTGCTCAACGCGACCCAGCGCACCGGTCTCGCGCAGCGAACGGCCGACGAGCTGGAGAAGCGCGGCTTCACCATCGGGGCGGTCGACAACGCCCCGCCCGAGCTGGACGGCAAGGTGAAGGCACCGGGCCTGCTGATCGGCACGGAGAAGGCGGAGGCCGACGGGGCCCTGGCGCTGCTGACCGCCCATCTGGCGAAGGCCGAGCCCCGTACGGACGCCGCCCGCGAGGGCGCCGCCGCCGACAGCGTGGACCTGGTGCTGGGCGACGGGTTCCGCGCGCTCACCGCGCCGAAGACGGCGGCGAAGACGCTGACGGCGCTGGCCAGCCCCGCACCGGAGCCCTCCCCCACGGGCTGCTGACGTCACAACCCGCCCCGGCCCGCCGCCGCACCGCCGCCGCACCGCCGCCGCACCGGTGCGGCCGCGCCGCCCGCCTCCGGTCAGTCGGCCGTGCCGTACATCCGGTCACCGGCGTCACCGAGGCCCGGCACGATGTAGCCCTGGTCGTTGAGCCGTTCGTCGACGGCGGCCGTCACCACGGTCACCGGGGTACCGGCCAGCTCCCGCTCCATCAGCTCCACGCCCTCGGGGGCGGCGAGGAGGCAGATCGCCGTGACGTCGTCCGCGCCGCGCGAGATCAGCTCCTGGATGGCCGCGACGAGCGTGCCGCCGGTGGCGAGCATGGGGTCCAGGACGTAGACCTGCCGCCCGGACAGCTCCTCGGGCATCCGGGTCGCGTACGTGGACGCCTGCAGGGTCTCCTCGTCGCGGATCATGCCGAGGAAGCCGACCTCCGCCGTGGGGAGGAGCCGCACCATGCCCTCCAGCATGCCGAGCCCGGCCCGCAGGATGGGCACCACCAGCGGACGCGGACGGGACAGCCGCACGCCGGTGGTCGCTGTGACGGGCGTCTCGATGCCGACCCGCTCGGTGCGCACGTCGCGCGTGGCCTCGTAGGCGAGCAGGGTCACGAGCTCGTCGGCGAGGCGCCGGAAGGTGGGGGAATCGGTACGCCTGTCGCGCAGCGTGCTGAGCTTGTGGGCGACGAGGGGGTGGTCGACGACGTGGGTCCGCATGCCCACGACCTTACCGGTGGCGTGAAACGGGTGTTCCGGGGAAAGTGGACGCATACGCCGGAGGTGAGGCCCATGCCCGACGCATCCGACGCGCAGCACCCCGCCGACCGCACCGGAGCGCGGCACACCGGCGAGGACCGCGTGTCCGACCCCGAGCGGCTGCGCAGGCGCGCCCTCTTCCTGCGGGAGCTGAGCGAGGCCAAGGCCCTGCGGGACCGCGTCCAGCCCCGGCGCGCACGCGCCGCCCGGATGCGCGAGCAGATGCGGATGCGCACGTTCCGCTGGTGAGGCGGGCGCCGCCACGCGACGGCACCGAAGCCCGGGCGGGCGGCACCGTGCGGTGTGCGGCGGTGCGGGCACTCGGGCGATCGGCAAACACCTGCGCCGACGCACGCCCGAAGACTCCTCTCCGGGCCCCTGTTTCTGTCACGATTCCGAGTGAGCGGGGCGTCGCCCCACTTGAACCTCGGGAACGTTGGAAACCAGTGGGAGAGTCACGGTGTACTTCGCCGCACTGCTCGCTCGTACCGATGAGGGTTGGGAAGCGAGCGACACAGAACTCGACAATGTGGAAACCCTGGCCGATCTGACCGACGTCGCCCGCGAGGCGTCCGTCGACGACGACACGGTCCTGATCTGCATCGAGCAGGAGAACGTCTGGTTCGGCGTCGTCCGCGTCGACGGGGAGGACGACCCGCGGATCTTCGTGTCCGGCGCCGCTGCGGCCGCGCGCAGCGCGTACGGGGAGATCCTGCTCACCGACGAGATGCTCGGCCGCGAGCCCCGCGCCGTCGACGACCTCGACAGCCTGACCGATCTCGACGGCACGGAGGACGGCGAGCCGGAGCCCGACGGGGACCTGCCGGGCTCCGCCGCCGAGACGGTGCCGGAGGGGCCGGTCGGCGACGCGGAACTGCTGGCCGACCTCGGGATGAGTGCGGAGGACGTCGTCCTGCTCTCGGCCGACGAGGCGATGGCGCAGATCGCGGAGGCGCTGGGCTGCACGGACGTGCTGGAGGCCGTTCGGTAGCCCGGGGGCTCGACACCGCGTACGCCGGGGCGGCGGTGGAGGGCGACACTGGAAGGCATGTCAGCCCCTTCCGCAGACCCCGTCCGTGACCCGTGGCTCCCCGCGATGCGGCTCGCCCTGGCCGAGGCCCGCCGTGCCCCGGCGGGCGGCGACGTCCCGGTGGGCGCGGTCGTCCTCGGGCCGGACGGCCGGACGGTCCTCGGCCGGGGGCACAACGAGCGCGAGGCCGAAGGCGACCCGACCGCCCACGCGGAGGTCCTGGCGCTGCGCGCGGCCTCCCGGGCGGTCGGCGAGTGGCGGCTGACCGGCTGCACCCTGGTCGTCACGCTCGAACCCTGCACGATGTGTGCGGGCGCGCTGGTGCTGGCCCGGGTGGACCGCGTCGTCTACGGCGCCCGGGACGCCAAGGCGGGCGCGGCCGGCTCCCTGTGGGACGCCGTCCGCGACCGCCGGCTCAACCACCGCCCCGAGGTGATCGCGGGCGTCCTCGCGCCGGAGTGCGGGGGCGTGCTGACGGCGTTCTTCCGGGACCGGTCCGGAACCGATTTCGGCGCGGGCCCGGGCGTGGGCTAAGCTCTCTCCCGGTAGCGTGTCCGAGCGGCCGAAGGAGCTCGCCTCGAAAGCGAGTGAGGGGGCAACTCCTCCGTGGGTTCAAATCCCACCGCTACCGCTCGTGAGCAGGACGAACGAAGGGCCGGACCCGTGCGGGTCCGGCCCTTCGTCGTCGGCCCGTCTCAGTTTCCGTCTCAGTTGCCGGTCGACCGTACGAAAACTCTGACACCCTCGGCGCTTCGCCCTCTACGCTCCGCGTGTGGATCGTGACTGGATGCGGCAGCGCCTCGATGAGTTTGATCAGCTGACAGGGGAGTACTGGAGTGTCAGGTTGGGCAAGGGCGACACCTCAGAACTGAGGAAGCGACTCTTTGAATCCGAGCCCACGGTATTGAAGATCTTGCGCCGCTTGGATCCTCTGTTCTCCGAAGCAGAGGTGCTCACAGACGATGAGTGGGCTGGGCTCGCCATCCACTCCAACCAGATCCAGCGCGCAATCGGCGTCCTGACCGACATGGACGAGTGGGCAGTCCGATTGGCCCCCGACGCTCCTTCCCTTACGGCCGATCAGTTCCACCCGTGGGTGTGGGATGCGGCTCGCACTTTTTGGGAGTCCAAGCACTACCGCGCCTCCGTCCACGCCGCAGCAACATCGATCAACGCACACCTTCAGGACAAGCTAGGCCGTCGTGACCTGTCGGATGCCAAGCTCATTCAAGAAGCCTTGAGCGACAAAGATCCGGAGCCGGGCAAGCCCCGGCTCCGGATACCAGGCGATCAAAAGGACACCGGAGTACAGACACGGCAACGCGGTGCACTGCAACTCGGACAAGGCGCCTACTCTGCGCTTCGGAACCCTGCCGCCCATGAGACTCGTGACCTGACCGAGCAAGAGGCTCTGGAACAGTTGGCCACGTTCAGTGTGCTGGCGCGACTGATCCACGCGTGCAATGTAGTGACGTAGCGCTGTGGGGGCAGAGCAGAGTCTGCCCCCCACAGCCTCAGCGCAAGGAATGGAGCGCCCCGGCAGTGCCGTCGTCGGACCCGTTGCTGTCAGGCTTCCAGATCAGTCCGTCGACCTGTCGGGCTACATCAGTGCGGACGGAATCGACCATGTGCTGATACCGCGCGGTCATGGACGTCGACGACCAGCCCATGAGGCCCATGACAGCCCGTTCCGACACTCCCAGGATGAGCAGGACTGTTGCGGCGGTGTGTCGGGCGTCGTGGAGACGGCCGTCTCGGACTTTCGCGTCCCTCAGCAGCTCCTTCCACTCGTCGTAGTCAACGCGGGGAGACGTGCCCCGACCGGTCGATGTGGCGAAGAGCCAACCGTCGTCGTGCCAGTGCTCCCCTGCGGCCTGTCGCTCGCGGTCCTGCTCGACGCGGTGCCGCCGCAAGAGGTCCGCAAGCTGGGGCGGGAGCCCCACGGCTCGACGGCCGGCACGCGATTTCGTCTCGGCTGTCTCGGGATTCGTCCGGCGCCGCTCCGGGCAGTACCCGGCCTTCCGGCCGCAGGTATCTCCGCATCCGTGGGCGTACCGGGGCCGCCGCCTGCTACGCCGGACGAAGAGGACGCCACCGTCCAGGTCGACGTCCGTCCACTTCAACCCGAGCGCTTCGCCCTGCCGGAGCCCCAGTGCCAAGGCGACAGCCCACCGAGCCGGGTTCCGACGGCGCTGCGCTGCGGTGAGGAGTCGCCGCACTTCCTCCACCGTGTACGGCTCGACTTCCTCTTCACTAACACGTGGGGCCTTGGCCAACCGCACGGGGTTCTCGGCGATGTGCCCGCGCCGGACGGCTTCGTTGAGAGCCGTCCGGAACGTCCGGTGCGCCTGGTGAGCCGTGGCGGCCGCGCTCCCCTGTTCCTGCATCCGCGCGTAGAACCGCTCGATGTGCTCCGGCTCCAAGCGGTCGAGCCGGTGAGCACCGAGGGCGGGGATGATGTGCTTCCGTACAGCTACGCCGTAGCCCACCATCGTGTTCTCGTTGACGGCGAGCGGTGCGATGGTCTCCACCCAGTGGGTCAGCCAGTCGGCCACCGTCCACCGCTTGCCCGGCTTCCGGAGCTTCCCGGCGTCCCTCTGGCGTTCCAGCTCTCGGACCGCCTTGGTGACCTCAGCCTTGGTCTTCCTCTCGACGTGGCGACGGTCCGGCCGCCCGTCGTCGCGGATTCCGACGGTCACTCGGCCATGCCACTTCCCGTCATTGCCGAGATAGACGGATGACCGGCCGTTTGGCTGACGTGTGCGGGGCTTCTGCTCTGCCACTGATGGGCGTCCTCTCAGACGGCGGCAGCGTGAGCGGCCGAGCGGTGGGCGGTACGGAGGCGGGCGACGTACTCGGGGATGGCTTCGGCGGGCACCCTGCGGAGCCGCCCGACGGTGACCGACTCCAGATCGCCGGAGCCGATGAGGCGGTAGCAGACGGTCCGCCCGATGCCGAGACGCCGAGCGGCTTCCTCGACGGTCAGAAGGGCGAGCTTGTGATCAACGGGCTTGTCCTGCACGGCCATGTGCGCTGCCTCTCTCTGAGGTCCGCTACTTCCGCTACCTCCGCTACCGCCCTGGTCAGGGGCGTGATCGTGGTAGCGGATGGGGGTAGCGGTAGCGGATGGGTCCGCTACCGGCCCGACGTGGTCGGGGTCGGGCCGGTAGCGGGTGTGGGTGGTGGGGTAGCGGAGGAATCCGGGCTTGCCGCTACCCGTCGTAGGGCTGTGAGCTGGCCGGTAGCGGCGGTAGCGGAAGTAGCGGACTTCCGGGGGGTGGGGGGCAGTACCGGGCCCAGGCGTCCGTGAGGTCGGCCGCGTAGTAGCCCTTGAGGACTCCGCCGCCGGTCTTGATGTTGCGGGCGGCGATGGGGGTGTTGTCGGCCGTCATGTACTGGCGCAGGAGCTTGGACAGGCCGCGTGCGTCCAGGGGCTTGCCGCCCATGTCGGCCCAGGGGGCTTCGTCCAGGCTGTGGAGCCGTTCGAGGACGGCGACGGTGGGAAGGCGGTCGATGCCGTTGAGGACCTGGTCGCGCAGGTCGGTCAGCAGGCGGATGCCGACGCTGCCCTTGTCGTCCACCTTGGAAGCGTTGACCAGCTCCACGCACGCCGCGCGGGCCCGCTTCGGCCAGTGCCCGCCTGCCGCGTCCGCCACGGCGATGAGCGGTTCCCACACATCGGCGGGCCGGTCGGTCACGCCGTCGGGCATCTCGGGGAAGACACCGTCGACCATCGGCCGGGCCGCTTCGGCCCAGTTCGCCAACCGGTCGCGGAGCTTGTTGCCCTGCGGGGTGTGGATGCGGGCCCGGAACGGCTCCACGGTCTCGTTCCGGGCACGGCGGCGCATGCGGATGACGATGGAGCGGGTCATGATCGTGTCCGGGAGGTTGCCCAGTCCGGCCACCGCCACGGCGCAGTAGGACGGGAAGGGCACGACCGACTGTGTGGAGCCGTCGCCCACGCACCGGTAGGTGACGCCGGAGCGGCGGTGTCCGGCGTTGAGGAACCCGCGCAGTTCCTCGTTGTCCCCCGCCTTGGGCCCAAAGACGGTGTCGATCTCATCGAACAGGATCGTCGGCCGCCCCTCGGGCCCGGACACGGCGCGGAAGAGGGCGGCGGCGGACGCGTTGACCGCCACCATCGGTTGCGGAACCAGGGTCTCTACGATCTCCAGCGCGCGGGACTTGCCCGACCCCGGTTCGGGGCTGAGGAAGGCGATGCGGGGGGTGGAGTCGAAGCAGTCGAGCAGGTGCGCGTGGGCGTCCCACAGGGCCACGGCCACGTAGGCCGCTTCGGTGGGGAAGGCGTTGAAGCGGCGGTGGAAGGCTTCGACGTCGTCCAGCAGCGCGGCGCCGTTGATCGCGCTCATGCGGCCGTCCTCCGTTCGGTGTGGTTGCGCAGCGGGCAGGTGGCGCGGTGCGCGGTGTGGGCGTCGATGAGGGCGAGTACGCGGGTGCGGCCGATGGCCGACTGCCGGTGCCCGCAGGCGCACCCGAAGCGGGCCGAGGGGGCGGCGCCGGAGGGTGCGGTGATGCGCAGCCACGCGCGGGGGAACCGGCCGCCGTCCGGCTGCTGGTCGGTGCCGAAGGCTGATCGGACGGCCTTGCGGCCGACGACCTTCCCGGCGCCCACGGCTCGCGAGGGGCCGGACGGTTCGGCGGCGCGCGGGGTGTCGGGCGTGGTGGTGAGGCTCTTAAGGCGGGGGGATCCGGGGGTCATGCGGCCCTCCTGTGCCCGGTGCTCGGGTTGTTGGCGATGGACCAGTTCAGGGCGCTGGTGATGACCGGGGTGCACTCGGACTCGCGCAGGCCGGCCGCTTCCCCCGCCTCCTTAAGAGCCTGCTCAACCACGTACCGGGGCAGGTCGCCGGATGCGACGAAGCGCCCCAGCGCGCGGGCGGCCCGGGTGAGCGTCCAGTTCCGCACGCCTTCCGGGGCCCCGGCCACGTTCGCGGTCTCGTTGCGCAGCGCGGCGGCGACGTACCCGGGCACCGCACCCGACACCACCGCCGCCCCCGAGTCCGGGCGGGGCGGGGGCGGCGGGGTGAGGGCGCCCAGCAGCCACCGGGGCAGCCGCGCGACCGGGGCCGGGTCGGTGATCTCGTAGGGGCCGTGGGGGAGGGTGCTGCCGGGGGCGACGACGTAGCCGCCCCATGCCCGGGTGTCCACCAGCGGCCCGAGCCGACCGGCGGTGTTGGCCAGCCGGACGCCGGGCGGGGCGGTGAAGTACAGGTGCTCTCCGCCGCTGGCAGTCCGCACGCGGCGGGTGGTGGGGACGGCCTGCCCGGCGCGCTCGCAGAGCGCCTGAAAGGTCGTCGCGCCGCACGGCGCGTCCGTCTGGTTCTTCGGCTGGTCGAGGTCGATGACGACCAGGTCGGCCGGGCCGGTGGCGATGCCGATGTTGTAGGGGCGGTGGGTCCAGGCGGCGTGGATGCGGGCGGGGTCGATGCTGGCGCGCCGCTCCCACTTCACGTGCCCGCCCGCGCACTCGCCGGTGCGGGGGCAGGCGTGCTCGGCGTGCAACGCCGGGCGCTTGGTGCCGGGCCGCAGGGGGAAGACGGGCCAGCCGTGCTCAGCGGCGTCCAGGGCCGCGCGCAGGAGCGCGGGCCGGGGGTCATGAGGCATGCTGAAGGACCTCCTGTAGTGGGAGAGAGGGCGGCCCCGGTTCTTGGTAGGAGTGGGGGCCGCCCTTGGTGCGTGTCGGGTCGTGAGGTGTCTGCGTGGTGGGTGCCGCAGGGCTGTTTTCGTGGGGTTATCGGGGTGGGGCGGGTGTGGTCGAAACCCGATATCGCTGCTGGTCAGGACGCTGTGGGGGCGATGTCGGGGGCGAAACCGGTTTCGGGTGGGGGTGAAACCTTGATCCCTTGCCGAAACCGGCCCGGCGGTGGCTAGTCGGTGTCGTCGGCCGTCTCGGGGAGGTCGGCGAGCCGGACGCCTTTGGCGCCGCCGCAGCAGTCCCGGATCGTCAGCTGGCGGGTGGGGACCTTGTGGGTTTTGAGCGTGGCCGACAGGAGGGTGGAGCGGGCGGCGGCGTTCTCGTCGAGCCAGGGCCCGTAGAGGTCGGGGCGGTAGGCGGCCAGTGCTTCGACGAGCCGGTGGGAGTGGACGGCGTCGGCTCCGGTGGGCCACACATCACGCAGGTGGTCGACGACGGTTGCGGTGTCGGCGTGCTCGACCTCCTGCCCCGCGGCTTCACCCGACAGGGTTCCGGCCGCGTGCCGCAGGGCCAAGGCGCGCTTGCCGATCTCCTCGGCTTCGGTCTGCTTGATGAACGCCGCGCGGACGGTGCTGCCTTCGCGGCCCCGGGCGAGAATGCCGGTGCCCTGCTCGGTGACGCTGATCTCCGTGGCGCGCAGGCCCCGCTCGTGGGCGCCGGTGCCCAGCACGTTGTTGTTGGCCCGCCAGTCCATCACCGCCAGGCACAGGCGGGTGCCAACGCTGCTGGAGACCTTGGTGGGCAGTGAGGAGGCGTCCGGGTTCTGCGTGAGCAGGATCAGGATGACGCCGTAGGCGCGGCCCTTCTTGATGAGCTTGGTGCACAGCTTCTCGGCCTCGTCGCCGTACTCGTCGTGCGTGAACAGCTCCTGTGCCTCGTCGACGACGATGACGCGCGGCCCGAGGTTCTGCTCGGGGTACTTCTCGGCAAGCTCCCGCGTGACGCGCCGTCCGTCGGGGGTCTCGGAGGAGGGCAGGGACTTGATGAACTTCGCCCGCCGCTGCTGCTCGGCGATACCGGCGCGGAGCCCGGCCACGGTGGCTTCGATGTCCTCGTCGTCGTCGCCGGAGACGTAGCGGTGGCAGACGGGCTTGACCGAGTTCAAGTCCCCCGAGCCCTTCAGCTCATACACCCACAGCTCAGCGGTCGGGTCCAGCGCGACACCGAGCACGATCGCCAGCGCGCAGGACGTCTTACCCGATCCGGGGATGCCGCCCACGAGGAGGTTGGAGTACATGAGGGTGATCTCAACGAGGTTGCCGCGCGGGTCGAACCCGAAGGGCAGGGGCTTGAAGACGTCGGCGGTGCCAGTCTTCATCAGCGGCCACAGCTTGCGCGGCGCCTTGGCCGGGTCCTGCTGCGCCACCCACAGCACGAGCCGCCCGGGGTGGGCGTTGCCGTCCCCCTCGGGCCACACCGTGGAGATCGGGCGACGCATCGCAGCGGCCAAAGCGGCCCGCTTCTCCAAGACCCGGGCGGCTTCCACACCACGGGGCAGGTCGACCTCGGCGCGCCAGCCGGGCCCGTCGCGCTGAATCTCAGCGGCGAAGGAGACTTCCGACTTCTTCTTGTCACCGACACCGATGGCGGAGAGGGCGTCGAACACTTCGGTGGAGGTGAGCGCCGAGAGGTGGTCGACGTGCACGTACCGGGTCACCAGCGGCTTGTCCCGGTCGCGCCCGGCCACACCCAAGGCGGACAGGAACGCGGGCACCGAAGCGGCCAGCACCCACGGCGGCAGCAGCAGGGCGCCCACACCGGCCGCCAGAGCGGCCGACCCGGCCACCACGGCGGAGGCGACCCGGCGGGGCCGCACCCGGCGGGAGTGCTCACGGGAGAGCGCGAGCCACGCCTCAACGTCGCCCGAGGCGGCGGCCTTGGTCTCCACGGGCCGCGCCTCGGCGTCAACGACCCACCGCACCCACCGGGCCACCAAGCGAGCCCCGCCGCGCGGAGACCGCACGATGAGGCGCATGAGGTAGACGGGGGCGCGCACGGCGTGGAACGCGGTCAGGTGCGCGTAGTAGTTGGTGGTCCACTTCACCGCGTCGGTGAAGTCGGACGCCTTGCGCAGCCACGCCGGGATGACCGGCGGCGCCGACGCCAGGAACGCCCGACGCTGACCGAGGAACGTACCCGTATCGGCGACCACGTCCGGCCGGTCCACGGGCACCGGCGCGGTCAGCTCGGTGGCCATCTCGGCGCCCGGGGCGGCGGCTTCGGTCACCCCGTCAACGAGGGTGGCCGGGGGCTCGGTGGGGGGCGGCGGGATGGTGGGGGCGCCGGTCATCTCGGCGACCGGCTCGGTGCCCGGATCAACGTCGACAACGGTCACGTTGTTCTCCGGCTCGGTGAACCTGATGAGCCGCACCGTGGGTTCGGCGTGACCGTTGACGGGCTTCGGCCCGGCGGCGGGTTCGGTCATGATGGATGCTCCTTCCGTTCGTCTACGTGGCGGCGGTGGGGCCCGGGGCGGCCGGTCTTGGTTGGCGCCTGACGGCCGCCCCGGGGCGTCACCTGCCGGTGCGCTCGACGGCGCGCAGGCGCTTCTCGGCCGCGCGGCGCGCTTCCCGCGCGGCGGCCCGCTCACCCCGCCCGGCGGCCCGCTCGGCCACTCGGGCGGCGGCCAGCGCGTTACGGGCCTCGTCCAGCAGCCGGGCGTGGGCGGCGTGCTCACGGCGGGCCCGGTCGGCGGCGGCCTGGTCGATGCGGTCGATGCGCCGCTCGACGGCCGTGGTGTCGCCGTAGGCACCCCGGGCGCCCTTGATCAGCAGGCGGGCGCGTTCGGCCTTCTCGGCGCGGGTGTAGGTGTACTGGGGCATGTCGGCCTCCCGGGTGGTCAGTCGGTGAGGTCGTCGCCGCACTGCGCGCAGCGGGAGCGGCTGCCGGTGACGGCGTCCATCTCGTCGTGGAGCTGGATGAGCAGCACGTCACCGCCACATCCGGCGTGCTCGACGTTCTCGGCCTGGTAGGTGCGCTCCAGACCGCCGCCCCAGTCCTCGGTGTTGATCAGGCGCCAGGCGATCTCGTCGGCGTTGCTGGGCAAGGTGTCCTCCTTCGGCGCGGGCCGGGTCTGTCCCGGCTCCCCGCCCGCCCCCGGGGTCCGGGGGCGGACAGGCAGCCGTCAGGCGGGCCGCAACTCGTGGCCGTGGCACAGGACGGGGCCGACCAAGGGGCTGATGCGGTGGACCGTCCACCGGCCGCCGGTCAGCGGCCCCGGCTGGACTTCGTCGACGATCCGGCCCGTCCGGCCAGCGGCGCGCGGGTCGTCCTCGCACGACACGATCAGCACCCGGTCACCGGCGTTGAACATCACGGCCCCCCTTCTCAGCGCTTGCGGCGCAGGGTCTTGGCGGCGGCCTGTCCCTCGGCGCCGCCGACGGAGCGCACGACGTGCACCACGGCCCAGCAGGTCACCGCGACCGCGAGCGTCACGGCCAGCAGGCTGACCGCCATGGACGCGAGCGCGCCGACCAGCAGCGGCCCGAAGTAGACCCCGGCCGCCACCGCCCCGGCGCCGGTACCGGCACCGAGGGCGAGCCGGGCAACGGTGCGGTCCGGCGGGGCCTGGTGGACGTGCACGACCTGCGGGGTGAGGGTGGCGGGGTCGGCGTAGGTGTGGGTGCCGTCCGGCAGCCGCACCACCTGCGGGACCGGCGGCGCCGAATCCGGGCGCCGGTCGGGAAGGTGTTCCACGGGGTTGCTCCTTTCAGGCCGCGAGCGCGGCCGACGTCATCGAGCACGTGTTGCAGACACCCACCGAGGTCGGGATGCAGTAGCCCCGGTCCAGGCGGCAGGCGGGGCAGACGCGGCGAGCGGCAACCGCCCGACGCACCGCCGCCCACCGCGCCGCCGTCATCGGGCGCACCGGTTTGGCGGCGTCGATGCGGTAGAGGTAGGCGACCAGCGGCTCACGCCCCCGCCGTCGTGGGCGGAGCACCTGGGCTGCCACCTCCTGACCGCCGGGCCTAAGCCCGGCGGCGCGGAGCTGACGGCGGGTAGCCAGCCCCTCGGGCGCGAGACGCCAGGGGTAGGTGGGCAGGCCGAAGCGGGCCCCGGTGGGGTCGTGGCAGTCGGTGCGGGTGAGGCGGTTCATGCCGCTACCCGCGTGGTGTCGTGGTGGGTGAGGTACTGGCTGGCGATCCAGTGGGTGTAGGCGGGGGGTACGGCTTGGCGCGCTTCGCGGTTGGTCATCCAGGCGCAGCCCATGGCGTCGGCGTAGGCCCGCTCACCCTTGTGCGCGAAGGCCAGGAGCCCGGGGCGGTGCCAGCAGGGCGGCAACAGCTCCCCGCCCCCGCCCCAGGAGGTCTCAAAGGCACGATGGCGGCGGACGTTGAGACCGAACTGCGTACCGCACAGCAGGTAGTCCGGACGCAACGGCGCCTGGGGCACGTTCTCGACCACCCACGGCAGCCCCGACGCTTGCAGGCGGGCGCGCCCGGGGGTGAGGAGGTCGGGGTGAGCGCCCCGGTCGCCGCGCCAGGCGGTGACCGGGGCGAACGCCTGGCACGGCCAGGAGGCGTGGACCAGGTCGAAGCCCTCCAGCGGGAAGGTCAGCGCGTCGGCCTGGTGGAAGGTGAAGGGGTAGTTCGG
Source organism: Streptomyces sp. GSL17-111 (assembly GCF_037911585.1). NCBI lineage: Bacteria > Bacillati > Actinomycetota > Actinomycetes > Kitasatosporales > Streptomycetaceae > Streptomyces > Streptomyces sp. GSL17-111. The sequence goes on from NZ_JBAJNS010000001.1 coordinate 2,701,687, forward strand.
CTGCGGGGCGATGTCCACCCCCACCACTTCGAAGCCCGCCAGGTGGTAGCCCATCGACATTCCACCGGCACCGCAGCACAGGTCCAGCACCCGCATCCCGTTCCACGGCCGGGCCCTCATGCCGGCACCTGCGCCGACCGCTCGGACTTCAGCGCGTCCCGCAGCATCCGGGCGTTGGCGGCGGAGGTTCGGACCGCCTGCCGGATCGCGTTCGCGGTCAGCTCCCCGTCCGACCATCCCTCCGTCGCCTCACGCGCTTCGGTGAGGAGTTGGTCGCGGGTGCGGGCGGGTCGGTTGGGGGTGCGGGCCGACTGCGGCACCCGACCCGTCGCCCGACGCGGCCCCGACCCGGCAGCCGCCACCGCCCGCACCGGAACCGGGTCGGCCGGGGCGACCGCCACCGGCATCGGGGGCGACTCGACCGCCTTCGGGGCGGGCGACTCGGCCACCGGCTGCGGGACCGACTTGCGCAGGTCAACGGGCGACCGCTTTACGGTCGTCTCGGTGGATTCCTCCGCATTCGCCTCAGCGGGGGTGGGGCGGTGGTGCAGCACCTTGGCCACCAGGTCCGAGCCGAAGAAGATGGCCCCGACCGGCAGACTGGTCGCCAGCAGAACCAGCGCCCAGTTCGCCGGACCCCAGTCGGCCAGACCGTCGGTCTGCCCGCCGTCGTGCATCGCGGGCACCAGCCCGTGCACGTAGTTGAGCACCAGCGAGGCCAGCGTGTATCCGGCCAGCACCCGCAGCGCGAACCGCCGATCCCGTCCCGTCAGGGTGAGCGTGGCGACCAGGGCAAGGGCCATGAGTCCGTCCACCACGAAGGGGTAGAGCAGAGCGGCGGTCGGGTCGGCCCCGACCGTCTTGGCCACGTCCCGCAGCGCGTTCCACGACACCCGAAACGCCATCGCCACCACGACGACCAACGCCAGGACGAGCAGCGTCTTAGCGGTCCGGTTCATGCCGCCACCCCCCGCGTGCCCCTGCGGCCGGCACGGCGGCCGTTGACCGTCCGCGCGGTGGGGGTGGGTCCGTCGGCGATGCGCCAGCCACCGCCGTCCCGCTTGGCCGCGTACATCGCCTCATCCGCCCGCCGCAACGCCAGCGACAGGCACGGGGTGGGGTGTTCGGCCGTCAGGCTCGCGCCGATCGAAGCACCCACGTGCACGGTGTGGCCCTGGTAGGCCAGTGGCGCGCACAAGGCGCCGTGCAGGGCCCGCAGGAGCCACGGCACCGCGTAGTCCTGCGGGGCCGGGACGACGGCGGCGAACTCATCCCCGCCCAGCCGCCCGGCGATCCCGCCCCGCCCCTCCAGCACCTCGGTCAGGGCGCCAGCGGCGACGGTCAGGGCGTGGTCTCCGGCGGCGTGACCGAAGGTGTCGTTCACGTGCTTGAAGCCATCCAGGTCGATGACCAGGACAGCGGCCGGACCACGCCGCAGGGCGCGGGCGGCGGCCCGCTCGAACGCGGCCCGGGTGCGGAGCCCGGTGAGGGGGTCTCGGCGGGCGGTGCGGAGCTGACGGCGCAGCCACAGCCCGTGCACACCCCACCCGGCCGCCACCGGCGCCGCCGCCACAGCGGCGGGAAGCAGGCTGCTCACGCGATCACCTCACCGTGACCGGTAGTGCGGTTGGCCAGGCCCCGGCGGGCGTCCAGCACCCGCCCCAGGTGGCGGCGCCAGCGCTGCCAGTCCAGCTCGGTACCCGACCGGTCCAACAACGCGATCTCCACGTCCAACAGCTCGACCTCAGCGCGGATGAGCGGCATCTCGGCCTCGATGGCCGCGAGGTCGGCGGGGTTCGGCTCCATGTCCGGCAGCGGGACCGCCGCCGGTGGGAGGATGGGTTTCACGGGTCGTGACTCCTAAGGTCTGGACGGCCCGAAAGCGGCCCCGGTGTTGCACCACCGGGGCCGCGCGCCGTCTGAGGGGGAAGCACCCTGCGGTGGGGTGCTTCGGGCGGTCAGAAGTTGCGGGAGATCACGCCGTGGTGGTCGCCCTTGACGACGGTGATGTTGTTGCTGCTGAAGGTCCGGCCGCCGCCGTTCTCGCGGTCGGTGTGCGTCTCGCCCTGGTAGACCTCGCCGTTCAGCGCCACCGGGCCGCTGGTGCCGGAGATGACCTCTCCGACGTCGCCGGTGTGGTCGCCGCTGATGGTGATGCGGTTCTTCCTTGCCATGTCTGCTGCTCCCTTGGGGGTTTGCGCCCGGCCGGTAGTGGCCGGAGTGCCCCGGGGCTGGATTCGATCCAGCGCCGTCACGGCCCCCGCACAGAGCGGGCCCGGGGCTCAGTGGTGATTCAGAACAGGTCGGACGCCTGCTTCACCAGGTCCTCGACCGCGTCGATTGCGGCCGTGCGCCCGGCTTCCAGCGCCGCCGGGGTGTCGGCGTCGCGCAGGGCGTAGGTGGCGTCAGCGGCGGTGCGGGCAGCGCCGGCCAGGGACGGCGCCAGCAGCACCAGAGCGGTCATCGGCGCGGTGATCGCGGCCCGCGTCTCGTGCGACGCGGCCCGCGCCGACCCCCAGTCACCGCCCGACAGGCGGGCCTGTTCCCGCAGCCACATCGCCCGGCGGTGATCCGCCAGCGCCGCCGACAGACCCGTCACCGCCTCCAAGCGCTGCTGCCGCAGCTCCCGAACCCGCTGCTCGGTGCGGTCCGCACGGGCGGAACGCTGCTGCATCAAGGACGCGGTCACCGCACCACCCAAGGTGCCGATGACCGCGATCAGACTCGTCCAAATGGACATGAGGACCCCTCCCGGGGCCGGACACACTCCGGCTCCCCACACCCCGCCCGTACGAGACGGACAGGGGAGGCAACCGGCCGCAGTGAACTGAGCGCTGCGGACGCGATGAGCCGCGCCTAGACACAGGTCAGAGCGACCTTGAACGTGCGGCGGCGCGGGCAGTGGCCTACAGGCACCGAGACCGGTGCAGTGCGAGCTAGCCAGGGACCTACCTGGGGCTCTGCCGGGCCCATGCGGAGCTCCCGGCTTCAGCCACTGCTTCAACTGTTCAGTTCTCAAGGCACAAGCGCTGCCTTCGCGCCCCTGTCACAGGGCGTTCCGGACGCCAACCAGCAGCCGCAACCCAGGGGGCGTGGCTGGGCCAACTCGGATCAGACCCGAGTTGACCTCCCTAGGGATATTGAAAACATAGATCCCTAGGGAGGTCAACCTCTTTCGCGGGCAACCCAAAAAGGGGCCCGCCGGTGGCGAGCCCCTTCGATTGGTGTTTCTGCTGGTCAGCCCGTGATGTGGTACTCCATGACGTACGCGCCGGCGTCCAGCAGCATCCGGTTCACTTCGACCGCTCGGCCCTCAACCGTGAGGGCGGTGCGGTAGATCTCCACCACGGGAGTCCCTTCCGCCAGATGGAGACGCTCGGACTCGTCCTGGCTGGGCATACGGGCCCGCACTTCCTCCACGAACCGAACCGGCTTGGAACCCAGCTCCGCCAGGCGGGCATAGGTGCCGCCGGGGCCGGTTTCTTCCTGGGCGATCGCCGACTGCCGAACAAGGTCGGCGGGGAGATACGAGACGGCGGCCTGCACCGGCTCGCCCTCCACGGTGAACAAGCGGTCACGAACGACCACGGGCGCGCCTTCCTCCAGGTCGAGGAGTCGGGCCACGTCATCCGGGGCTGGCGTCTCATAGACCCGCAGCCCGGTTACCGACATCGGACGCTGTCCGACGTCAGCACTCCAGATGGACCGGCCTTCACCCCATCGCTCCTCGGAAAGCCTCCTATTAGCCACCCGCCGGATCGGCTGGAACTCGCGGACGTACGTGCCACTGCCCTTGCGACGAACAGCCAACCCCTCGGTGACGAGCAGGGTCAGGGCCCGGCGCGCGGTCTCCTTTGCGACCCCGTGCTCTCGCACAAGGGCAGGCTCGCCGGGCAGCCGATCTCCGGGGGCCAGCGAGCCAGACCGAATACGCTCCCGCAGTTCGTCGGCGATCTCCCTCGCGGTCTCCGCCATGAAGCCTCATTTCCCTAGGGTGGTTCCTCTCCAGGTTGGCACACGCACGAGATCTTGCGACTGGAGAGGACAGAGTGAATAGCGTCACGCCGTCCGCCTGAGAAGTGCGTGTTCCTAGACGGGGCCCAGGGCACCCGGCTACCCACGGATCAGCCGGTCACGACGGCCACCCTTGCCGCGCAGCAGGTCGAATCAGTCGGGTGATGCCGACCGGCTCCTCTTCTCAGACGACTCGCCGCCCCGTCTCAGTTTCCGTCTCATTCATACGTGTACAGCGGGGTTCACCACTGAACGGGCGAGCACCACCAACCGTGGTGAAGCCCCGTCAAGAACGTCCCTGAACGGTGGCGTACAGGGCTCAAGGCTGCGGGAGCAGACCTCGAAAGCGAGTGAGGGGGCAACTCCTCCGTGGGTTCAAATCCCACCGCTACCGCTCGTGAGCAGGACGAACGAAGGGCCGGACCCGCAAGGGTCCGGCCCTTCGTCGTTGCCGCCCGGCGGGTGGCCCGGGGGGGCCGGGGTTGCCGGAGCAACGGTTCCGGGCGCGCGAACCGAGGTGGGGCGGGCCGGCGGACGGCACGGGCGCGGGCCCGGGGACCGTGCGCACCTTCGAGCGCGGGGCGCTGTTCGAACGGGGTGGCGGTTAGACTCTCGCGACTGCGCTCAGGGGACGCGAGGCGCTCGCGGCGGGCGCGTCACGGGCCTGGGAGGGGCGGCGCACGGTGGATATCAAGAAGGTCGTCCTGAGCGTCCTCCTGGTGTTCGTGCTGTACACGATCATCCAGTCGCCGGACCGGGCCGCCGAGCTGGTCGGCGTCGGGTTCACGGGGATCTCGGACGCCGCCAAGGGCGTCGGCGAGTTCATGACGCAGCTTGTCAACTGACGCTGGTCCGAACGGCCCTGCGGGCGGCTGACCGCCGAGGGGGCCGTTCGGTTGCACGGCCACCAACACGGATTTTCCCGGTGCTTGCACACAGCTCACCCTGATGGTGATGCTATGACCGCTTTTGCCGGATGTGAACCGTGAAGGGGTGGTCGGAGGTGGCGGGGACTCAGGCCGGCGGGAGCCGCAGCGCGAGGACTCGGGCGCTGACACAGATGCTCTTCGAACAGCTGGCCGGGCAGGAACCGGGCACCGCCGAGCACGACCGGGTGCGGGGGGCCCTGATCGAGGCCAACATCCCGCTCGTCCGCTACGTGGCCTCCCGGTTCCGGCACCGGAACGAGCCGATGGAGGACGTCGTCCAGGTCGGCACGATCGGCCTGATCAACGCGATCGACCGGTTCGACCCGGAGCGCGGCGTGCAGTTCCCGACGTTCGCGATGCCGACGATCATCGGGGAGATCCGCCGGTACTTCCGGGACAACGTGCGGACCGTGCACGTGCCGCGCCGGCTGCACGAGATGTGGGCGCAGGTGAGCACGGCGGCGGAGGACCTGACGGTGCTCCACGGACGCAACCCGACGACGCCCGAGATCGCCGAGCGGCTGGGCGTCACGGAGGACGAGGTGCTGGCCTGCATGGAGGCGGGCCGCGCCTACCGGGCGACGTCCCTGGAGGCCGCCCAGGAGCGGGACGACGGGCTGCCGGGGCTGATCGACCGGCTCGGCTACGAGGATCCGGCGCTCGCCGGGGTGGAGCACCGCGATCTCGTCCGCCACCTCCTCGTGCAGCTGCCCGAGCGGGAGCAGCGGATTCTGCTGCTGCGGTACTACAACAATCTGACGCAGTCGCAGATCAGCGCGGAGCTCGGGGTGTCCCAGATGCACGTGTCCCGCCTGCTCTCGCGGAGCTTCGCCCGTCTGCGTGCCGCAAACACCATCGACGCCTAATCAGTTCGAGCGACACACGACTGGGTTGCGCACTCATGGAGCTGTGCTGTTTTATCGACATGGCGCTACGTCGTGTTGCTGACTTGTGACATTCTGCAAGAACTGCGTTTGCCGTGGCGGCACCACCGGTATTGAGCTTGAGGTGCAGCCCTCGCGTGCGAGGGGCCGCTGCGACCCGTCCGCGACCCAAGGGGGTGGCATGTCCGTAGAACTGGGCAGCTCCAAGGTGCTCACCGAGGACACCGAGGAGATCGGCACCGACGCGGAGCACACCGCGTTGTCCGAGACGTCCGGCGCCGTGGCCGAGCCACCGCCGCCCGACGTCACCGCACTCGACACCCGTACCCTGTCCCGCTCCCTGTTCCTGCGGCTGGCGTCGCTCCCGCAGGACAGCCCGGAGCGGGCCTACGTGCGCGACACCCTGATCGAGCTGAACCTGCCGCTGGTGCGGTACGCGGCGGCGCGGTTCCGCAGCCGCAACGAGCCGATGGAGGACATCGTCCAGGTCGGCACGATCGGGCTGATCAAGGCGATCGACCGGTTCGACAGCGAACGGGGCGTGGAGTTCCCGACGTTCGCGATGCCGACGGTCGTCGGCGAGATCAAGCGGTTCTTCCGCGACACGTCCTGGTCCGTGCGGGTGCCCCGGCGCCTCCAGGAGCTGCGGCTGGCGCTCACGAAGGCGAGCGACGAGCTGTCCCAGAAGCTCGACCGGTCGCCCACGGTCGCCGAGCTGGCCGTGTGCCTCGGTGTCTCCGAGGAGGACGTCGTCGACGGCCTGGCCGTGGGCAACGCCTACACCGCCAGCTCGCTCGACTCCCCCGCGCTGGAGGAGGACGGCGGCGAGGGCTCGCTCGCGGACCGGCTGGGCTACGAGGACGCCGCGCTGGAGGGCGTGGAGTACCGCGAGTCGCTGAAGCCGCTGCTGGCCCGGCTGCCCGCCCGGGAGCGGCAGATCATCATGCTGCGGTTCTTCGGGAACATGACGCAGTCGCAGATCGGCGAGGAGGTCGGCATCTCGCAGATGCACGTCTCCCGGCTGCTGACGCGGACGCTGGCGCAGCTGCGGGACGGGCTGATCGCCGAGGAGTGATCCGGCAGGACCGGCCAGGGCACGCCAGGGCGCGGCAGGACCGGGAGGGACGGGAGCCGGAGGCCGGGAGCAGCCCGCCGCGCGACGACGCGACGGCGGGCGGGCCGCTCACCGGCCCGGCGTGTCGGGTCGGGGCCGGGCCGCGTCTCAGCCGAGGACGACCCACAGGACGGCGGCCACGACGGCGAGCGCCACGACGACGCCCACGATCAGCGCGGTGCGGTTGCCGCCGGAGGGCTGGGTGGCGGCCGCTCTCTGCGGACCGCCCTCGTCGACGAAGGCGCGGAACATCTGCGTGCTGCCGGCCGGGTCCTGGTTGCCCGGGGAACCGCCCGGCGACTGGGGGTGATGAGCCATACGCGCGACCTTAGCGAACGGCGGTGAGTCCGCGCACCCGGCCAGCGCCTCCGGCTGTCATTGACCGGAGCTTTAAGGATTGTTTGCCTCCCCTGCCCGGATTGCGTTTGGGGTTCGGCGACCCCGCTCCTATAGTTGCTTAGAGCAACGAATAGTGGAGGGTGTATGGCGAGGACGGGGACGGCCGAGGGCGGCATAGCCACCGGGCCGGCGGGCGCGGCGGAGGAGGCCCGGGACGGGACGCCGGGCGGCGGCGCTCCGGCGATGACCCACCGGCAGGTCATGGAGGCCCTGTCGGGCCTGCTGCTCGGCATGTTCGTGGCCATCCTGTCCTCGACGGTCGTCTCCAACGCCCTGCCGCGCATCGTCTCCGACCTCGGCGGCGGCCAGAGCGCCTACACCTGGGTGGTCACGGCCTCCCTGCTGACCATGACCGCCTCCACCCCGCTGTGGGGCAAGCTCGCGGACCTCGCGAGCAAGAAGGCGCTCGTGCAGACCGCGATCGTGATCTTCGTGCTCGCCTCGGCGGGCGCCGGGCTCTCCCAGAGCACCGGTCAGCTCATCGCCTTCCGCGCGGTGCAGGGCCTCGGCATGGGCGGGCTGGTCGCCCTCGCCCAGACGATCCTCGCCGCGATGGTCTCCCCGCGCGAGCGCGGCCGCTACAGCGGTTACTTCGGCGCGACGTTCGCAGTCGCGACGGTCGGCGGGCCGCTGCTGGGCGGCGTGATCACCGACGCTCCCGGGCTCGGCTGGCGCTGGTGCTTCTACGTGAGCGTGCCCTTCGCCGTCATCGCCCTCGTCGTGCTGCAGAAGACGCTGAAGCTGCCCGTCGTGCGCCGCGAGGGCGCCCGGATCGACTGGCTGGGTGCCCTCCTCGTCAGCGCCGCCGTCTCGCTGCTGCTGATCTGGGTGACGCTGGCGGGCACGAACTACCCTTGGCTGTCATGGCAGTCGGCCCTGATGACCGGTGGCTCACTGGTCCTCGCGGTGGCGTTCGTGTACGTCGAGTCGCGCGCGGCCGAGCCGATCATCCCGCTGCGCCTCTTCCGCAACCGGACGATCACGCTGACCGCCCTCGCGTCGCTGTTCGTCGGCGTCGCCATGTTCGGCGCGACCGTCTTCCTGAGCCAGTACTTCCAGCTCGCGCGCGGCGAGTCGCCGACGATGTCCGGCGTCCTGACGATCCCGATGATCGGCGGCCTCTTCCTCTCCTCGACGGTCTCCGGCCTGGTCATCACGCGCACCGGCCGCTGGAAGCGGTGGCTGGTGACGGGTGCCACGCTCACCACCGCCGGGCTCGGCCTGCTCGGCGGCATGCGCCAGGACACCCCGTACTGGCAGGTCGGGGTGTTCATGGCCCTGCTCGGTCTCGGCGTGGGCATGATGATGCAGAACCTCGTGCTCGCGACGCAGAACCAGGTCTCGCTCGCCGATCTGGGCACGGCGAGCTCCACCATCACCTTCTTCCGCTCGCTGGGCGGCGCGGTGGGCGTCTCCGTCCTCGGCGCGGTCCTCTCCGAGCGCATCTCGGTCTACGTCCGCGACGGCATGGCCCGGGCCGGCATGACGCACGGCGGGCCCACCGGGGGCGACGGCAGCGCCATCCCGGACCTGGACGCGCTGCCCGCGCCGGTGCGGGCGGTCATCGAGAACGCCTACGGCCACGGCATCGGCGACATCTACCTGGCCGCCGCCCCGTTCGCGCTGGTGGCCCTGGTGCTGGTGGTGTGCGTGCGCGAGGTGCCGCTGAAGACCTCGTCGTGACGCCCCCGCTCAGGTGCCGGGCGCTGCGGGGCGCAGCGCCTCGATGCCCGCGACGAGCAACGTCAGGGCGGTGTCGAAGTCCTGCTCCCGCATGGCGTCCACGCTGCCGCTCCCGGCGGCGTCGCGCAGCTGGAGGGACTCGGCGTACTCGGGCCGCCCCGCGACCTTGCCCAGGACGTATTGGTAGAAGGCGTCCGGGCTCAGCCCCGTGGAGGCACAGCGGGCGTTCCAGTTGGCCTCGATGGAACTGAAGCCGTAGGCGAAGTGGAAGACGGGGCCGAGCGCGCCGGGCAGCCGCTCGGGAGGCAGTCCGGCGCCGGTCATGACGGACTGGGCCGCGCGGGCGAAGTCCATCGCGTTCGGGCCCACGTTGAGGTACTGGCCGACCAGCCCGGCCATCCAGGGGTGCGCGACGAGCACGGAGCGGTAGGCGGTGGCCAGCGCCCGCAGCCGCGACCGCCAGTCGTCCTCCGGCGCGGGCAGCGGCAGCTCGCCCTGCACGGCGTCGAGGGCGAGCTCCAGCAGGTCGTCCTTGGAGTCTACGTACCAGTACAGGGACATGGCCGTGACACCCAGCTCGGCGGCGAGGCGTCGCATCGAGAACGCGTCGGGGCCGGCGGCGTCGAGCAGCGCCACGGCCGCGGCGGGAAGCCGCTCGCCGGAGCGGCGGCGCCGCCGCCAGCCGCGCCGCCGCGCTGGCCACGCGCTACGCGGGCCCGCACGAGGCGGACTGAACGCCGAAGGCCCCCGGACGGTGCGTCAGGCGGGCGGGAGGGAGAAGAGGCGGGCCGCGTTGTCGTGCACGACGGCGCGCAGCCAGGCGTCGTCCTGGTCGAGCCGGGTCAGCGCGTCCAGGGCGTGCGCGTAGCCGTAGGGGATGTTGGGGTAGTCGCTGCCGAAGAGGATGCGCTCCCCCGCGTCGGCGAGGCGGGGGCGGAGCGCGACGGGGAACGGCATCATCGCCTCGGCGAAGTCCGTGAACGCCATCGTGGTGTCCAGGTGGACGCCGGGGTGGGCCTCGGCCAGGTCGAGGAACTCCGCGAACTCGGGCATGCCCATGTGCGCGACGATCAGCCGCAGCCGGGGGTGCCGGGCCAGGACGGCCGCCACCGGGCCGGGCCCGGTGTACGTGCCCGGTGCCGGACCGGAGCCGCAGTGGATCACGGTCGGGACGCCGGCGTCGGCCAGCAGGCCCCAGACGGCGTCCAGGCGCGGGTCGCTCGGGTCGTAGTCGCCGACCTGGACGTGCGCCTTGCACACCCGCGCGCCGTCGTCGAGGGCCTGCGCGACGTAGCGGGGCGCGTCCGGCTCGGGGAAGAACGTCGCGGTGTGCAGGCAGTCCGCGTTCCGGGCGGCGAACCGCGCGCCCCAGGCGTTGAGCCAGGCGGCCATGCCGGGCTTGTGCGGGTAGATCATGGCGGTGAACGCGCGCACACCGAAACCGCGCAGGACCGCGAGCCGCTCGTCCTCCGGGAAGCGGTAGGTGATCGGCCACCGCAGCGATGTCAGCGGGCCGACGGCGTCGAAGTACGCCCACACCTTGTCGAGCACCCGCTGCGGCATGAAGTGGGTGTGCACGTCGACGAGCCCGGGCAGGCCGAGGGCCCGCCAGAACGCGGTGACGCGCTCGGCCTCCGCCGGGCCCGCCGCCGGGTCCCCGGCAGCGGGGCGGGCCGCCCCGGCGACCGTCGGTGTATCGCACACGGAACCGACCCTACGGCGTCACCGAGCCCCGGGAACACCCCCGTCGGCACGGCGACGGCGGGAGCGGAGACGCCGCGACGCAGGACCGCTGAGCCGCTGCGTCGTCGGAAACCCGGCCCGGCGGGCTGTTTCCAGCCGATTACCGAGCGGAGCGTAACCGGTCGATCACAGCCCTGCCCGCCGCCCGCCCCTTCTGCACGCCAGGCCAAGACCTTGACGCTTCGTCACATCGGGCCACTGATTGAGTACGCAACGTTTCCAAAAATGATGGGTCGACGTGCGAAGGGCGGGAGTAATCGGCAGACTCCGGAGCGCAATCCGTCACACCGGCATCCGGTGACAAAACCGGATGCACCACCCATGCGGAAGGAAGCACACCATGCGGATCCCCGCGAAGCTGGCGGCTACGGGCACGCTGATAACAGCGGCCGTGCTCGTGCCGTTCGGGGGCGGCATCGCCCATGCCACCCCCGTCCCGCAGCCCTCGCAGCCCACCTCGCTGCCCGCTCCGTCGGCCCTGACGCTGACGATCGCCCACGGCGACAGTGCCGCCACCACGGCGCCGGAACGGGCGGTGACCCTGTCCTGCACGCCCGACGCCGGCACCCACCCCGACGTCGCCTCGGCCTGCGCCCAGCTGGCCGCCGCGAACGGCGACTTCACGGCCCTGCCCACCCACCCCGACCGGTTCTGCCCGATGGTCTACGACCCGGTCGTCGTCACCGCCGAGGGCGTCTGGAAGGGACAGCGCGTCTCCTTCGAGCGCACCTACGGCAACACCTGCGTGCTGAGCGCCGAGGACCACACCGTCTTCGCCTTCTGACGCGCGCACGCACCCCCGAAACGTCCCGCACAGCCTCCCCGCGGCGGGACGCCACCCGGGGGCGGCCCGGAGGACTCCCCCGCTCTCCGTGGCCGCCCCCGGTTCAGCCGTGCGGCCGGGCCCCGGCGGCGGTCAGTCCGCGCGGGCCCAACTCCGGCCCTCCTCGTGGAAGTACACCGGGCGCCCCGCCACGCCGCTCGTGCGGAACGGCCGCCCGGCGGCGTCGACGCGCAGGACGCCCTCCCGGCCCCCGGCCGACCACTCCAACTCCAGATACCAGTCGCAGTCGCAGCGCGACGCGCTCGCCTCCACCCGCAGGACCTGCGGGTCGGCGGCCGAGACCGTCACCGGGAAGCGGGTGGCGGGCAGTGTGCGCCCCGGCCCGTCCGCGTCGTAGCCGTCGGCGGGCTCCGCCAGCGGCCGGTCGGCGTCGAGATCCACGGTGAACCGGGCGGGGGTGAGGGAGCCGCCGCACCCGGGCGACATCGCGTACACCGACCACGGCAGCGGCGCCCGGCGGTCCACGACACGCACATGCAGGTCCCGGAGGACGACCGTCGCGTCCCCCACGCCCTGCACGGTGACCTCCACGTTCGTCCGGCCGCCGTGCACGGCGGCCACCCCGGCCGCCCACGCGGCGGCGTCCTGCTCCACCGGCGGCGCCGGAACGTCCGCCGGCGGCGTCACCCCCGGGTCGACGAGGTACCGGTGATCGCAGCGGCCCGCCCAGACGTGGGAACGGGTGGTGACCGTCAGCGGCGTGGGACCACCGCCCTCCTGCGGACCGCCACCGTCCGGCCGCGACGGCGACGCCGCGCCGCCGGAGCGGTGCGGCGAGGCGGTCCCGCCCGGCTCCGTGGGCGCCGGGCGGGTGGCGTCCGTGGTGGGGGTGCCGCTCTCGGGCGCACCGCCGGGCCGGTCGCCCGGGGCCCTCGCGCTGTCGTCCGGCGTCCCCGTCGGTCCCGACGCGGCGCCGGGCGCTCCGGCGTCCGCCGCGCCGGAGTCCGCGCTACGGATCAGGGCCACCAGCGCGGAGGCCACCACCACGGCCAGCGCGACGAAGACGGCCAGCCAGGCGGCGCGTCGTCGGGGCCGGCGGGCGGGGCGGGCCTCGGCACCGGGCGGCACGGCGTCCGGGGCGGCGTCCGGCGATGCGTCGGCGGGCAGGGCGGCGTCCGAGGGCGCGGGGTCGGCCGCCGGTACGGGGCCGGCGTGCGGAGCGTCGGCGTCCGGAGCGGCCGGGGTCGAGCGGGCGGCGTCCGCCGCCTGCCAGCACCGGTACAGCCGCGCCGACTCCTCCGTCGTCGCGCCGCACAGCCGGGCCAGTCGCTCGACGGGCGCGTAGTCCGCCGGGGCGGCGACGCCGTGGCAGTAGCGGTGCAGGGTCGACGTGCTCATGTGGAGCCGCTTGGCCAGGAAGCCGTAGCTGTGCCCCGACCGCTCCTTCAGCTCGCGCAGCACCGCCGCGAACTCAGCCGTCTCCCTCGGTTGCCCGGCCACTGAACACCCCCGCCGACCGTTCCGGAACGGTGTCGTTCCCGCAGCTCAGCGTACCTCTCGGCGTTCCGGCGTCCCGGATGTCCCGGGGCATGCCCCGAACGCGGTCGAACGCCCCCAGACTCTTCGGCGGGGCCCCACCCGATGACCAGGCACGACCGAGGAGAGCCGATGAGACTGACGACCCGTTCCCTGCGCGCCGCCGCCACCGCCGCCGTGGCAGGTGCCGCCGCACTGACGATGACGGCGATCGGGGCCGCCCAGGCCGACGACACCGGAGTCCGCGTCTCGCAGCGGGCCGAGGAGGCCCAGCAGGCCCAGGAGGGCGGCGAGCCGTACACGCTGCTGGACGCCGGGGACCTCCCGCCGGCACCGACGCCGTGGACGGCGGGCCCGGTCGGCGACGGTAGCGGGGGCGAGCGCTTCTGCGTGGGCACCCGCGTCCCCGACACCGGCTCGGTGCACCGCGACTTCTTCACCGAGCTGGACACCTCCGCCGACCAGACGGTGCACGAGGCCGCGACCGTCCGGGACGCCAAGCGGCTGACGACCGAACTGCGCGACGCCGTGGAACACTGCGCGGAGCGGCTGGCCGAGCAGTACCCCGGGGCCACGGTCCGCGAGCGCGACCACGGCCGGTTCCACGCCATCCAGACCGACATGCCCGAGTCGAGCCGGGACGTGAACCTCGTCGGCGTCGCCCGGAGCGGGAAGTTCGTCACCGTCGTGCGGTGGGGCCAGATGGGACCGCTGGAGTCCGCGCCGGTGGGCGACTTCCGGGACACCCTGCGCACGGCGGCGCACAAGCTGCGCTGACGCGCGCCGGTGGGCGTGTCAGGCCCACCACTGGTCGTACGCGAGCTTCGCGACGAGGGTCACGACGACGACCAGCAGCACCACCCGGACGAAGCCGCTGCCGCGCCGGAGCGCCATGCGCGCCCCGAGCGCGGCACCGGCCAGGTTGAACACGGCCAGGAGCGGCGCGACCTGCCACAGGACGGTGCCCTGGGCGGAGAACATGGCCAGGGCACCCAGGTTCGTCCCGACGTTGACGACCTTCGCCGTGGCCGAGCTCGTCACCATGTCCATGTTGAGCAGGGCGACGAAGGCGATGACGAGGAACGTCCCGGTGCCCGGCCCGAGCAGCCCGTCGTAGAAGCCGATCCCCACGCCCGCGACGAGCAGCGTCAGCAGGACGCGCCGCCGCGTCACCGGGCCTTTCGACGGCGCGCTGCCGAACTGCGGCCGCAGGACGACGAACGCGGCGACGGCCAGCAGCAGCACCATGATCAGCGGACGCAGCACGGCGCTGTCGACGCCCGCCGCGAAGAACGCCCCGCCGACGGACGCCAGCGCCGCGACGCCGCCGAGCTTCGCCGCCAGCCGGACGTCCACCGGCGCGCGGCGCGCGTACGTGACGGCCGCCGCCCCCGTGCCGACGACCGCCACCGCCTTGTTGGTGCCGAGCGCGTACGCGGGCGGCAGCTGCGGGAAGCCGATGAGCAGGGCGGGGACCTGGAGCAGGCCCCCGCCCCCGACGACGGCGTCCACCCAGCCGGCCAGCGCGGCGGCGACGCAGAGCATCACCAGCGTGGCGACGGCTATGTCACCGAGTTCAGTCACCGCTCGTCATGAGCAACACGGGCCCATCCCCCTTACGTCCGCCCGCGATCCTAGACGTGCGGGGGACGGGCTCCGTCGTCGGCCGCCCTCAGCCGCCGTCGGCGTCGAGCAGCTCGCGCATGGTCGCGATCTCCTCCGACTGGACCTTGATGACGTCGTCCGCCAGCGTCCGGGTCGGCCCGTGGCTGCCCTCGGCCCTGACGTCCTCGGCCATCTCGACGGCGCCCTCGTGGTGTTCGATCATCATGCGCAGGAAGAGGGTGTCGAAGGCCGCGCCCTCGGCCTCCGCCAGCTCCTTCATCTGCTCCCCGGTCATCATGCCGGGCATGGAGCCGCCGTCGTGGCCGTCGCCGTGGTCGCCGTCCATGTCACCGCGGTCGCCGTCGCCGTCGCCGTCCCCGTCACCGCCGTCGCCGTCGCCGTCGTGCGGGCCGTGGTCCATGCCCCCGGACGCCCCGGGGACGGGCTCGCCCCAGCCGCGCAGCCAGCCGGACATCGTCTCGATCTCCGGGGCCTGGGCCTCCTCGATCTCGGCGGCGAGGGCGCGGACCTCCGGGGAACCGGCACGTTCCGGGGCGAGTTCGGCCATCTCGATGGCCTGCCGGTGATGCGGGATCATTTCCTGCGCGAAGGCGACGTCCGCCGCGTTGTGCTGCTCCGCCTCCTGCTCGGTGCCCGGCGAACGGTCGTTCGTGGTGGTGCCGTCGCCGTCGGAGCCGCAGGCGGTGAGCGCCAGGGCGGCGACGAGGGCGGCCACGCCGCCCGCCGTGCGACGGGCGGCGACGCGGCGTGCCGAGGTACGTGCGGTCATGGGGAACTCCTGTGCTGCGAAAGGGATTCGAGACGTGCCGGAGCGCGGCCCCGGCCGCTGACGCGGACCGGGCCGTGCGGGGTCGCCTATATGCGCAGGAGTTGCAGCGCGCTGAGGGACGGCGGCGCGCGGGCCGTGACGGCGCCGTCGGGCGGAGCCGGGGCGGGCCCGGCGGTCGCGGCGGCGTCGGCCCGGCCGGGTGGGGGCAGCGGGAGCGGCGGCGCCGAGGCGGTGCCGGCCGCCGCGCAGGTGCCGTCGGCGTGCTGGACGTGCCGGGCGGGTCCGCCGGCCCGATGGTGGCAGGCCTCCACCGGGGCGGCGCTCGTCCGGCGCGGGTCGGCGGCGCGATCCCCGGGACCGGGCGCGGCGGCGTGACGCGTCACGTCCTCGTGCGACCCCGTGCCCTCGGCGTCCGCCGGGTGCTCGGCGTGCGCCGGGTGTTCCGCCGGGGCGGAGACGGGCGGCGCCGTGTTCAGTCCGTGCATCCCCAGGAGCCCCGCGAGGAGGGCCAGCACCAGCAGCGCCCGCACCCGTGAGGGGGAGGGCGACACCGAAGGTCCGCTGCCGTGCACCCGGCCATCGTAGGGAGCCGGGCGGCGCGGACTCCGCAGGGGCCGCCCCGGCCGGGTGCCGTGTCGGCGGGGCCGGTGCGGGCCCGGCCCTGTGACCGTGCCCTCATCTCCGCCATGGCACGGTCACCGCGTGCCACAGTGCCTCTGTGACTGATGCCAAACCGGCGGAGATCGCCCTCGGCGGGGTGCCCGTGCACCAGTACCTCGCGGCGCGGGCCCAGGAACTCGCCGCACAGGTCGTGGACGAGCTCGCCGCGCAGTTGCCGGCCTACGCGTCGCTGCCACCGGAGGAGCTGCGCAACGAGATCCTGCGCGTGGCGCACCAGTGCGTCCAGGGGTTCGTGGACGTGCTGCGCACCGGGCGTCTGCCGGACCCCGAGCAGCTCGACCGGATCCGCGAGTCGGCGGTGCGCCGCGCCGAGGAGGGGCTGCACATGGACTCCGTGATCAGCGCCTACCACCTCGGTGCGCAGGTCTGCCTGGACGCGGTGGCGCCGAAGGCGGGACCGCAGGACGTCCAAGCGGTCCTCGCGCTCAACCGGTTGCTCATGCAGTACCTCCAGCGGGTGACGGCGGCCGGGGTGGGCGGGTACGTGCAGGAGCGGCAGGCGGCCTCCGGCGTGGAGCACTCGGCGCGGCAGGCACTGCTGGACGCGCTGCTCGGCGGCGACTCCGCGCAGGACGCCGCCGACCGGGCCGGCGTCCGGCTGCCCGCCCGCTACCTGGTCCTGAGCCTGGCGGTGGGCGGCCACCGGGACGAGCGGGCACCCGGCGTGGATCCGGTCGTCGCGGGCCGCCGCAAGGTGCGCCGGCTGCGGGTGGAGCTGGAGCGGCACGTGCGCGGGGTGGCGCTGTCGGCCCTGTCGGCGGACGGTGGCCTGGCCCTGCTGCCCTGGGAACGTGAACCGGCCGGTGAGCCGGGCGAGACGGCTCCCGGCGACGTCCCGGAGACCGCCGGAGCGTGGGCGGCCGGGGTGCTCGGCCACATGGCGCGGGTGTCGGGCGCGACGATCACGGCGGGTCTCGTCGTGGCGGCCCCGGACCACGTCCGGGAGGGGGCGCGGCTGGCCGGGGACGTCCGGAAGGTCGCGCAGGCGTCGGGACGTCCGCCGGGGCTGTACCGGCTGGCCGACGTGCTGCTGGAGTACCAGCTGACGCGGCCGGGGCCGGCCCGGGCGCAGCTGTCCGCCCTGCTGGCCCCCCTGGTCGGCAGGCCGGAGCTCCTGGAGACGTTGCGGACGTACCTGGCGGGCGGCATGGACCGGCGCGGCACGGCCGAGCGGCTGGGCGTCCACCCGAACACCCTCGACTACCGGCTGCGGCGCGTCACGGCGCTGACGGGGCTGGACGCCACCCGCCCCGGGGACCTGGCCCGGGTGCAGGCGGCGCTGGCGGCCTACGACGCCGACCGGTACCGCTGACCGGCACCTCTGGCCGGCCGCGCCACCGCCTCTCCCGCACGCGCGTTGTGACGCGTCATGAACCCGCGTGGAAAGTCCGCCCGACGGCGTGAACCGGGCGCGTCAGCCGGGCTTCTCGTCCAGGGACTCGGTCAGCACGCGCAGGGTCTCGGCCAGGGCCTCCCGCTGGTCCGGGCCGAGCGCCGAGAGCAGCCGCCGCTGGGTGGCGACGTGGTCCGGCAGGACCCGGTCGATGAGCTCCCGCCCCGCGTCGGTGAGGGCGACGACGACGCTGCGGCCGTCCGACGCGCTGCGGGCGCGGGCCACCAGGCCTCGTCCCTCCAGCCGGTCGAGCCGCTGGGTGATGGCACCCGACGTCACCATGCCGGACCGCATCAGCTCGGCCGGTGTCAGCCGGTGCGGCGGGTCACTGCGCCGCAGGGTGGCGAGGACGTCGAAGGACGCGCCGTCCAGGCCGTGTTCGGCGAACGTCCGCCGCATCTCGGCGCCGAACAGCTGCGACAGCCGCGACAGCCGTCCGACGACGGCCATCGACGAGACGTCCAGGTCCGGCCGCTGGGCCCGCCACTGCGCGAGCACCCGGTCCACGTGATCGGTCACCACGCCAGCGTATGCCCCGGTCATCGGCCCTCCGCTTCCCCATGGACGCGTCCATGGACTCGAGTCTCCGCCCGTCCGGAGAGGCGTTCCGGGCCTCCCCGTGGACATTTATCTTAGCACTAAGCTACATTAGCTTAATGCTAAGCAATCGACTGGCGCTCCTGCTCGTGACGGCCCTCGCACCCGCCCTGTGGGGCAGCACCTACCTCGTGACCACCGAGCTGCTACCCCCGGACCGCCCCCTCCTCGCCGCCGTCCTGCGCGCACTGCCCGCCGGTCTGCTGCTCGTCGCCCTCACCCGGCGCCTCCCGCGGGGATCCTGGTGGTGGCGGGCCCTCGTCCTGGGCTCGCTCAACATCGGCGTCTTCTTCGCCCTGCTCTTCATCGCCGCCTACCGGCTCCCCGGCGGCGTCGCGGCGACGGTGGGCGCCGTGCAGCCGCTCATCGCCGCCGGGCTCGCGGCCGGACTGCTCGGGGAGCGGCTCTCGCCGCGCGTCCTCCTCGCGGGCCTGGCCGGGGTCGCGGGCGTGAGCCTGCTCGTCCTGCGCGCCGACGCCCGGCTCGACCCGCTCGGCGTCGCGGCCGCCCTCGGGGGCGCGGCGGTCATGGCCCTCGGCGTCGCCCTCAGCAAGAAGTGGACCTCCCCCGCGCCCCTGCTGGCCGTCACCGGCTGGCAGCTCGTCGCGGGCGGCGTCGTCCTGCTGCCGCTCGCCCTCCTCGTGGAGGGCCCGCCCCCGGCCACGCTGACCGGGGAGAACCTGGCCGGATACGCCTACCTCGCGATCATCGGCTCCGCACTGGCCTACGCGCTGTGGTTCCGGGGTATTCGTGCCCTGTCGACCACCAACGTCACCTTCCTCGGACTGCTCAGCCCGCTCGTCGCGACGACGCTCGGCTGGGCCGTGCTCGACCAGCGGCTCACCGCGCCGCAGGTGCTCGGCGGGCTGGTCGTCCTCGCGGCGCTCGTCGCCGCCCAGGCCCGGCCCCGGCGCCGGGGCGGGGAGCGTGTGGTCGCGACGTCGGTGCGGCCGCCCGCGTCCCCGGACGAGCGGGCCGACCGGGCCCGGCGGGCCACGCTGACCCGCTGACCCGCTGACGGCCGCGCCACCGCACCATCCGCACCATCCGTGCCACCCGCACCACCCGCACCACCCGAGACGTCCGTCATCGACAGAAAGAGCTGACCACCATGCGCATCACCGTGTTCGGAGCCGCCGGAGGCGTGGGAAGCCGGGTCGTCGCCGAGGCCGTGTCCCGGGGCCACGACGTCACCGCCGTCGTCCGCGACACCACCCGCTTCCCCTCCCTGCACCCGGGCGCCATCCACCGGACGGGCGACGCCGCCCGGCCCGAGGACGTCGCGGCGCTCGCGGCCGACCAGGACGTCGTCATCACCGCGACGCGTCCCGCCCCCGGCCAGGAGCACGAACTCCCCCGCACCACGGCCGCGTTGATGTCCGCCCTCGCAGAGGTGCCCGGTCCGTCGGGGACGGGCGTGCGGCTCCTCGTGGTCGGCGGCGCCGGCGGGCTGACCGTGCCCGGGACGGGCGGCACCGTCCTCGACCAGCCCGACTTCCCGCCCTTCCTCGTCCCCATCGCACGGGCCTGCAACGAGCAGCTCGCCGTCTGCCGCGCCGAGACCCGCGTCGACTGGACCTACCTGAGCCCGGCCTCCCTGCTGGAGCCCGGTGAGCGGACGGGCCGCTACCGGCTGGGCACCGACGAGCTCCTCATCGACGCCGACGGCCACTCCAGGATCTCCATGGAGGACCTGGCCGTGGCGCTGCTGGACGAGGCCGAGAACCCCCGGCACCGGCGGGTCCGGTTCACCGCCGCCTACTGAGCCCGCCGCAGGCCGGGCCCACCGCGGGGCCGGACGCCCGCGCTTGCCCTCCCCGGTACCGGACGCCTATGGTTTGGGCAGTCGCCCAATGCGATTGCCCAAGAAGCTGTCCAGGGCGTCCGGAACCAGGAGCCGGGAGCGGGAATGAACGCGTCACCATCCGCCCGGCGCGGCCGTGAGGTGCGGGAGCGCCTGCGGACGGCCGCCGCCGAACTCATCGCGGAACGCGGCTGGAACGCCGTCAGCACCCGCCTCCTGGCCGACCGGGCCGGCGTGGGGCCCGGTCTCGTCCACTACCACTTCCCCTCCCTCCAGGCGCTGCTGTCCGAAGCGGCGCTCGGGACCGTCCGCGCGCTGGCCGATGAGCTGGGGGCCCTCCTCGACCGCGCGGACGGACTCGACGACGGCCTGACGGCCCTCCTCGCCGCGCTGGACCACTACGACGGCCGGGACGCCACGTCCCTGCTGTTCAGCGAGGTGTACCTGGCCGCCGCCCGCGACGCGGAGCTGGGCGCCTCCCTCGCCGACGTCCTCGCCGCCACCCGGAGCCGCATCGCCCGCTGGCTGGCCGCACACGACGCCCCCACGCCCGAGGACACCGCCGCCGTCCTCACCGCCGCACTCGACGGCGTCATGCTGCACCGGCCGCTCGACGCGCACCTGACCTCCGCGCACGTCGCCCCGGTGCTCCGGCGCGCCCTGCACCCCCGAACCCCACCCGCCGGCCGGACCGGCGAAAGGAACGGCCAGACATGAAGGCGGTCACATGAAGGCAGTCATCTGCGGCGCCGGGATCTCCGGACTCGCCCTCGCGGGGCGGCTGGAGCGGCACGGCTGGGACGTCGTCGTCCTGGAGAAGGCGCCCGGTCCACGCAGCCAGGGCTACATGATCGACTTCTTCGGTCCCGGCTACGACGCCGCCGACGCGATGGGCGTCCTGCCCCGCATCCGCGAGCTCGGATACCGCGTCCGGGAGGCCGCCTACTTCGACGAGACCGGCCGCCGCCGCGCCGGGCTCGACTACCGGCGCTTCGCCGACGCCCTCGGCGGACGGCTGCTCAGCATCATGCGGCCCGACCTGGAGACGGCCCTGCGCGAGCACCTCTCCCCCGCCGTCGACCTCCGCCACGGCACCGGCCCCGCAAGCGTCGACGCCCACCCCGACGGCGTCCACCTCACCCTCACCGACGGGACGGCGCTCAACGCGGACCTCCTCGTCGGCGCGGACGGCGTCCACTCCACCGTCCGCCGCCTGGTCTTCGGCGAAGAGGACCGCTACCTGCGCCACCTGGGCTTCCACACCGCCGCGTTCCTCTTCACCGACCCGGAGCTGCGGGCCCGGGTCCGCGACCGCTTCGCGCTCACCGACACCACCGGACGTCAGATGGGCTTCTACTCCCTGCGTGACGGCCGCACCGCCGCCTTCGCCGTCCACCGCACCGACTCCACCGGCACCGACGCCCTCCCCGACGACCCGCGCGCCGCCCTCCGTCGCGCCTACGGCACCCTCGGCTGGTGGGCGCCGCGCGCCCTCGACCGCTGTCCGCCGGGCGACGAGGTGTACTACGACCAGGTGGCCCAGATCGAGATGGACCGCTGGACGCACGGCCGCGTCACCCTCGTCGGCGACGCCTGCGGCGCCGTCTCCCTCCTCGCCGGCCAGGGCGCCTCCCTCGGCATCGCGGGCGCGTACCTCCTCGCGGAGGAGCTGGGCCGCACCCCCTCCCTCGCCGACGCGCTGGCCCGCTACGAGCGGACCTGGCGTCCCGTGGTGACGGAGAGGCAGCGCGTCGCCCGCACGGCCGCCCGCTGGTTCCTCCCCGAGTCCGCCTGGCGACTCCGCGTCCGACGCCTCCTCCTGCACGCCTCCTCCCTGCCCGGCGCCGACCGCGTCCTCTCCACCGCCCTCGTCGGCAAACCCACCCCCCTCCCCACTCCTCGGTAGACGGCTTCAGGCCTCGCGGGCCCCTGCGGCGGCCCGCCGTCCCGGACGGCGCTCCAGCGGCACGACCACCGAGCTCCAGAAGCGGTCCACCGAGTCGTACACACTGCGGATGAAGCCTGTCTCGGCATGACCGCGTGAGCTGCCCATCCCCTTGAAGAGAGACAGCTTGAAGCCCGTGATCCGGACGTCGGACTCCTGGGGCAGAAGGTCACCGGGCTCGGGTCGCAGCCGCTCGAGCGTTCCCCGCGGACCGTTCGGCCGGCCTTCGAGGAGAGTCTCGACGTGCAGGTCGGCCGGGGCGTCGGAGAGTTGGCGGACGAGGCGCTTCGCCCAGGTGAGGGGGTAGCCGCTCTCGGCGGGGGGAATCTCCATGGACGTACGCAACTTTCCGGTGCGCAGGTCCGCGACGATGGCCAAGGTCCCCGGAGCACCCTCCACCCGTACCTCGGCCTCCAGGCGACCGTCCGCGCACAGCCGGTCCGCGAGGGCGGCGCGACGGGCCCCCGCGTCGCTGTTGCGGCGGACGCGCTGAACGGGCAGCGCCCGCTGTCCCAGCTCTCCGCCCAGCCGCAGGCACACCTGGCGGATGAGCCGCTCCCAGCTCTCGACGACCTCGACGGCCCGCTGGTCGCCCTGGCACAGCGTCTCCGTGTCGATGCCGTTGCGCACCGGCACCCAGGCCGGTCCCATGTTCTGGAACCCGTGGCAGCCGGAGTTGTCGTGCTGCAGGTAGTGCAGCAGCTCCTGCAGCAGCCAGGCGTGAGCGGCGTTGCCCACGCCCTCGTGCCGAATCAACATCTGGGCCTGGTGCGTCACCTCAGCCCAGGAGAGGTGCCAGAGCGTGACCCGGTGCTTCCGCCTGCGGTCGATCTTGACGTCCACCAGCGGGCCGCCGTCGAGAGCGACATCGTTGGACAGCGTGATCACGGCTTCGTAGCCCCTGCGGGCGGCCACGTCCACGTAGTCCTGCACCTGCTCCGCCTTCAGCGGGCTCCCGTTCGTCTTCGTCTCGACAAGCGCCGTCCACAGCCGTCCCGCCCGTTCCACCCGGATGACGCCGTCCGGACGCTTCGGCGTGTCGCCGTGCGGCAGCGATACTTCGGTGAAGGTCTCCATGCGGCCCGCCGGGGCTCCGAAGCCCGCCGTGAGCCGACGGCCGAACTCGGGCACCTGCGTCATCACCGACAGCAGGACGGAGGTGGCGCGCATCTCACGCTCTCGGTCGTTCTTCAGGCTCGACACGGGAAACAGCCGCGCCTGCCGCCAAGCGTCGTTCTCGGCAAGAGACCTCTTGGCGACCTTGGGCAGCGTCACCTTCTTCTTCGCGGTACGCGGCCGCCGCCGCGCAGGGCGTTCCTCCACTTCTTCCGCCGCGACGGAAGCCGGTGCCGGTTCCGGCCGGCGTTGCGGGGGTACGGGCGCACCGCTTTCCACCGGGGCCCGAGCCGACACGCTCCCGGTGTCGACGACCTCTGGTTCCGCAGAGGGAACGTGTGTGCCGTCCGCCGGCTCGTCGTCGGTCTCTTCAGCCTCATCGACGTCGATACCGAAGTCGATGGCCAACCCCGCAAGGCCTGAGGCGTACCCCTGAGCGACCGCCCGGAACTTCCACTGGCCGTTGCGGCGGTAGAACTCGCCGAAGACGAACGCCCGCTCCACCCCGGCGTCGGGGATCGAGAATTCCAGTAGTGCCTCGCCCGAGGGGTCGGTGACGGTCAGCCGCAGGTCGCTCAGGTCCCCGAAGCACTCCTCGCCGTACCGGCTCGCCGCGATGGCGATGCGCTCCACGTCGTCGGGCATGGCCGTCAGGTCCAGACTGAGCCGGTCCTCGCTGCCGTCGTCCGTCGGCCGCTTCCCCAGAAGCTGCACGGACCCATCGGGGGCCGTGGGGTTGTTGTAGAAGTAGAAGTCGGCATCGCTGCGTACCTTGCCGTTCCCGTCCAAGAGCAGCACGGAAGCGTCCGCGTCGGCCTCTCCCGACTCGCTGCTCCAGCCGAGGTGGACGACCACGGCGTCGACGCTTTCGCTCAGCTCCTCCAGGCCGACGTTCGCGCCCTTGATCATTTCGCGCAATGTGCCCCCCAAGAATGCGGACTACCCCGGGGCACACCGGAGGCCCGTGTCGTTCACGATCGGATCACGCAGCCCGCACGCTGCGTGACGGAGAGCGTAGCGTCACCGATCAACGCTGCGTAAGGGTCGGGAAGCACTTCGCAGTCGCCGAGCAGGGCCCCGGGTGCGGGGGGTGGGGGTGCGGGGGGATGATCGGGGGATGGATGTGTCGCTTCGCCTCGCCCAGCAGCCGGACGCCGACGCGCTGCTGAGCCGCAGCCCGCTCGCCGCGCTCGTCGGCATGCTGCTCGACCAGCAGATCCCCATGGAGTGGGCGTTCAACGGCCCGTGGACGATCGCCCAGCGGCTGGGCGACGACGACCTCGACGCGCACCGGATCGCCGCGCAGGACCCGGAGACGTTCGCCGAGTTGCTCGCCGCCAAGCCCGCCGTGCACCGCTACCCGGCGTCGATGGCCGGGCGGGTGCAGAAGCTCTGCCAGTACCTCGTGGAGCACTACGACGGCGACGTCACCGCTCTCTGGCGGGACGCAGACAGCGGCAAGGAGCTGCTGAAGCGGCTGAACGACCTGCCGGGCTTCGGGAAGCAGAAGGCGCAGATCTTCCTCGCCCTGCTCGGCAAGCAGCTGGGCGTCAGGCCGGACGGCTGGCGGGAGGCGGCGGGCGGCTACGGCGAGGAGGGAGCGCACCGGTCGGTGGCCGACATCACCGGTCCGGATTCCCTTCAGCAAGTGCGGGCGTACAAGCAGGAGATGAAGCGGGCGGCGAAGAAGTCCTGACGGCGGCGGAGCGCCGGGAGGGGTCCGCCGCGCCGGACCGGCGAGGGTGCATGATCGGCGTATCCGGCCATCCGCACCGTGGAGAGGACTACCGATGGATGAGCGCTTCGACGTCGTCGTGCTCGGCGCTGGGCCCGGCGGCTACGTCGCCGCGATCCGGGCGGCGCAGCTGGGCAAGCGCGTCGCCGTCGTGGAGCAGAAGTACTGGGGCGGCGTCTGCCTGAACGTCGGCTGCATCCCCACCAAGGCCCTGCTGCGCAACGCCGAGCTGGCCCATCTCCTCACGCACGAGGCGAAGACGTACGGCATCCGCTCCGAGGGCGGGATCACGCTCGACTACGGCGCGGCGTTCCAGCGCAGCCGCAAGGTGGCGGACGGACGGGTCAAGGGCGTCCATTACCTGATGAAGAAGAACGGGATCTCCGAGTTCGACGGGCGGGGGGTCTTCGTCGACGCGCACACGCTGCGCGTCGAGCACACCGACGGCGGCAGCACGACCTCACCTTCGAGAACTGCGTCATCGCCACCGGCGCGACGCCGCGGCTGCTGCCCGGCACGCGCCTCAGCGAGCGCGTCGTGACGTACGAGGAGCAGATCCTGACCGAGGAGCTGCCGCAGTCCGTCGTCATCGCGGGCGCGGGCGCCATCGGCGTGGAGTTCGCCTACGTGATGCACCACTACGGCGTGAAGGTCACCGTCGTGGAGTACCTGGACCGCATGCTGCCGCTGGAGGACGCGGACGTCTCCAAGGAGCTGGCCAAGCAGTACCGCAGGCTCGGCATCGACGTCATGACGTCCACGCGGGTGGAGGCGATCGACGAGTCCGGGCCGCAGGTGCGGGTCACGGTCACCGCCAAGGACGGCGCGCAGAAGGTGCTGGAGGCCGACAAGGTGCTCCAGGCCATCGGGTTCGCGCCGAACGTCACGGGCTACGGCCTGGAGAACACCGGCGTCGGCGTGACCGAGCGCGGGGCGATCGAGGTGGACGGGTACGGCCGCACGACGCAGCCCCACATCTACGCCATCGGCGACGTGACCGCGAAGCTCATGCTGGCCCACACCGCCGAGGCCATGGGCGTCGTGGCCGCCGAGACCCTGGCCGGAGCCGAGACGATGGCGCTCGACTACGTCATGATCCCGCGCGCCACCTACTGCCGCCCGCAGGTGGCCAGCTTCGGGTGGACGGAGGAGCAGGCGCGGGAGAAGGGCTTCGACGTCCGGGTCGCCACGTTCCCCTTCACGGCGAACGGCAAGGCGCACGGGCTCGGGGAGACGGCGGGCTTCGTGAAGGTCCTGGCCGACGCCCGGCACGGCGAGCTGCTCGGCGCCCACCTCATCGGGCCCGACGTCACCGAGCTGCTGCCCGAGCTGACGCTGG
Source organism: Streptomyces sp. GSL17-111 (assembly GCF_037911585.1). Taxonomy (NCBI): domain Bacteria; kingdom Bacillati; phylum Actinomycetota; class Actinomycetes; order Kitasatosporales; family Streptomycetaceae; genus Streptomyces; species Streptomyces sp. GSL17-111. The sequence goes on from NZ_JBAJNS010000001.1 coordinate 2,727,778, forward strand.
CTCAGCAGTGGGACCTCACCGTGCACGAGGTCGCCCGGAACGTCCACGCGCACCCGACGCTGGGCGAGGCGGTCAAGGAGGCGGTGCACGGCCTGGCCGGACACATGATCAACTTCTGACCTCCGTGCCCCTCGGCGCGTCGGCCACCGGCCCGTGGCGGCCGGCGCGCCGTGGCGGCGGCACACGCGAGGTCGCCATCCTCCGTTCGCATGGTCGCCGCCCGGCTGGGCAAACATGCGGAATCGAACACCGCGACGGTGTGGCGGCGTTGACGCACGGAGGGACGTGCCGAGTGCGGTTCGGAATACTGGGCCCGGTCGAGGCCCGGTGCGACGGTGTGCGCATCGACCTGCGACCCGGCCGTGAACGCTCGCTGCTGGCCCTGCTCGTCCTCAACGCCGGCCGCCTCCTCACGGCCGACCACGTCGTGACGCTCCTGTGGGAGGAGCCGCCGGAGACCGCGCGCGCCCAGGTCTACAACCTCGTCAGCGGACTGCGGCGCCGCCTGCACCACCCGGCGCCCGGCCGTCCCGCCGGCACCGACGTGCTCGTCACGGCGGACGGCGGCTACCGGCTGGAGCCCGCCCGGCACCACACCGACCTGGCCGCCTTCCGGTCGGCCGCCGCCCAGGGCCGGTACGCGGCCGAGTCGGGCGCCCGGCACCGCGCCGCCGAGTTGCTGACGCAGGCACTCGGCCACTGGCGGGGCGAGGCGCTGTCCGGCTGCGCGGCACCGTTCGCCGCCGCCGCCCGGCAGGCGCTGGAGGACGAGCGCTGGAGCACCGTCGAGGCGCTGCTGGACGTCCACCTCGGGCTGGGCCGCTACGAACGCGTCCTCGCGGACGTCGGGCCCTGGCTGGAGCAGCAGCCCTACCGGGAGGACCTGTACCGGCGGCAGATGCTCGCCCTGGCGGCCCAGGGACGGCGCGCGGACGCGCTGGCCAGCTACCGGCGGGCCTACCGGCGGCTGGGCGAGGACCTTGGCGTCGAGCCCGGCCCGGCCCTGCGCGACCTGCACGAGCAGCTCCTGCGCGGCGCCGCCCCGACGCTCCCCGACCGGACGGAGGGCACGGTCCGGACCGACGGCGCGGCGCGCGCAAGGCCGTCGGCCCGCCGCAGCGGTGCGACGGCGGACCCCGCACGCCTCCCGGGCCCACGCCCGGCCGGGGCGACATCCGCCGGGAAGCCGTCCGCCCCGGGGCCCGCAGTCGGCGAGCCGTCCGCCGGGGAGCCGCCGCGCCCCCGCCCGGTGCCACGTCAACTCCCCCCTCCCCCCGCCCGCCTGTACGGCCGTGACGCCCTCCTGCGCGAGCTGCGGGACGCCCTCGCGCCCCCGTCGGACCACCCCACCGCGCTCCCCGCTGCACGCACGCCGGGCGCGCCCGTCGTCGTCCTCACCGGGCCCGGCGGGGTCGGCAAGACGGCCCTCGCGCTGCACACCGCCCACCGCCTCTCCGCCCGGTTCCCCGACGGGCAGCTCTACGCCGACCTGCGCGGCTCCCACTCCTCCCCCGCCGATCCCCCGGAGACCGCCGCCCGCTTCCTGCGCGCCCTCGGCGTCGACGGCCAGGACGTCCCCGCCGACGCGGACGAGCGCGTCGCCGACCTGCGCAGCCGGCTCGCCGGCCGCAGCGTGCTCCTCCTGCTCGACGACGTCCGCGACGAGACGCAGCTGCGGCCCCTGCTGCCCGCCGACGGCGGCTGCGCCGTGCTCGCCACCTCCCGCAACCGGCTGACCGGCCTCACCGCCCTGGCCGACGCGCGGGTCCTCGGCGTCGGCACCCTCACGCCCGCCGACGCCGCCGCCCTCCTCGCCGGCCTCGTCGGCGCCGAACGCGCGGGGGCCGACCGGACGGCCACCGCCGAGGTCGCCCGGCTCTGCGGCCACCTCCCGCTGGCCCTGCGCATCGCGGGGGCCCGGCTCGCGGCCCGTCCCGACTGGACGGTGGCGGGCTTCCGGGACCGGCTCGCCCAGCAGCACCACCGGCTCGACCAGCTCGCCGCCGGTGACCTCGACGTCCGCGCGGGCATCGCCCTCAGCTACCGCTCCCTGAGCCCCGGCCTGCGCACGGCCCTGCGCCGTCTGGCGCTCCTGGAGTCCCACAGCGTGCCCGGCTGGGTCGTCGGGACGCTGGCCGGACGGCCGTCCGAACCGTGGCTCCACGACCAGCTCGTCGAGCGCAACCTGCTGGAGACCTGCGGGCGCGACCAGGCCGGGCAGCCGCGCTACCAACTGCACGCCCTCGTCCGCGACTTCGCGCGCGAACGCACCCTCGCCGAGGACACCGGGGAGGAGCGGGACGCCGCCGTCGAGCGCGTCCTGCGCGCCTGGCTCGCCCTCGCCTCCGAGGCGGCCGGACGCCTCGGCCACGGCGGCGTCCTCGACCCCGTCGCCCCGGCCCCGGGCGCACCGCCGGACGCCGCCGACGCCGCCCGCCGCCATCCGGAACGCTGGTTCGCCGCCGAGCAGGCCAACCTGTTGAACGCGGCCCTGCACGCCTGCCGCCTCCGCCTTCCCGAGCTGGCCGGCGACCTCGCGCTCCAGCTGAGCGGGTACCTCGTCATCCGCTTCTACGAGGCCGAGCGGGAGGCCGTCGTCCGGGCCGCCATCGCGAGCTGGGGCGAGCGTCCCACCGCCGACCGCCGGCTCTCCCGGCTCCACTTCGCCCTGTGCTGGACCCTCTACCAGCAGGACCGCTACGCCGAACTCACCGTCGCCGCCGAACGCGGCCTGCGCGTCGCCCGCGACCTCGGCGACCCGGAGGTCGTCGCCGACGCCGCCTGGCAGCTCGGCCGCGCCACCGCCCTGCGCGGCCGGCTCACCGAGGCCGCCGCGTACTACCGGCGCACCGTCCAGGACGCCGAACACCTCGGGCTCTCCGCCCGCGCCCACGTCTACGCCCTCACCGGCCTCGCCAACGTGCTGGCCGACCTGGGCGAGCCGGCCGAGGCCGTCCGGAGCTACGAGCAGGCCCTGGCGCGCCACCCCGGGGCCGACCGCACGCGTGTCGTGATGCTGCTGCGCTGCGCCGAGGCGCACAGCGACGCCGGTGAGGGGGCCCGCGCCCTGGAGCTCCTGACGGCCGCCGCCGCCATCGTCCGCGCGATCGGGGACGACGTCGGCGCTGCCCACGTCGAACGCGGCCGGGCCCTCGTCGACCTCGCCCACGGCCGCTGGCACGACGCCCGCGACCGCCTGACCGGCGTCCTGTCCACGCTGCGCACCCAGCGCGAGACCTCCGGCGAGGCGGGCGTCCTGCGCAGCCTCGGCGACGCCGCCCTCGGCGCCGGACAGTGGGACGACGCCCGGCACCACCTCGACGACGCGCTCGCCCTCCACACCCGCATGGACCTGCCCGTCGAGATCGCCCGCACCCGCGCCCGACTCGCCGTCGCTCTCCGCCTCGCGGGCGATCCGTCACCGGCGCACCGGCACGCCGACGCGTGCCGGGCCATCCTGCTCCGCCACGCACTCGGCCCGGCCTGTCTGCGACTGCCCGCCCACGTCCGCCGGCTGCTGCCACCGGCGGACGCGACGACGTGACGGGCCGGCCGCGACCACTCGGTCAGAAGGCCTCGTCGCGGAACCCGTGCCGGGCGACGCGCGCCAGCATGTTCCGCCACGCGTCGAGGTCCGAGTGCGGGTTGCCGCTGATGCCGAGGCGGTTCTTGGCCTGGCCGAAGGCGTTGTTGGTGTTCGGCCCCCAGATGCCGTCCACGGCCAGGCCGGAGCCCATGAAGTTGTTGCACATCGCCTGGACGAACTTGGTGTCGCTGGAGCTGCCCTTCTGGCACAGCGTGGGCAGCCCGCCGAAGTCGGCGTGGATGTGGTCGCGGTGGGCCGCGTTGTACCAGCCGTCGAGCACGTACCGGAACCGGCGGCGGCAGGTGGCGTCCACCGCCAGGTAGCGGCGGCGCAGGGTGCGGTCCGACGCGGCGTGGTGACCGTCCAGCATCGAGGACTGCCGTCCGCCGTTCCACCGCACCAGGTCCAGGTCCATCGCCGTGCCGGCGCCGTGCTGGCCCGACTTGTTGACGTAGAACCCGGCCGAGACGAGGAACTTGACGCCGCCGAACCCGCCGTCCGACGACAGGTCCCGCAGATCGCGTATCCACACCACCAGCCGGTCGTAGAACCCCTGCGTGCAACGCCAGTCGCGCAGGACCGTGTTGCCTCTGTTCCCCCGCCAGTAGTACACCGGCGTGCCGTCGATCCGGCTGAAGGTCCGCAGCGCCTGCGCCGAGACGTCACCCTCCGGCGCCTGCATCTCCCGGGGCAGCGCCTCGAACCCCGGGTCCTCCGCCGCCCAGGCGCTCCCGCCCGTGGCCCCCGCCACGACCGCCCCCGCCGCCGCGGCCCCGACCCCGCCGAGGAACAGCCGCCGGTCCAGCCCCTTCGCCCGCTCGTCTTCCCGCATGGTGAACGCCCTTCCGCAGCCGCGCGAGGCCCGACCGCCCCGCACGTCGTGACTGCGATGGTTCGCCCCGCGCCTACGTCCGACCTCACCCCGCCCTAACACCCCGGGGCTTGACAGCCCCCACCACCCACACCACCCGCCCCGACTCCCCCCGCACGGCGCACCCGCCGGTGTCCTGCCCGGCGAGCGGACGTCCTCGCCGGATACTCGGCGCATGATCAGCGGACTGCGTTCCCGTGTCCTGCCGCCCTCCCAGCGCCGGTCCCTGGACGACCTCACCCAGGACCTGGACCTCTCCGCCGGAGACACCGGCGCCAAGCGCTCCGCCTTCTGGACGATGCTGACGCTCTCGGCCGTCATCGCCACGGGCGGCGTCGTGACCGACTCCACGGCGACCGTCATCGGCGCCATGATCATCGCCCCGCTGTCCACACCGATCATGGGCATCGCCCTCGGGTCGGTGCAGCAGCGGCGCACCGGGGCGGCGCGCACCGTCCTCCTCGCCTGCCTCCTGGTCATCGTGCTCGGAACGCTGCTGTCCGCCGCGCTCCCCGGCGACTACGACCTGCTCTCCAACAGCCAGATCGCCTCGCGCACCTCACCGGGCATCATGGACCTCGTCGCCGCCCTGGCGACGGGCTTCGCCGGGGCGGTCGCCCTGGCGCGCCGGGACGTCGCCGCCGTCCTGCCGGGCGTCGCCATCGCCATCTCCCTCGTGCCACCCCTGGTCGTCGCCGGAGTGTGCCTGGGCCACCAGTCCGGCTGGCTCGCCCTGGGCGCACTGGTGCTGTTCGTCTCCAACCTCTTCGCCCTCGTCTTCGGCGGCATGGTGATCTTCGCCGCTCTCGGCTACGCCGAAGCGGCCGGCCACCGACGCCCCGGCCGACTCGCCCGCCGCACCTACGTCGCCATGGCGACGCTGTTCGCCGTCGTGTTCGTACCGCTGGCCGCCAACACGGCCCTCACCCTGCTGGTCGACACCTGGACGGCCCGGGCCAAGCAGGCGGCCACCCAGTGGCTCTCCGACGAACGGGACGCCACCGTCACCGGCGTGGACGCCGTCTCGCGCACGCTGTACATCCACGTCCGCGTACCGGGCGAGCTGCCCCCGATCGAGGGACTGCTCGACCGGCTCGACGGGCAGGTCCCCGACGGCGTGCCCGTCGTCGTCGACACCACCCGCGGCCGCCGCCTCGACGCCGGCCGCGTCGGCACCTGACCGCCACCGCCGGTACGCCGCCGGACGTCGCGGACCGTTCCCGGGAACACGGCCGTGGGTCGCGAGAACGCCGAGCACGACCAGGAGCGCGCCGAACACCTGGGTCCAGGTGACCGGCTCCCCCAGGAGGACCACACCGAGCGTGACCCCGACGACCGGCGTCAGGTAGGTGACGGCGGCGGCGTCGGCCGCGCCCCAGGCCGCGACGACGTTGGTGTTCCAGACGTAGGCGAAGCCGGTACCGAAGACCCCCAGAGCGAACGTGGCCAGAACGACGGCACCGGACGCCTCCCCCACCGGGGGCCGACCGAGGAAGGGCGTCGCGGCCAGCATCACCAGGGCGCCAGCGGTCACCTGCACGACGGCGACGGTGAGCCCGGGCAACCCGCGCGGTGAGACGAAGCGCCGCAGGTAGACGAAGGCGATGCCGTAGCACGCCGTAGCGGCCAGGCAGGCCAGTTGCGCCCCGAGCCCGCCGCCGAACCCGGCGCCGAGAGGGTCGAGGACCACCAGCACGCCCCCGAACCCGAGCAGCAGGCCGAGGGCGCCACGGCGGGTGAGGCGTTCGGCCGGAAGAAGGACGGCCGACCACGCCACCGCCATCAGCGGGGTCGTGGCGTTGTACGTGCTGGCCAGACCGGAGGAGATCCGCTGCTCCGCCCAGGCGAACAACGTGAACGGCACGACGCAGAGCAGCACGGCCACGACGGTCAGGTGGCCCCACACCGCCGGATCGCGCGGAATGCGCCGCCGGGTGACCAGAGCGACCACCCACAGGGCACCCGCACCGCACACCATCCGGCCCCAGACCACGTACGCCGGGGACAACCCGTCGAGGCCCACCTTGATCAGCAGGAAACTCGACCCCCAGGCCAGGGCCAGCAGGACGAACTGGACGACGACCGGCACCGCTGCTCCACTCCGGTAGGGGGCGCGCGTCTCGCACCCTCCCGTCCGAGCCAAACGCGCCCCGCCCCCACAGACCGGCGGATTTCAGACCTCACGTTTCCCGATTCACGTGGGTGCTTCGTCGTCTCAGGGCTGAGACAACTCCAGCCGAGTCCACGGACCCGTCCCTGCCTCGCGCCACAGCACCCACGTCGTGCCACCGCCTACGTCGGCGACCACGCGCACCGGTCGGCGTCCTCGTCGTGGACCAGACCGCCGCCGTGGACGCGGGCCACGCCGCCCAGACGACCGCAGCCACGCGCCGAGACCCGCTGTACGCCTCCCTGGCGCACGCGCGCACGGCAGTCGGACACTCCCACGCTCGAGACCGGCGGGGCGCCCTGCGGTCGCTGGGGCGCGCGGAAGAGGCACTGGGCAAGGCGTCCCTGGGCGACCCGCGCCCTGCCTGGGTGGCCTTCTACGGCCCCGCCGAGCTGCTGGCCATGACCGCGATCGTCCGTGACCGCATCGGGGATGCGGCGGACGCGGAGGCGGCTTCCCACCGTGCACTGGCCGCCATCCCGCAACAGTTCCGCCGGAACCGCGCCCTCGCCACCTTGCAACTCGCTCTGGCGCAGCTTCACCAGCGGGATGTGGACCAGGCGTGCGCCACGGCGGAGAAGGTGTTCGTGCTGATGCGCGGCAACGCCCTACCCGGCCGGATGCGGTCCCGCCTCGGTGACTTCTACCGCGACTTGACCACTCTCGCCCCGGACTCCATCACAGCGCGAGAGTGGAAGGACCGATACCGATCTGAATGGAGCCAGGTTCGATGACGACGCCCGCTTCGAAGCTGCGCCGCTACGGCCACGACGACCTGTCGGAGATCCGGCAGACGTTGATCGACGTACACGCGGACGTGCACGCCGACCGCATGGCCGATGACGAGTTTCGGCAGAAGTTCCCCTGGTTTGTGGATCACTGGGGCGGCCACTCGGAGTTCGCCTGCGTGATCGCCTACGACGGTGACGAAGTGGTGGGCTTCGCGTACGGCGCTCCCGCGAAGGACGGGCGGGAGTGGTGGCGGGAGCATCTGGACCCGGCGCCGGAGAAGTCCCGCACGTTCCACTTCTCCGAGCTGATGGTGCGCGAGCGGTGGCGGAAGACCGGCGCGGCGGAGCGGCTGCACCGGGCGCTGATGGACGGCCAGGACGCAGAGCTGGCAGCGCTGCTGGTGGACGTGACGCACCCCAAGGTGAAGGCCCTGTACGAATCCTGGGGATACCGACAGGTCGGCGAGCGCCAGCCGTTCCCCGACTCCCCGGTGTACGCGGTGATGCTCGCAGATCTTCCGATTTCCTGATACCTCCAAATATTCGAGATGAAGACGGCCCGACGTACACCGGCACCATGTCCTACGCGAAGGCACGCTCACGCATCGCCACCACGGAGGAAGCGCGCTGCGGCTGACGCCCGGTGAGTGGGTCGTGCAGCTCCATCGGGCGGCGCGGACGGAAAACGGATGGGTCGCGGCGTTCGCCGTCGGGTGCACGCGGCCTCGCGGTTCGCGTGGGAGTACGCGTTCGACGTTCCGGATTCGGGACGGTGAGAGAGGTCGTGTTGCCGACAGGGCAGGTGCGGGAGGACGTTGTGGGACTTCCAGCTCATGGGGCACGACGAGCGGCCCTCCTTCGTGGCGGTGGGCCTGGGGGGTCACGACCTTGTCGTCGCGGACGCCTCGGTGGAGCTGTACCGGCATGGCCTGGTGCCGTTGATCGTGTTCACGGGAGCGACCAGCTCCACGACGCGGGAGGTCATGCCTCGGGGGGAGGCTGCGCACTACCGCGAGCGGGCACGGCGACTGGGAGTACCCGGGGAGGCGCTGTTGACGGAGACGCAGGGCCGCAACACCGGAGAGAACATCACCTTCACACGGAAGTTGCTCAGCGGGGCGGTGTGGACGTGGAGTCGGTGGTGTTCGTCAGCAAGCCATATGAGGAACGACGCGTCTACGCCACCGCCCGCAAGCTCTGGCCCGGAGTCGAGGTGACGTGCCACTCGGCGGCGGTGGGCTTCGAGGAGTACCTGGAGCGCATCGGCGACAGCCGCAAGGTCATCAGCATGCTCGTGGGCGCCGTGCAGCGGCTGCTCGTCTATCCCGAACAGGGGTTCGTGATCGAGATGGAGGTGCCGGCCCGGGTACGCACGGCGTACCAGCGGCTATGCGACGCCGGGTACACGAGTCGCCTCGTCACCGGGCCCTGACGCCCCCCGTGCCGCCGGGCGCGAGGGCCGTCAGGGCACGTGACGGCCTCAGTAGCAGCGGCGGACGGCGGTTGATGCACTTTCCTGCTTCCTGGCACGAAAAAGCCCCCTACGGGATGATCCGAGGGGGCTTTGACCTGCTGCGCGCTCGGCAGGATTCGAACCTGCAACCTTCTGATCCGTAGCTCTACAGAGAACGGTCAGCGGCGGTCATAGAGGTCACCGGGAGAAGCGCGCGTGCCGGCGTCGGGTGCTGAGGGTTCCTGACGTTGCTGTGTTCCGTTGTTGTACCGCGACGTGGGATCAAGTTGCGGGGTGGCTGGCTGACTCGAACGCAGACTCTTGCCGCGAAAGCCGAGAATCAGGTGTCGGAGCTCAACTCCTTGACCTTTAGCAGTAGAGCCTCCTGGTTACGACGGCTGCGCACATCGTCCTTGCGCAAACTCCTGCCCTCGTTCAAGACAGGCTGAAACTGATCGGTGGCAAGCTTGACTGCAGTAGCGATCGCCACCTCAAATCTCTCCGAGTCTGAGATCTTGAAATTCAGCTTCTTAGAACGGCTAACACAATGAGGTGAGTCGGCGCTGACCACCATGTCTACGGGGGGTGTTGGGGCGTTGGTTGGTGTGTGGGAGCTGCGCCGTGGATCGTGTCGGATGACTTGTGGGAGCGGATCGAGCCGCTGTTGCCGAGACGGGAACGTCGTTTCCGGTACCCCGGACGCAAGCCCGTCCCCGACCGGCAGGTTCTGTGCGGGATCTTGTTCGTGCTGTTCAACGACGTTCAGTGGGAGCACCTGCCCCAGGAGCTCGGGTTCGGGTCGGGCATGACGTGCTGGCGCCGGCTGCGGGACTGGAACGAGGCAGGCGTCTGGGAGGAACTGCACGAGGTGCTGCTGGCCGAGCTCAACGCCGCAGCCCGGCTGGACTGGTCCCGGGCCGTGGTCGACTCCAGCCACATCAGGGCCATAAAAGGGGGCTCCAGACGGGACCGTCGCCGGTCGACCGGGGACGGGCAGGATCCAAGCACCACCTGATCACCGACGGACACGGCACCCCGCTCGCCGTCATCCTCACCGGCGGCAACCGCAACGACATCACCCAGCTCATGCCTCTACTGGACGCCATCCCACCGGTCCGCGGACGCGTGGGGCACCCGCGCCGCAGACCGGACGCGCTCTTCGCCGACCGCGGCTACGACCACGACATCTACCGCGACCAGGTCCGCGCCCGCCGCATCGTGCCGGCCATCGCCCGCCGCAACACCCGCCACGGCAGCGGCCTGGGCACCTACCGATGGGTGGTCGAGCGAACCTTCGCCTGGCTCCACGGCTTCCGACGTCTACGCATCCGATGGGAACGCCGCGCCGACATGCACGAAGCCTTCCTCAAACTGGCCTGCTGCCTGATCACTTACCGACAGCTCGGCTCATTGTGTTACTGAGGTTGAACTCGTGGAGTCGTAGGGGCTGACGGCTCCTCGCCGGTGCGGTATCACCGGGGTATGCGGTATCCACAAGGGGGCGGGCTGACCGCCGAACGGCAGCAGTTCCGCGAGGAGTTACGGCTGAAGGCCGCCGAGAGGTTCGCCCAGGGCGAGGCGAGCTCGGTGATCGCCAGGGACCTGCGGGTCAGCGTCCGCTCGGTGCAGCGGTGGCGGCGGACGTGGGATGAGGGTGGTCCGCGGGCTCTGCGGTCACAGGGTCCGGCATCGTTGCCGAGGCTGAGCGAGAAGCAGTTCGCCCAGTTGGAGGTGGAGCTGGCCAAGGGGCCGGCCGCTCACGGCTGGGAGGACCAGCGCTGGACCCTGAGCCGGGTGAAGACGGTGATCGGTCGACGCTTCCACCTGACCTACACGATCCAGGGCGTGCGCAAGCTCCTGGTGCGCAACGGCTGGTCCTGCCAGGTCCCGGCCCGCCGCGCCATCGAGCGGGACGACGAGGCGGTGGCCGGTTGGGCCCGGGAGGTGTGGCCCTGCGCGGAAGACTCGCGGCGGTGAGTGGAGCATGGCTCGTCTTCGAGGACGAAGCCGGATTCTCCATGACGCCGCCGCAGGCGAAGACCTGGTCACAGCGCGGCCGGACCCCGGTGGTGCGGGTCCGCGGCCGTTCCCGCAGGCGGATATCGATCGCCGCGCTGACCTGCTACAAACCCGGCCACCGGTCCCGGCTGATCTACCGGCCGCGCCGGGACGACGGCCGACGCGACGGACGTAAGAGCTTCTCCTGGCGCGACTACCGGGACCTGCTGATCGCCGCCCACCAGCAGCTCGGCGGCCCGATCGTCCTGGTCTGGGACAACCTCAACGTCCACAAGGCCGCCGGCCTGCGGGATTTCGCCGACTCCCGGGACTGGCTGACGATCTACTACCTGCCGCCCTACGCACCCGACCTCAACCCCGTCGAGGGGATCTGGTCCCTTCTGCGACGCGGCTGGCTCTCCAACGTCGCCTTCTCCACCCCCGAACACCTCGTCCAGCGCATCCGACACGGCCTACGCCACATCCAATACCGCAGCCACCTCATAGACGGCTGCCTCGCCGAGACCGGCCTGACCATCAGACCCACCTGAGCGACCCAGCGACATCACGAGTTCAACCTCAGTAGCCGCTCTTAGCCGCTTTCAGTCGCCCCCTCGCGGTCTCTATGTCAGGAATTTCGAAAATAGGGACAAGTCTCGGCATGATCAGAGCGGACACCATCATCGCGATGTGGTACTTAGCGGCTTTGAGAGTAGTCGAGTCGGACGTGCGGGCGAAGAATCTGTCCACCCGATACAAAATCCAGGACGCATAGTAGTAGGCCTCAACGGGGTATTCATCCCAAACGAATGAGTTCTCGGCCTCTAGTTCTTTCGGAGCACCGATCGCCCGGAAAGACTCGCCGAACAGTGTTGCAGCGACCGCTCGGTTGAGTTCAGGAGTCGTGACGATGCGGGTCCGCGGGAAGTCAAGAGACGCATGCTGGTTCTGCCGCAGATAGCGTAGGCCGCCTACACCTGACTGGTTGAAATACTCTTCTACGTCCTTCGCCATCTGGGAACTCGCCTGGATGTCAGTTGAGCCGATGGGAGTTTGTAGGTTAGTAGCGATCGCCACGCTCGTACGCACCCCAACGTCGTCTGAGCTGACAATCTTTACTGGGATCCAGAGCTCAGAGAGGAGATCCGGTCTCGCCTTAACCGACTCGCTTGCTGCCCACCTAACGAGCTGGTGACTCGTCTGGCCGCCGTTTACGACCTGATACCCGGAAATGAAGAATCTGTCACCCGACCCCCGGAGGGATGTCGCAATGATCGTGAGTCCATTGTTAAGGAAGGGGAAGTGCTCGCGGTCATCGCTCTGCAGGGTACCCGCGATCCGGGTATTCACGGGGTTATGGCTACCGAGATCGAGGCGCACGTTGTCGTCGAAGATGCCTGCCCGGATGGATCCAGATTCATCCGTCAGCAACTTCATCATCTCCGTACCGGACAAGAGCCCGATGTAAGCCTCGTCCACCCGCTCCGTCGCAGGGATGGTCTGCCGCTTCTCAAAGTTAAACCGGATATTCTGGGGCCCATGACGCTCTTTTAGTTTTGCGGCTAGCGCTTCATGGCCATGAGTGTTTAGCTGCAAAGATTCTGAATAAATTCCGAGACCTCGAATACGATCAATCGCCGTTGTGACCTGCAGCTCTTGCTGCGCCCTCTTCCCGTAATTGCCGCTGGTGGTGACATAGAAGAGTTCACAAGGGATTCGCGTGTCTTGGAATTTGTCACCGTTCTCTGCGATTCGATCAATCAAAGCAGCTAGGTCGACCAGAGACGGAGGAAGCTTGACGCTCTTGGCCTTGATCGCGTACTTTGTCACAGCCTCGACGCCGTGGAGGAACTTCGCGATGAGCTTAGAATCGTAGGACTCGCTCGTCTTAGCCTGAATGAAGATTACCCTCGCTGCGTTAGTCGCCTAGTCTGAAATAAGGTCGTCGATCTCTGAGGGTTCGAAAACGATCTGTCCGTTGACCACGACGGCAGCGATGTCGACGCCCTCATCAGTCCCACCGCCCAGAACAGAACGCTCAATCTGCTCGACATCGTCCCGTACATATGGGAAGAGGTAGTTTGCCGCGACATACAGCTCGAACTGCTGCGCCTCGCTCCCCTCGGAGCCAAAATCCCGTGCAAACTTGGCCACTCGCTTTGCCGTGAGCGTGTGCACTTCATCCCCCTACCCAGCGCGAGCGCCGATTGCCATCACCGTGTGTTTGGCAGCAAGCGTAGCGTCCGAGTTGCCGCCGCCGCGAGCGAATGGTCAGGAAAGAAGAGTGTGAGCATCTTCAGATTCGCTGGACTGCCGCTGCCGCCGCCCGCGTCGTCGGCCCGGTCATCAACGGCCGCGAGCACGCCTTCGCCTTCGGGCGGCAACTGGACGTCCGCGTCATGCGCTCCGCCGACTTCGACGGCGGAACCGAGCTAACCGAACGCGCCGTAGCGGGCTACATCGCCAAGTACTCCACCAAGGGCGCCGAGACCGCGACCGGCACTTTCGACCGCCGCGTCCGCTTCTTGGCCGAGCTGGCGGGCGCAGAAATCACCGACCACGCACGCCGCCTCATCCGCACCTGCTGGGACCTCGGCGCACGGCGCGGCTCCGCGCCTCGGCCCACATGCTCGGCTTCCGCGGCCACTTCTCCACCAAGACCCGCCGCTACTCGACCACCCTCACCACCCTGCGCAACGCCCGCGCCGAGTGGCGACCCCTCCAAGCCGCCCTTGCCGATAGTGACGGCAACGATGTCCAAGGCACCGGCCGACTCTATCCTCGTCCTCGCCCACTGGGCCCTACGCCGGAACCGGCCTCCCCCACGGCGAACGCTGGCTCACCGACCTCCTGCAAGCACAACGCACGGAAGGAGAGCGCTCACGATGGCGGCGACTCCGATCACGCCGAAGTGGCACACGACGGCAGAGGTTGCCTCGATGCTCGGCTTCGGCCGGTCCAAGACGAAGATGCTCATCTTCACCGGTGAGATCCGGTCGGTGAAGGTCGGCCGCAACCGGCGCATCCTGCCAGCCTGGGTGGACGAGTACGTGGAGCGCTGCGCCGCTCAGGCTGAGGAGTGGGCGGCATAAGCGGCAAGCACGGGAACGGTGAGGGGTCCATCTACCCGTACCGAAACGGCTTCGCGGCCTACGTATGGGTAACGACGCCGGACGGGAAGCGCAAGCGGAAGTACGTCTACGGGCCGACGCGGTCGGTCGTGCACGAGAAGTGGCTGAAGCTGCAAAACGACGCCAAGAAGGGGCCAGTGGCGACGCGACACCGGACGTGGCGGCGCTCCTGGCGTACTGGCTGGAGTCGATCGTCAAGCCGCACCTCGCGCCACTGAGCGACTCTGTCGGGGATCTTGGAGTTCTCGGGACAAGGGCTGTCGGTGCTTGGAACGCTTCGGACAGTCCTGCGCAGTTCCGTCCTCCTGAGGTGATCAGTGTCCGTTCGTCCCCGGTCCGGTGCAGTAGTTCCCAAGCTCACGGCCCAGATGGCGCGGGCCAGCAACCCCCGCGGCACCACGGCGATGTGGGCACGTGATCACCTCGACGGACTCTGGAGCGACAGGGACTTCGCCTCCTGGTACCCGCGCGACGGCCGCCCCGGGCTCTCGCCGGCCCAACTCGCCACGGTCTGTGTGCTGCAGTTCCTGCTCAACCTCTCCGACCGGCAGGCGGCCGAGGCGGTCCGGTGCCGGATCGACTTCAAGTACGCCCTGGCCCTGGAGCTGGACGACCCGGGATTCCACCACAGCGTGCTGACCGACTTCCGTGATCGTCTGTGCGAGGACGATCGCGCGGACCAGCTGCTCTCGTTGTCGCTGGAGCGGATGCGGGAGGCCGGCATGGTCACCGAGCGCGGGAGGCAGCGCAGCGACTCCACTCAGGTCCTCGCTGCCGCGCGGGACCTCACCCGCCTAGAGCTGGTCCTCGAAGCGGTACGCGCGGCCTTGGAGGAAGCCGCTCAGCGGGCACCTGAGGTCCTGGACGGGCTGGTGGACAGCGATTGGGCCACCCGCTACGGGCGTCCGGTGCGCCTTCCCAGTCAGCCGAGTCACCCTGTCACCCGGCTCAAGCAGGCGGGAGCGGACGCCCGCCAACTCCTGGAACGCTTGACGCCCCACCAGCGCGGTCCTCGCGCGGAAGCGCTACGGAGGATCATCGTGCAGAACTTCCTCCTCGACGCCCGTGGCGGGTTACGTCCTCGCACCCAGAAGGACGGACAGCCCAAAGGAGCTGTGCGGATCGTCTCGCCCTACGACTGCGAAGCCCGCCGGGCCATCCGGGGCAATACCCGCTGGAGCGGCTATCTGGTCCACATCACCGAGACCTGCGAGACCGGCGCCCGGACCAACCTGATCACGGACATCGCCACCACCAGGCCGACCCGGGACACCGAGGCCCTCCCCGGCATCCACACCCGCCTCCGTGACCGCCGACTGCTGCCCCGGCAGCACCTTCTCGACGGCGGCTACCTCTCCGTTTCGCTGCTGCACCGCTCCCTCCGCGACCACGAGGTCGAACTCGTCGGACCCGTCAAAGCCAGCGGAGCATGGCAGAGCAAGGAACAGACCGGCTTCACCCGGGACGAGTTCTCTATCGACTTCGACCAGCGCCAGGTCACCTGCCCCAACGGCAAAACCAGCCACATCTGGATCGAACCACCGGCCATGGCTCCCTACACCGTGGCCCGGTTCCGCCCACACCAGTGCGACCCGTGCCCCGACCGGTCTGCCTGCACCCGTGGCACCGCCGCCCGCACCGTGAACTTCCTCCCCCGACCCCTCCACGAGCTCCAGGCTCGAAACCGCACAGACCAGCAAGACCCCCAGTGGAAACGGCTCTACGCCACCCGGTCCGGAGTCGAAGGCACCATCTGCGAGTTCATCAACGGACACCAGGCCCGACGCAGCCGCTACCACGGCATCCGCAAGACACACGTGCAGCACGTCCTGACCGGCATCGCCATCAACATCGAACGCCTCGCCTCACGCACTACCCGACACCCCCACCGCCCTCGCTCCTCCACGACCTTCCAGCAGTACCTCACCGCCCGCGGTCTGACCTGGCAATGCTGGTGGCGACAAGGCAAATGAGCCGCAGGCACAAGATCCCCGACAGAGTCGCTCACTGACGTTGTCTCGTACGAGGGGTACGCGCGGCTCTACATCGTGCCGTTCCTCGGGACGAAGCGGCTCGACAAGTTGACCGTGCGGGACGTGCGCGAGTGGCTGGCGAAGCTGTCAGACACGTGCCAGTGCTGCACGCAGAGGAAGGACGAGAAGCGGTCGCCCGGTCGGCGGACGTGCTGTGCGGCCGGTGAGTGCTGCGAGTCATACCCGTCCCGCCGGGTGGTGCAGGCGTCCCGCGACGCCCTGCGGGCCGCGCTCACCCACGCGATGACCGAGGAGGAGATCGGGAAGAACGTCGCCTCGCTGGTGTAGGTGCCCAAGCCCCGGCGGCGTCGGATCAAGCCGTGGTCCGTCGCTGAGGCAGGGCGGTTCCTCGCCGACGCGGTGGCCCAGGATGACCACCTCTTCGCGGCCTGGGTGCTCGTGTTGTGCCTGGGTCTACGGAGGGGTGAGGTGCTGGGGCTGACGTGGAAGTCCGTCGACCTGGAGGCGGGGGAACTGTACGTCGATCACCAGATCCAGCGTGCCGGTCGGCAGATCCTCCATCGGGAGACCAAGACGGAGGAGCCGGACGACTTCCTGCCGCTGCCCGCGCTCTGCCTCAAGGCCCTGCGGATGCGCCGGGCCCAGCAGCTCGGAGGCCGGAAGGCCGCGGGCGACCACTGGCAGGACACGCACGGCCTGATCTTCACGACGAAGTACGGCACCCCCATTGAGCCGGGGAACCTCACGCGGATCTGGTCGCGCTCAAGGTCCACCCGAAGGTGGCCCAGCGCATCCTGCGGCACTCGCAGATCGCGATGACTATGGAGGTCTACGCGGAAGCGAGCGAGGAAGAAGTGCGGGACGCGATCGGCCGCCTGTCGGACGTCATGGGCGGTGGCGGCTGACACACCCCAACAATGCTGGCGCAGGGGACGATTCAGCTAAGTCGCCAACGGACAACTAGAAGTTCATGAGCTTCTGGGCTGACGCGTCCTTACAGGCTTTCGGTGCCCTGACAGGCACGCTGGCCGGTGGCACCATCACGGTGCTCGTAGCACGATGGCAGACGAAAAGGACCATCGAGACACAGGTGACACTGGTGACATCTGGACATCAGGCCAACCTTCAACTGGAGGAACTGAGTCGAAATCGCGCGAGGTCGAGCGAAGCCGCCCGGATGCTTCTGGAACGCCTGGCCGACCTCTACGCGTGGCTGCCATCGCTGCCGGATGTCTCCACAGATCAACCGCGGCTCAGCGTTCATGCTCGCGATCAGTGCAGGTCCGCTCTCACCTCGATCTGGCGTGGAATGATCACGGACCTCATGAGCATCAACGACGGTGAGCTGCGCACTCGGTACCGTGAGTTGGTGCGACTCGCTTACGACGTCGGATACCGAGAAGCGGGGGCACCCGACTACAAGCGCCAGATACGTGACGTAAGAGGATACCTACGCTACGTGCAGCACAGTCTGGCGGCACTGATCGATGAGCAACCGTTGCCGGCCCACGCCGACCCGCCGGTGCTCACTCGCTCCGCCGGCGAACCGTGGCTTCCACCGGTTGTGCCACCGCACTGGCGAGACCCTGCCGACGGCAGTTAGCTTCCCGTCCTTGCGAGCAGGGCTTGGGCGTTGCTGTACTCCGCTGCTTGCACGCACGAAAAAGCCCCCTCCGGGATGATCCCGAGGGGGCTTTGACCTGCTGCGCGCTCGGCAGGATTCGAACCTGCAACCTTCTGATCCGTAGTCAGATGCTCTATCCGTTAAGCTACGAGCGCTTGGCTTCCCGGCTGTTTCCGGCCGTTCGGCGTTTGCGGGGACAACATTACATGACCTGTGCCGGTAGGCGAAATCCGATTCGGACAGGCGGCCTGACCTGCGAAAACACCCCTGCGGCGGGGGTCATCGCAGGAGCCTGCGGAGGGTACGCGAAAGCCCCTGCCGCAGGCGGCAGGGGCTTCTCGTGATCTTGGGGATCGAGCGGAGGCTGAGGGATTTGAACCCTCGATGGGGTGATAGCCCCAAACCGCATTAGCAGTGCGGCGCCATAGACCAGACTAGGCGAAGCCTCCAGGCACACCACGGCCAGCGGGTATGCGCAGATGATGGTACAGCCTCGGGCGGCTGTGACCGATCGCCGTCAGAGTACCCGGCCGGTGGCACCCTGGGCAAAGCGCTGGGACGGCGGGGTGTGGGGTGCCTCGTTCGGGTGGGTGTCCGGCCGAGTTGCGCAACGCGGGACGGGGTGGAGCGTTAGGAGGGTGGGGCCGGGTTGTGGTTCCTCATCCTCAGGGAGTTGTGATGGTGCGCCGTACTGCTGCTGTTGTCGTCGGATGTGTCGCTGCGCTGGCCGGGATGGGCGGGACGGCCGTGGCCTGCCCGTCGCCGGGGGGCGGGCACGGGGACCGGCTGACGATCACCTACCAGGAGGGGCGGACGGCGGACGTCCAGCGCTTCGTCCTGGAGTGCCACCCGGCCGGCGGTGACCACCCGCAGGCGAAGGAGGCGTGCGCGGCGGTGGACCGCGAGACGCGGAACCGGGCGGCGAGCCCGTTCGCGCCGGTGGAGCAGGACGCGATGTGCACGTACATCTACGGCGGCCCGCAGACGGCGCGGATCACGGGGACGTGGCAGGGGCGGACGATCGACGCCTCCTTCGAGCGCACCAACGGCTGCGAGATCGCGCGCTGGGACCGCCTGACGCCCGCACTGCCCGAGGTGGAGTAGCGGTTCTGCGCCGGTTCGGGCGGAGTTGGGATGTTGGTGTTTGTGGGATCCCACAGCGTCTGCGGCGACCGTGGCGTGTGCAACAGGTGCCCGTAGACTCCCTGGGGTGACACGCCCAGACTGACCGGGAGGAACGCCGACGTGAGCAGCAGGCCGTCCCGAGGCGCTGCTCGCCTCGCCGCCATACTCGACGCCCTGCCCGACGCGTTGTTGCTCGTCAACGCCAACGGCACCGTCGTGAACGCCAACAGCATCGCCCTGGAGTTCTTCGAGACTCCGGGTACCGCGCTGATCGGGCGCGGGCTGCTCGACCTGCTGCCCGCGTTCGACTCCAAGCGCATCCCCGGGTCGATGCGCCGGCCCGATGAAGAGGTGGAGGGGCGGCAGCCCCCGACGCGCATGATCGCGCGCCGGACCGACGGTGAGGAGTTCCCCGTCGAGGTCACGAGTGCGAACCTGGAGGACGGCCGGACGCCGTACGAGTCGTCCTTCGAGGCCGCGTACGCGGACCACGGGAACAGCTACACGGGCAACGAGCTGCTGATGCTCGTCGTGCGGGACCTCACCGGGACGCTGGACACCGAGGCGGAGCTGGCCCGGCAGCAGCGGCAGACGGAGATGATCCTGCGGGCGGCGGCCGAGGGCGTCGTGGGGACGGACGTCGAGGGGCGGGTCGTGCTGGTCAATCCGGCCGCCGCGTCGATCCTGGGCCATCGGGCGAGCGACCTGGGCGGGCAGCCGCTCCATCCGCTGGTGCACCACTCGCGGGCGGACGGTACGCCGCTGCCGTACGAGGAGACGCCGCTCGCGGACACCCTGAGGTCCGGCCGCAAGCACCGGGTGCGCGGGCAGGTGCTGTGGTCGAAGGACGGCCGTCCGGTGCCGGTGGACATGACGACGGCGCCGGTGCGCGACGGCGAGCAGCTCGTCGGCGCGGTACTGACGTTCACGGACCGCTCGTCGTTCGACGCCCTGGAGGCCCGGCACGAGCAGCTGCTCGCCGTCGTCAACGACGCGCTGCGCGGGCCGCTGGACGAGCTGCGCCGGGAGCTGGGCGGCCTGGCGGCGGACCCGGCCGGGCAGCTGTGGCCCGAGGCGAACCAGGTGCTGCACTACCTGTCGGCCGGGTACGCGCGCATGACGACGCTCATGGACAACGTCATGAGCTTCCACGCCCTGGAGACGGGCCGGGAGAGCCTGGCCAAGGAGCAGGTCGCGCTGGACGCGGTGATCTCCGCCGGGGTGGAGGACGCGGTGGAGCTGGTGGGGCCGGGACGCGTCCAGTTCGCGGTGCACGCGCCGCCGATCCAGGCCGTCGTCGACCCCCGGTTGCTGAGCCTCGCGATCGCGCACCTGGTCGCGGACGTCGCTGGGGTGGACGCGACGGGCAACACCATCGGGGGCGGCGGGGGCGGGTCGACGGTCGTCGTGGCCGCCGCCAAGCGGGGCAAGGGCCCCGACGCGGTCGTCCGCATCGAGGTGCGCGGCCCGCACCCCGGCGGAAGCCCGGTGCACCAGCCCGTGGTGCGCGGCGTCGTGACGCGGCACGGCGGTGTGCTCCAGACGCACGAGCTGCCGGGCGGCGGCGCGAACGGGAGCGCCTTCGTGCTGGAGGTGCCGGTCGGTGACGTGGACGAGAGCCTGGTGCCGCCCGCGCCGGAGCCGGAGCCGGACGCCGAGAAGCCCGCAGCGGACGCGGCGGGGTCGGCGGAGGCCGTGCCCGCGACGCCGGCGGGGCGACGGGCGCGGCGCGCCCTGCGGCGCGTCGACGAACCGTCCGACGGTGTCGGTACGGAGGCCGTTCCCGCGACGGGTGGCGAAACGGCCGGCCACGGCGTCGCGGGCCTGATTCCGGAGCAGGGGACGCCCGCCGACGTGCCGCCCGGGACCGGACGGCGGGCCCGGCGCGCCCGGCCCGGGCCGACGGACACGCCGCCCCCGGCACCGGCACCGGCACCGGCACCGGCACCGGCACCGGGCCACCCCGACGTCGCGCACCCCGGCGGAGTTCCGGCACGCCCGGCGCAGAGCGCGGAGCCGCAACGGCGTGCCCCCTTCGCGCTGCCCCCGGCGGCTGCGGACCGTGCCCCCGCCGCCGCGGACCATCCGGCGGAGGGCGGGCCCGTGGACCCTCCGGGCGGCGAGGGCCACCCCGGTGAGTCGCCGGTCGGGGACCGGCCGACGGGGCGGCGTCGCAAGCCCGCACCGCCCGACGAGCCCACCGCCCCGGCGGCTCCCGGTCAGGCGCCGGTGCCGGACGGCGGAGCCGCCGGTCCCACCGCAGGCCACGGCGCCGGGCCCACCGCAGGCCCCGGGCCGGGCCACCCCGGGCCCGTACCGGGCGAGCACGGTGGGGCGGCGGCGTTGGAGCCGGCCAGGAAGGACCCCCGCGCCGGTCAGCCCGTCGTGGCCCGCAGCCCGATACTGGGCGGCGGCGCGCCGAGCCGTCCCGACCCGGCGGCGTCTCCCGCCCAGCCCATGCCCGGCGCGGAGCCGCGCGCGGAGAGCGCTCCGGGCGCGGGGGTGAGCGTGCGGACGCTCGGCCAGGGCGTGCCCTTCGCCCGTCGCGCCCCCGACTCCGGCGAGCACGCCGTGCCCCCGACGCCGCAGCCGTCCGTGCCCACGCCCCCGGACGGGCCCACCCCGCCGGACCGGCCCACCCCGCCGGACGGGCCCGTGCCGCCGGGCGTCCCGTCGCGCCCCGCCGCACCGGAAGCCGCGCCGAACCCGGCCGCTGGGGAGGCGCCCCCCACGGCACCGGCCGCTCCGGCCGCTCCGGCCGGTTCGCCCACCCCGGCCGCCGGGACGGGCCGCCGTCGCAAACTCGCGGCGCCGCCCGCCGAGGGGGAACGCCGACCGGGTGCGTCCACGCCGGGCACCCCCACGCCGGGTACAGCCACACCGGGCACCCCCACGCCGGGCACCCCCGCGAGCCAGGTCCCGGGACGGCCCGGGCCGCCCCATCCCGGCACGCCGCCGCCCGCGCACCTGCCCGCGCCGGCGCGGCAGTTCGCCATCAGCGCGCCGGAGGCCGGTGCCGACGAGGGCCCGGAACCGCTGGACGGGCCGAACGGCGCGGTGGAGGTCCGGGAGGGCGGCGCGCACACGCCACCGCACCCCATCGACGTCGACGACGAGCTGCCGCCCGAGCCGCTGGACAACCCGCGCCGCCTCCTCGTCTGGCCCGAACCGGACGTCTCGACGCAGCAGGCCCTCACCGACCGCGGCTACCGTCCGGTGATCGTCCACTCGCGTGAGGAGGTGGACGCGCAGATGGCGGCCTACCCGGCGGCCCTGTTCGTCGACCCGCTGACGGGGCCCATCACGCGGACCGCCCTGCAGTCCCTGCGCCAGGCCGCCGTGGCCGCCGAGGTGCCCGTGCTCGTCACGGCCGGGCTGGGGCAGGCGGGCCGGGAAGCGGCGTACGGGGCCGACCCGGCCGTCCTGCTGAAGGCGCTCGCCCCCCGTGACAGCGACCAGCACCCGCCGCGCGTTCTCCTCGTGGAGGAGCAGCAGGTGATCGCGGAGGCGTTCGGCGCGACCCTGGAACGGCGCGGGATGCAGGTGACGCACGCCCCCTCCGACAGCGAGGCGGCGGCGATCGCCGCGCACGTCCGGCCGAACCTCGTCGTGATGGACCTGCGCCAGATCCGCCGCCGCCGGGCCGGGGTCATCGACTGGCTGCGCGTCAACGGCCTACTGAACCGCACCCCGTTCGTGGTCTACACGTCCGCCGCGATGGACCCGGCGGAGCTGGGCCTGCTCGCCTCCGGGGAGACCGTGCTGTTCCTCGCCGAGCGCTCGACCAGCCCCGACGTGCAGAGCCGCATCGTGGACCTGCTGGCCAAGATCGGCGCGAACTGACGCCCGCCCCCGGATCGGTCGCTGCCGACCCGGGGGCGCGCCGGGAGACGACTACGCGAGCGTCGTGATCTCCAGCTCGCCGTCGGCGTGCCGCTTGCGCAGCACCTTCTTGTCGAACTTCCCCACCGACGTCTTCGGCACCTCCTGGATCACCGACCAGCGCTCCGGAAGCTGCCAGCTCGCCACGTGCCGACCGAGGAACTCGCGCAGCACCGCGAAGTCCGCGTCCGAGCCCTCCCGGAGCACGACGGTGGCCAGCGGCCGCTCGCCCCACTTCTCGTCCGGCACGGCGACGACGCACGCCTCCAGGACGTCCGGGTGCGCCATCAGATGCCCCTCCAGCTCCACCGACGAGATCCACTCGCCGCCGGACTTGATGACGTCCTTGGCCCGGTCCGTCAGCGTGAGGAACCCGTCCGGCGAGATCGTGCCGACGTCGCCGGTGCGCAGCCAGCCGTCCGGGCTGAACTTGTCCTCCGGGCGCAGCGGCTCCTCGGCGCCCGCACCGCCGTAGTAGGCGGCGGCGATCCACGGGCCGCGCACCTCCAGCTCGCCGGTGCTCTCTCCGTCCCACGGCGCGAACGTCCCGTCCGGCGCGGCCAGCCGGGCCTCGACGGAGGCGGGCAGGCGGCCCTGGGTGAGCCGGTACGCCCAGCTCTCGTCCTCCGACACCCCGGCCGGCGGGCGGGCCACGGTGCCCAGCGGCGACGTCTCCGTCATGCCCCAGGCGTGGACGAGCGTCACGCCGTGCCGCTCCTCGAAGGCGCGCATGAGGCTCGGCGGGCAGGCCGACCCCCCGATGACGACCCTGCCGAAGGACGAGATGTCGCGCGGGTTCGTCTCCAGCTCGGCCAGCAGGCCCTGCCAGATGGTCGGGACGGCGGCGCCCACCGTCGGGCGCACCGTCTCGATCATCTCCGCGATCGGTGCGGGCTGGAGGAACCGGTCGGTCATGAGGAGCGAGGCGCCCGCCATGTAGGCGGCGTGCGGCAGCCCCCAGGCGTTGACGTGGAACATCGGGACGACCGGCATCGTGATGTCCGCCTGCGACAGGGCGAACGCCTCGGCCGAGTTGACCTGGAGCGCGTGCAGGTACGTCGAGCGGTGGCTGAACAGCACACCCTTGGGGTCACCCGTCGTGCCGGAGGTGTAGCAGAGGGACGCGGCCTGCCGCTCGTCGACGTCCGGCCACTCGTAGGTCGTCGGACGCCCGCCGATCAGCTCCTCGTAGTCGTGCACCCGGACGCCCGCCGCCTGCGCCGCCTCGGTCAGCGCGGCCCGCTCCCCCACCCCGGTGACCACGACGTGCTCCACCGTTCTCAGGTGCGGCAGCAGCGGGACGAGCAGCGGCAGCAGCGTGCCGTTGACGAGGACGACGCGGTCGGCCGCGTGGTTGACGACCCAGGCGAGCTGCGTCGGCGGCAGCCGCAGGTTCAGGGTATGGAGGACGGCGCCCATGGCGGGGACCGCCAGGTAGGCCTCCAGGTGCTCCGCGTTGTTCCAGCACAGGGTCGCGACCCGCTCGTCACCCCGGACGCCGAGCTCGTCCCGCAGGCCATGGGCGAGCTGCGCGGCCCGCGCGCCGACCTCGGCGAACGAACGGCGCTGCGGCTCGCCCTCCCCCGTCCAGGTGATGACCTCGGCCTTGCCGTGGACGGTGCGGCCGTGCTCCAGAATCCGCGCGACCTGCAGGGGTACGTCTTGCATCGTGCTCAGCATGGGGCCAGCCTCCCGAAGAACCAGCTACGTGCGGGTAACAGGCTGATTCTCGGGCCGTACTAGACCGTATGTCACTACCTGGAGCCTGTGTCGTGACCGTCACCGCCAGGACACGGCGACGGAAACACGTCCCCCTCGCCGAGCTGCCCCGACGTGCGACGGCGTCGGCCGGCCGGGCCGCGTCAGGCCGAGCCGGGCCGCGACACGTCAGGCTGCGGCGTCGAGCGCGTCGGCCGTCAGCTGCGGGTCCTCCCGCAGCTTCGTCAGCGCCCGGGAGACGGCGCTCTTCACCGTGCCCACGGAGACGCCCATGACGGCCGCCGTCTGCGCCTCGCTGAGGTCCTCGTAGTACCGCAGCACGACCATCGCACGCTGCCGGGGCGGCAGCTTCAGCACCGCGCGCCACATCGCGTCGCGCATGGCCTGGTGCTCCGCCGGGTCGGGCCCGGGCACCGGGTCCGGCTCGGGCAGCTCCTCGCAGGCGAACTCGTCCACCCGGCGCTTGCGCCACTGCGAGGTGCGCGTGTTGATCAGCGCCCGGCGCACGTAGCCGTCCAGCGCGCGGTGGTCCTCGATGCGCTCCCACGCCAGGTACGTCTTGGTGAGCGCGGTCTGCAGGAGGTCCTCGGCGTCACACGGGTCCGAAGTGAGGGAGCGCGCGGTGCGCAGCAGGACCGGGCCGCGCTGCCGCACGTAGGACGTGAACGACGGGACCGACGGCGACGCGGACGGCGCGCCGCCCACCGCACCGCCGTCCTCCGGAGCGCTCGTCCGGACGGCGCGCCCGGCGGTGTTCTTCCCGGTGGCTCTCTTCCCGGCGGTGCCCTGAGCTGCGGAGGCCCGGCCTGCGGAGGCGGCGGACGAGGCGGACATCGGACGACGCGGCACCAGCCGCGTCACGGTGGCGCCGACAGGCGCCGCGACGGGTGCGGAGTTGCCGGCGGAAGTCCCAGGCGTGGTCATGGCTCAACGCTATGAGCGCGCCGCCCGTCCCGGGATCGGCCGGAGGTGCCGAGCCCTCTCCGCCTCAAGTTGTAGGACGGCTTCGGCGTCCACCCTCCTAGGGGTGGAGGGCCGTGCCGTCCCCCTCAGGGCCGCCCCCGACCCGGCCCCCGACCCGGCCTCGACGGCCGGGGTGCGGCCCCACGCGGCGGGGTCGGCCGGGGACGCACGGACGGGCCGGACGCCCGCACCCCGGTGCGGCCGTCCGGCCCGTACCTCACGTGACTCCCTCGGCGCCGCCCTTCCCCGGGACGCGCCTACCGGCTCACCTCAGCTCGGAGAAGTTGATGGAAACGGTGTTCTGCTCGATCGCCGCGTAGTCGGCGCCGTTCACGCTCGCGTTGTTCGCCTGGTTCGAGGCGCCCAGACCGGTCGCGGCCTGCTGGTTCGTCGTCGTGTTCCCGGCGTTGTCCCCGCTCACCCCGCTCCCGACGCTGCTGACCACGCTCGCGTTGGAGCCGTCCCCCGCGAAGGCGCCGTTGTCGGCGTGCGCCACGCCGCCGAGCGCCGCCACCGCGAACGGCAGAGCGGCGGCAGCGGCGATGACCCGAGCGGTTCGGACACGTGCCATAGCTGTTTCCTCCAGAAACGGAAAAGTTGCGCTGCCGGACGGCTGGCCGACCGCCCGGCGGGACGACGTCGCGCCCCCACGCTGCCCGGCCCACCGGCACCGAACCCACCGAACCGGGCTGCTTCCCCCGAAGGTATGAAGATGTGTGAACAAACCCGGCGCGCGGGCGAACACGCGGCGGGCGCCGGGCGTCACAGCGGACCGGCGGGACCGAGCGCGTACCCCGTCAGCACGAACGTCGGCGCCCACACCGCGCTGCTCAGCACGGACCACACCACGTAGCGCCGCAGCGGCATCCCGGCGACCCCGCACAGCGTCGGCACCAGCGTCCGCAGCACCCCGGTGAAGCGGCCCACGAACACCGCGCCCCCGCCCCGGCGTTCGATCAGCGCCAGCGCGCGCTCCGTGCGCCGCTGCCAGGTCAGCAGCCGCCGCGACGCGTACGGGCGCGGCACCACCCCCAGCGGCACCCGGGCCCGCCACCGTCGCCCGGCGGCGTACCCGGCCACGTTCCCCGCGACGCCGCCCACCAGCGCCGCCGTCACCGCCGCCAGCACCGGGACGTGGCCGTGCCAGGCCAGCAGTCCGCCCGCCACCAGCGCCGTCTGGCCGGGCACCACCACCCCCACGACGGGCAGCGCGGCCTCCAACGCCGGGAGCACCAGCACCGCCGCCAGAATGCCGACACCGCCCAGCACCGTGACGTGATCGGCCAGCCAGGCCGTCATCCGCGCCCCCTCCCCACGGCGCACCCCGACCCACCGCGGCCGGAGCACCCCGCCCAGCCAACCGCCCACCGGTCGCGTCCCGCACGACACCGGCCGGTGACCGTCCCCCGGCGCCCGTCACCGGCCCCCGAAAGCCGCTCCCCCGACCGGACGGGCTTTCTACAATCCCGGCGTGACCTCCTTCGAGCAATGGTCCCTGATCGTCACGTCCGGCTCCCTGCTGGTGAGCGTCGTGGCCTTCGCCGCCCTGGCCCGGCAGTTGCTCATGCTCGCCCGGGGCACGGCCATGGACCACGACCGGCGGCGCAAGCAGGCGACCATGGAGTACCTCACCGCCACCATGGACCGCCGCCGTGCGTTACGCGCCGAAGGCGTCCCCGACGAACGTGACGAGGCCGCCGTCTCCGCCCTGGTCGGGCGCGCCCTCCAGAACCGTGCGGACGTGCGCGAAGCCCTGGCCCAGGTAGTACCGGTGCAACCGCTCGTTGCTGGTCCAGGCGTCCAGCCGCACCCAGCCGGCCCCCGCGCGCCAGGCGCGGTCCCCGGCCCAGTCGAGCAGCCGTCCGCCGAGATTGACCCCCGGCAGCCGGTTCCACCACCTCATCACCCGTCCACAGCCCGGCGGGCGGCTCGAAGGTCACCGTGATCGTCGCCGCAGTCGCCCCGGCGTCCTCGACCAGGAACACCGTGCCCGCGCGCACGGCCGCCAGCAGCCGCTCCACCGGATACGGCCGCTGCCACTGGTCGGACCCCCGCCGCGCCAACCACGCGGCGGCCTCCTCCCGAAAGGCCACCAACCGCTCCACGTCACGCACCCCCGCCACCACCACCCGCACCCCGCCGCCCCTCCCCGAGCCGACCCCGGCTGAGCGATCAGCTCACGTACTTCTCGATCGCCTCGACGATGTCCGCGTCGGTCTCCTGATGCCAGGACGGCAGTTCAGACCAGTCCGCCACGTAGCCCGGCTTCGGATCCGCCCACTGCTTGAACATCTGAGCCGTCCAACACGTCGCGACGAAGCGCCCCTTCTGCTCACGGGACAGCCGCGCCGTACTGCCGCCGCTGACCTCGACGAAGTGCCGGACCTGCTCGTACACCGAACCGGCGGCCTCACGCTCCCACTGCGGGGTCTCGTCCCACGGGGTGACGTACCCGGCCTTCGGTTCTCCCGGGTGGTGCTGGTGGACTCCCGCGATCCACGCCTCCCGGAAGAACCGCGCGCCCTCGGCCTGCGACATGCCAACCCCTCTCGTCACGGTGTGTTCAGAGCGGCGATCTCCGCTCCCAGCTCCGCCACGCGGTGGTCACGGCTCAGAGGACCGAACTCGTCGCACAGGGCCCGGAGTCTACGAGCGTTCAGGAGGATGAAAGCCGGCCACAGGGTGGCCACACAGACAGTCAGAGATGGGATACCGGCGAGTCGGGGTACGAGAAGGTGAATTCCAAGGGGTGCTCCTCTGTGCGGGTTACCCCCCTCTGGACTACGAGATTTATGAGCTGGGCGCAGGCGGTGGGTTTTGAACCCACGGTGAACATCGCTGCCACGACGATCTTCAAGACCGACCCGCCTGACGGCAAGAACCGCGACCTGACCTGCTTGACCCACGCCCGGGTATCCCGCACGCCAGAGCCTTGCCCACACATGACCCACACCCGCTGAGGCGGAGCTGGCTTTGTTGGACGCTCTGCTTGCGGGGTCAACATGCCGGGGGGCGCTACACTCGCGCCCTCCATGCCCCCTTGTCCAAGTCGCCTCTATAGATCACCGTTTGACTCCGAACGTCGCTCGGTGGTTGGGCTGCCAGTGGGAGGGCGGAGGGCTATGGGGTCGGCAAGTCGATGGGCGCATGACACGTTTGGTGACCTGGCCGACGAGCTGGTTGACGTCGTACCGGCCTGCCTCACTCGTGCCCATGACCGGGCACGCCACGGTCAGGAGGGCGTGCATACGCAGACACTCGAAGCCTACGGCCACGGCTTGTACGCCGTGCAGTACGAAGAGCTGTCCACCGGCCTGGCCAGCTACGGGGCGCCCGTGCGGCTCAAGGGACGCACGCTCGTCATCGTGCGCGATCACCTCATCTACCCCATCCGCTACGCCAAGAGGGACGTCCCCGTCACCGCCGCCCGTCTCCGCAGGGTCACCGGGCTACGCGCTGACCTGATCCGTCGCCACGGCCCGGAGCCAATGCAGCAGGAGCTGGACTTGGGCTTCGACGATCCGGACGAACCGGAGGAGCGACCCGACCTGAGCGTGATACCTGAGGACGTGAGCTTGGTGCTGGTGGCCTACGCCTGCTCGATGGAGCACGGCCTCGTGCGCGCAGAGTGGGGCTCTGCGGAGCTCCGCCGGGAGGACAGGTACCTCATCTGGCATCACCACGAGCCGCTTCTCGTGCCGGCTCAGGGAGCGGGAGCTTGAGGATCCATCTGGGCTTCGTTAATTCGCTCGGCGGAACCATGGGGAGCACCAGGCAGTCACAGGAGCCGGACACGACAACAGCCCCCGACCGAACATTCAGATCAGGGGCCGTTGTCGTTGCTCTCAGGGCGGAGGCGGTGGGATTTGAACCCACGGTGACATCGCTGCCACGACGGTTTTCAAGACCGCATCGCGTAGAGGGCAGAAACCCCGTGTGACCTGGCACGTTGTCGGGCCAGACCACCAAAACCAAGCTGACTTGGCCACAGGTTGGCCAACTAGCCCAGCAAGACTCTTCCCCATAGCACTACCCGGCCACCGGCACGGGCTCGGGTGCCACGTCCACGAACCCGTGGTCGGCTGGCCCAGTGAGTCGCTGAGCCAACCAGCCGGAGACACGCGGACCGCCGTTGACGGCCGTGCCCTCGCGGACGGTACGCACGTGCTCGAATCCCCGCTCAAGGTAGTACCGCTGTAGACCCTCGTTCGTGGTCCACGCATCGAGCCTGAGCCACTTGGCTCCGGCACGGTATGCCCGATCGCCTGCCCAGTCGAGCAGCCTTCCGCCTAGGTTCGCGCCAGCATGGCTCCGTGCCACGGTGAGCTTGGTGACGAACATGGACGGCTCGCTAAGTTCGTGGTCGGTCCACAGACCCTCTTCGGCTATCGCGTCCAGAGTGATCGTGGCGGCCGTCACCGGGCCGTCGTCCAGCATGAAGACCGCACCGGCCTGGACAGTGGCCAGCAGTCGGTCTGCCGGGTAGGGCCGCTGCCACTGGTCTGAGCCGAGCTGGATCAGCCACGACGCGGCCTCCTCCCGAAAGGCGAGGAGCTGGGCAACGTCTTGCGGCTGGGCCAGTCGAATGATCACCGAACGTTCCCTTCGCGGGCAGACAGATTCCCGATCTCATAGTTCATGCGGTTCAGGTCGCCTCGAAAGGTGGTGATGGTGGACCGGATCGGGCGCTCCTCCGAGTAGCCGGTGCGCGTCCAGAGGAGCACCGGCACGCCTGCGCCGATCTCCAGCATCCGCGCTTCCTCCGGAGTGGGCATTCGGGTCGCGATCTCGTCGAAGTACCCGACTTGTTCGACCCCGTGCGCCGCCAGGAACCTCGTCGTGCCCTCCGCGATGTCGCCCGGTTCTGCCAGCCGGGGAGCCTCGTCCACCAACCACGACGGGTAGTGCGTCGCCTGCGTGGACCATGGGACGTCGTCCACGAAGCGGTGGCAGAAGCGGAGCACCGTTCGAGACCCCGATTCCACCTTGAGCCGCTGCGCCACGTCCTCGGGCGCCGGTCGGATCTCGACGCGGAAGGTTTGGTGCGGCCTGCGGCCGGCGTTTGCGACGTCAGTGCTGTAGGCGTCGCCGTTCTGCGGGAAGCTCAGATTCTCGAAGCGCGAGGCGTTCAGCTCGAAGACCTCGTGCTTCGTCACCTCGTACCCCAGTCCTTGGCTGGAGGTCACGAGTCCCTGCGACACCAACAATCCGAGTCCGGAGCGGACCGTGTTGCGTGAAGCCCCGAAGCGGGCCGACAACTCACTCTCCGAGGGCAACCGCGACCCAGGCGGGTAGGTGCCTCCGTCGATCTCGCGGCGTAGGGCGTCCGCCACCTGTTGGTACTTCGGCTGCTTGCTCATACCCCCATCATCACCCACTCGCTCAACTTGTTGGTACATGCGGGCTCCCGTTGCTTGACACCGGCATTGCTTGTAGGTCAGCATCAACTCAATCAACTTGTACCAACAAGTTGAGCAAGAGGAACCCCTCTCTTGGGTTCTGTTTGCTGCGCCCGGACGGCTCCGTGGAAGCGGGTCGAAAGGAAGCGCCCGGTCTTTGACAACTGCATGGGGATCACGCCGCCTCTCCTCGGCCAAGTAGGCGGCCACGCGGCCCGCGACCTGCGGGTTCACGTGAGGTACAGCGCAATCCCAACTTCCGCAGCCAAGCGGCTGCGGCCGGTTGCCTCCTCCGCCCGTCTCGTACGGGCGGGGTGTGGGGAGCCGGAAAACGTCCGGCCCCGGGAGGGGTCCCCATGTCCATCTGGACGAGTCTGATCGCGGTCATCGGCACCTTGGGCGGTGCGGCGACCGCGTCCTTGATGCAGCAGCGGTCCGCCCGTGCGGACCGCACCGAGCAGCGAGTTCGGGAGCTGCGGCAGCAGCGCTTGGAGGCGGTCACGGGTCTGTCGGCGGCGCTGGCAGATCACCGCCGGGCGATGTGGCTGCGCGAACAGGCCCGCCTGTCGGGCGGTGACTGGGAGGCGGCGCGGGCCGCGTCGCACGAGACGCGGGCCGCGATCACCGCGCCGATGACCGCGCTGGTGCTGCTGGCGCCGTCCCTGACCGGCGCTGCCCGCACCGCCGCTGACGCCACCTACGCCCTGCGCGACGCCGACACCCCGGCGGCGCTGGAAGCCGGGCGCACGGCCGCTATCAGCGCGGTCGAGGACCTGGTGAAGCAGGCATCCGACCTTTTCTGAACCACCGCTCAGCCCCGGCCCCGCCCTGCGCGGGGGCCGTGACGGCGCTGGATCGAATCCAGCCCCGGGGCACTCCGGCCACCACCGGCCGGGCCCAGATCCCAAGGGAGCAGACATGGCCAGGAAGAACCGCATCACCATCAGCGACGACCACACCGGCGACGTCGGCGAGGTCATCTCCGGCACCAGCGGCCCGGTGGCGCTGAACGGCGACGTCTACCAGGGCGAGACCCACACCGACCGCGAGGACAGCGGCGGCCGGACCTTCAGCGGCAACAACATCACCGTCGTCAAGGGCGACCACCACGGCGTGATCTCCCGCAACTTCTGACCACCCGAAGCACCCCACAACAGGGTGCTTCCCCCTTCAGACGGCGCGCGGCCCCGGTGCTGGAACACCGGGGCCGCTGTTCGGGCCGTCCAACCTAAGGAGTCACGACCCATGAAGCCCATCCTCCCACCGGCGGCAGTCCCGCTGCCGGACATCGAGCCGACCCCCGCCGACCTCGCGGCCATCGGGGCCGAGATGCCGCTCATCCGCGCGGAGGTCGAGCTGCTGGACGTCGAGATCACGCTGATGGACCGGCCGGGCACCGAGCTGGACTGGCAGCGCTGGCGCCGCCACCTGGGCCGGGTGCTGGACGCCCGCCGGGACCTGGCCAACCGCACCACCGGTCACGGTGAGGTGATCGCGTGAGCAGCCTGCTTCCCGCCGCCGTGGCGGCGGCGCCGGTGGCGGCCGGGTGGGGCGTGCACGGGCTGTGGCTGCGCCGCCAGCTCCGCACCGCCCGCCGCGACCCCCTCACCGGGCTCCGAACCCGCGCCGCGTTCGAACGGGCCGCCACCCGCACCCTGCGGCACGGCCCGGCCGCCGTCCTGGTCATCGACCTGGACGGCTTCAAGCACGTGAACGACACCTACGGCCACGCCGCCGGAGACCACGCCCTCACAGCCGCCTCCGGCGCCTTGACCGAAGTGCTGGTGGGGCGGGGCGGGATCGCCGGACGGCTGGGCGGGGACGAGTTCGCCGCCGTCGTCCCGGCCCCGCACGACTACACGGTGCCCTGGCTCCTGCGGGGCCTGCACGGCGCCTTGTGCGCCCCGCTGGCCTACCAGGGCCACACCCTGCACGTGGGTGCTTCGATCGGCGCGAGCCTGACCGCCGAACACCCCACCCCGCACCTGCCGCTGGCGTTGCGGCGGGCGGATGAGGCCATGTACGCGGCCAAGCGCGACGGCGGCGGCTGGCACATCGCCGACGGACCCACCCCCAGCCTGCGGACCGTCAACGGCCGCCGCGCCGGACGCAGGGGCACCCGGGGGGTGGCGGCATGAAGGAGTTGACCCGGGGGCAGGTGGCCGTTCTGGTCGCTGCCGGGGTGCCGATGGTGGCGGCCGGTGTGGCCGGCGGGATCGGCACCTACACCAACATCGTGACGGCGTTCGGCCGTGCGGCGACCGCCGTTGGTGTGGTCGCCGCCGGTGAGGGCGTGACGCTGATCCTCGCCCTGGTGATGGTCGGGCTGACCATGCTCGGCCAGACGGCCCCGGCCCCGGTGCGGGCCGGTCTGTGGCTGGCGCCCATGGCCGCCTCGGCGACGAGCATCGCGGTGGCGGACGGCTTCACCGAGGCCGTCGTCTACGGCATGACGCCGCTGGCCATGTCGGCCGCCGCCGAGGGCCTGGGCCTGCTGGCCCGCCGGGTGTGGGTGTACCGCACCGGGGTCGACATGGAAGCCCGCCGAAAGAACGCCGCCACGGTGCAACGGCTCGCCTACCACCGGGCACGCGCTCAGTCGCACCCGACGAGCTTCGTGCGGTGGCGCTCCGAGCGGGTGGCATGGCGGCTCGCGGCGAAGGTGGGACACGGAGACGTGGCCCTGGCCGACGAGCTGGTGGAGGTGCAGCGGGCCCGGCTCGTCGAGGGCGCGGACGCCGCCCTTGCCGACATGCTCGGCAACCCGACCGACGTAGGGGTGTCCCCTGCTGCGGGGGCCCTTCCCTCGACGCCCGACGTCGAGGAGCTGCCCGCCGCCTCGGAGGGTGGCGCCCCTGCGGACACTCCTGCCGCTCCGGTGCGGGTGGACGTGGAGCGGGTGCCGGTGGTGGGCCCGTTCTGGCACGACGACGAACCCCCCGCGCTGCCCGTGCCGCGCCCGGTGCTGGCGGCCGCCGAGCCTCGGACGGTGGTCACCGAGCCGGTCACCGACGAACCGACCCCGGGCCAGCTTCGGCAAGCCGCACGCCGCCTGAACACCGCCGCCGTCAAGGCCACCGGACGCCCGGTCACCATCACCCGGCTGCGCGAAGAACTCAGCCTGTCCCGCCGTGACGCGACCGAGTTGCGGCGCCAGATCGTCACCAAGGGGAAGACGACATGAGCAACCTGCCCGAGCACCGGCACACCGCCGATTGCGGCTGCTACACGCGCCCGGTGCCGCTCCCCGAGCCGTCCCCGGCACAGCAGATGCCGCAGGTCGTCCACGTCCACCAGGCGCCCCCGGACCGCACCGTGCAGCGGCTCGCCCTCGGCGCCGGCATGGGCGCCGGGACGGTCGCGGCGGGGGTGTTCTTCGGGCCGCTGCTCGTCGGCGCGCTCGCCTCGATGGCCGTCACCCTCCTGGCCGTCACGCTCGCCGTGGCGGTCACCTGCTGGGCGGTGGTGCACGTCGTGAAATCCGTCGGCGGCACCGAGGGGCAGGCCGCCGCCAAGACCCTGCGCCGCAAGCGCTGAGAGGGGGTCGTGATGTTCAACGCCGGTGACGAGGTGCTGATCGTGTCGTGCGAGGACGACCCGCGCGCCGCTGGCCGCACGGGCCGGATCGTCGACGAAGTCCAGCCGGGGCCGCTGACCGGCGGCCGGTGGACCGTCCACCGCGTCAGCCCCTTGATCGGCCCCGTCCTGTGCCACGGCCACGAGTTGCGGCCCGCCTGACGGCTGCCTGTCCGCCCCCGGACCCCCCGGGGGCGAGTGGGGAGCCGGGACAGTTCCGGCCCGCACCGAAGGAGGACACCTTGCCCAGCAACGTCGACGAGATCGCCTGGCGCCTGATCAACACCGAGGACTGGGGCGGTGGTCTGGAGCGCACCTACCAGGCCGAGAACGTCGAGCACGCCGGATGTGGCGGTGACGTGCTGCTCATCCAGCTCCACGACGAGATGGACGCCGTCACCGGCAGCCGCTCCCGCTGCGCGCAGTGCGGCGACGACCTCACCGACTGACCAACCGAGAGGCCGACATGTCCGAGTACACCTACACCCGCGCCGAGAAGGCCGAACGCGCCCGCCTGCTGCTCAAGGGCGCACGCGGTGCCTACGGCGACACCAGCGCGGTCGAGCGGCGCATTGACCGCATCGACCAGGTGGCCGCCGACCGGGCCCGCCGGGAGCACGCCGCCCACGCCCGCCTCCTAGACGAGGCCCGCAACGCCGTCGCCACCGCCCGGGTCGCCGAACGCGCCGCCGGACGGGGTGAGCGGGCCGCCGCGCGGGAAGCGCGCCGCGCGGCCGAGAAGCACCTGCGCGCCGTCGAGCGCACCGGCAGGTAGATCCGCCCCGGGGCGACCGCCTGAGCCTGGCAGCAACGCCGGTCGCCCCGGGCCCCAACCACCCGCCAGAGAGACGAACGGAAGGAGCACCCATCATGACCGAACCCGCCACCGGGCCGAAGCCCGTCAACGGTCACGCCGAACCCACGGTGCGGCTCATCAAGTTCACCGAGCCGGACAACAACGTGACCGTTGTCGACGTCGATCCGGTCACCGAGCCGGTCGCCGAGATGACCGGCGCCCCCACCATCCCGCCGCCCCCCACCGAACCCCCGGCCACCCTCGACGACGAGGCGGCCGCCCCGGTCACCGAGCCGGTCACGGTGCCGGTCACCGAGATGACCACCGAGCTGACCGCCCCGGTCCCCGTCGACCGGCCCGACGTGGCCGCCGATACCGGCACGTTCCTCGGTCAGCGTCGGGCGTTCCTGGCGTCCGCGCCGCCGGTCATCCCCGCGTGGCTGCGCAAGGCGTCCGACTTCACCGACGCGGTCAAGTGGACCACCAACTACTACGCGCACCTGACCGCGTTCCACACCGTGCGCGCCCCCGTCTACCTCATGCGCCTCATCGTGCGGTCCCCGCGCGGCGGGGCCCGCCTGGTGGCCCGGTGGGTGCGGTGGGTCGTCGACGCCGAAGCGCGGCCCGTGGAGACCAAGGCCGCCGCCTCCGGGGACGTCGAGGCATGGCTCGCCCTCTCCCGCGAGCACTCCCGCCGGGTGCGCCCCCGCCGGGTCGCCTCCGCCGTCGTGGCCGGGTCGGCCGCTCTGGCGGCCGGTGTGGGCGCCCTGCTGCTGCCGCCGTGGGTGCTGGCCGCCTCGGTGCCCGCGTTCCTGTCCGTCCTCGGCGTCGCCGGACGCGACCAGGACAAGCCCCTCGTGACCCGATACGTGCACGTCGACCAGCTCTCGGCGCTCACCTCCACCGAAGTCTTCGACGCCCTCTCCGCCATCGGTGTCGGCGACCGGAAGAAGTCCGAGGTCACGTTCGCCGCCGAGATCCAGCGCGACGGGCCCGGCTGGCGCGCCGAGGTCGACCTGCCGCGCGGTATCCCCGCAACCAAGGTGCTGGAGAAGCGCACCGAACTCGCGGCCGCCATGCGCCGCCCCATCTCCACCGTGTGGCCCGAGGGAGACCGCGACGCCCACCCCGGGCGCCTGGTGCTGTGGGTGGCGCAGCAGGACCCGGCCAAGGCCCCGCGGAAGCTGTGGCCGCTGATGAAGACCGGCACCGCCGACGTCTTCAAGCCCCTGCCCTTCGGGTTCGACCCGCGCGGCAACCTCGTCGAGGTCACGCTCATGTACTCCAACCTCCTCGTCGGCGGCATCCCCGGCTCGGGCAAGACCTCCTGCGCGCTGGCGATCGTGCTCGGCGTCGCCCTGGACCCCACCGCCGAGCTTTGGGTGTACGAGCTGAAAGGCTCAGGCGACCTGAACTCGGTCAAGCCCGTCTGCCACCGCTACGTATCCGGCGACGACGACGAAGACCTCACCGCCACCCTGTCCGGCCTGCGCGCCGGCATCGCCGAGCAGAAGCGCCGCGCCAAGTTCGTCAAGTCCCTGCCCTCCTCCGAGACCCCCGACGGACGGCGCGTCACGCGGGAGCTGGCCGAGAAGTACCCCGAGCAGAACCTCGGCCCCCGCGTCGTCGTCGTCGACGAGGCACAGGAGCTGTTCACCCACCCCGACTACAAGGACGAAGCCGCCGAGCTGTGCACCAAGCTCATCAAGAAGGGCCGCGCCTACGGCATCATCCTCATCCTGCTCACCCAGAACCCCGACGCCCCCTCACTGCCGTCCTCGGTGTCCAGCTCGGTCGGCACCCGCCTGTGCCTCGCGGTGATGGACTGGCGCGCCAACAACAACGTGCTGGGCACCGGCGCCCACGAACGGGGCCTGCGCGCCACGGAGATCAGCGCCACCGAACAGGGCACCGGCATCCTCGCCCGGGGACGGGAAGGCACCACCGTGCGGGCCGCGTTCATCCGCCAGACAGAAGCCGAGGAGATCGGCCGCCGCGCCCTGGCCATGCGCACCGCCGCCGGCACCCTGTCCGGCGAAGCCGCCGGGAACGAGGTCGAGGAGCTGGACAGCTCCACCATCGTCGACCACCTGCGCGGGGTGTGGCCGGACGGTGCCGACGCCGTCCACTCCCACCGCCTGGTCGAGGCGCTGGCCGCCTACCGGCCCGACCTGTACGGGCCGTGGCTCGACGAGGAAGACGCCGCCGCCCGCTCCACCGCCCTGTCGGCCGCGCTCAAGCCCCACAAGGTCCCCACCCGCCAGCTGACGATCCGGGACTGCTGCGGCGGCGCCAAGGGCGTCCGGCTGGCCGACCTGCCCGAAGCCGTGGACGACGCCGAGTAGGGGGCCGCGAGCCGGTTTCGGCAGGGGATCAAGGTTTCACCCCGACCCGAAACCGGTTTCGCCCCCGACATCGCCCCCACAGCTTCCTGACCAGCAGCGATATCGGGTTTCGACCCCACCCGCCCCACGCCGAGAACCCCACGAATACGGCTCTGCGCCATCTGCTGCGCAGGCACCTCGCGACCCGACACACGCCGAGGGCGGCCCCCACTCCTACCAAGAACCGGGGCCGCCCTCTCTCCCACTACAGGAGGTCTTTCAGCATGCCCCATGACTCCCGGCCCCGGTTGCGGCTGGGTTCGGTGTGTACCGGATACGGCGGTCTGGACATGGCCGTGCAGGAGACGTTCGGCACGGTGACGGCCTGGGTGGCCGACAACGACGCCGGCGCCTCCCGCATCCTCGCAACCCACCACCCCGCCACGACCAACCTGGGCGACATCACCACCGTGGACTGGCGGCGCGTCCCGGCGGTGGACGTGCTGTGCGGGGGCTACCCGTGCCAGCCGTTCAGCACCGCCGGGAAGCGGAAGGGAACCGAGGATGACCGGCACATCTGGCCCCACATCGCCGATGCCCTTCGCGTTCTACGACCCCGCCTCGCGGTCTTTGAGAACGTCGCAGGACACCTTTCCCTGGGATTCGACACCGTCCTCGCCGACCTTGCCCGCCTCGGGTTCGATGCGCGCTGGACGACTCTTCGCGCATCCGACGTCGGCGCCGCACACCAGCGCAAGCGCCTGTTCGTCCTCGCCTGGCCTACCCACCCCCAGAGCACGGGACGCCAAGGGCCGGGGCTTCACCGACTCCCTCCCCGTGGTGGCCTCCCTGCTGCCCACCCCCTCGACGTCGGAAGCGAACGGCACCGGCCACCGGGCACGCGGCGGGATGAACCTGCGGCACACCGTCTCCCTGCTGCCCACACCCGTGGTCGGCGACTCCAAGGGAGCCAGACAGGCAACAGCCCGCAACCCGCGCAGCACCTCACCCACCCTGTCCGACCTGTCCTTCGCCAAGCTCCTGCCGACCTCACGTGCGACGGACGACCGCAACACGGGACCGGACCAGCGGGACAACCGGGCCGATGTGGCGCTGCCGCCCACGCACCGGAATGGGGCGTCTACAGCCCGGCCATCGCCCGATGGACCACCGTCGTCGGACGGCGACCACCCGGGCCAGTTGACGCTGTGGGACGGCTGAACCCGCCCTTCGTGGAATGGCTCATGGGCCTGCCCGCCGGCCACGTCACCGACGTCCCCGGACTCTCCCGCACCGCGCAACTCCAAGCCCTGGGCAACGGCGTCGTCCCCCAACAGGCCACCGCCGCCCTACACGCCCTCACCCAACACACCGACAGCGCCGCCCAACCCCACGGGCTGGACGACGCCGCCTGACACAACACGGGGCGGCCCCACTCTCACCAAAGACCGGGCCGCCCCACCCACCCCCGAAGGGACAGGAGAAACCCAGCATGCCCCATGATCCCCACCCCGCGCTCCTACACGAAGCCTTGGACCTGGCCGCGCGTGGCCTCCCCGTCCTGCCCCTGCGGGCAGGCAAGCTGCCGGTAGGCAACTGCCCGTCCTGTGCCGGCGGCCGGTGCGGGGACCGGCCGCACATGAAGGCCGCAGGGCCCTGCCAGTGCACGGCCCCGTGTCACGGCTGGGCCGCCGCCACCACCGACCCGGACACCCTCACCTCACCAGCGTGGGCGCCCGCATGGCAGCAGGCCGCCGCCGTCGCCTACCACCCCGGCGGCGCCGGGGTGACCGTCGTGGACCTCGACGACGCCGCCGCCATCGCATGGGCCCGCGCCACCCTCCCGCCGACCCGGACGGTGGCCACGACCCGGGGTGAGCACTGGATCTACCGGGGCTCGATGCGGTCGGCCAACGGGGTGCGGCCCGGGGTAGACCTGAAGTCCGCCGCTGCCTACGCCCGGTGGCTGGGGCCCGGAACCGGCGCCCTGGCGCCGCTGCCCGAGGCCGTGTGTGCGCTGGTGGTGAAGGAGCCGCCCCCGGCCCGCCCGGTGGTCACCGTGCCCGCCCCGGGCTCGGGCGGGGAGTGCCGGCACCGCACGCCGACCTACCTTGAGCGCGGCATCGCCATGGCGGAGCAGCGGATCAGCGGCGCGTCCAGCGCGGTGCACGCCACGGTCTATCGCACGTTTCTGGCGGTGCTGTCCGCGCACGGCCGGTGCGGCTGCCTGACCGAGGGCCACATCGCGCGGCTGTTCACCGCCGCTCAGGTCAAGGGCGAAAGCGCCCGGCACTGCGCGGACGCCTGGACCAACGCCCGCACTCGATTGGGGCTGTGAGCCATGGCCGACGACGACAAGACCCCGGCCCGCGACGTCATCACCGACTTCGCACGCCAGCACTTCCGGTACTTCCGCACCGCCGACGGCACCGTCTACGCCCAGCGCAACGGCCACCCGGTGGCGCGTCCGATCCGTTCCCAGGGGACGACGGGCAGCCACCGTCAGGAACTCATGGTCGGCCTCTTCCACGACGGGCACGGCGTCTTCAACGGAACCGCCCTCAAGGAGGCACTCGACTTGATCGAAGCACTCGCCCTCAACCAGGACGTCCAGCCCGTCCACATCCGGGTGGCGCCCGGGTTCGACGGCGCGACGTGGCTGGACCTGGGGCGCGACGACGGACGCTCGGTGCGCATCCACCCCACCGGCTGGGACATCACCACCCCGGACCCGCGTGAGGTGTGCTGGCGGCGCACCCAGCTCACCGGCGAACTCCCCCTGCCGGAGAAGGACACCGACGGCAAGGGCATCGACCTGCTGCTCAGGTTGTGCAACTTCGCCAGCGCCGAGACCGAGTGCCTGGCCATCGCCTGGCTGATCGGCTGCCTGGGCCCGTCCGTGCCCGTCCCCGCCCCGTTCCTGACCGGCCCGCAGGGTGCGGGGAAGTCCACCGGCGGGCGGATGCTCCTGCGGATCATCGAGGGCATGAGCGGCGACCTGCGCCGCGCCCCGAAGGATGAGGAGAACCTGATCGCGGCCGTCGCCGCCGGATGGGTCACCGCCCTGGACAACCTGTCCCACCTGGCGCCGGACCTCTCCGACCTGATGTGCTGCATCGTCACCGGGGCCGAGACCATCAAACGCGCCCTCTACACCGACGGCGACGTCGTCCGCGCCCGCTACCGCCGCCCGCTCCTGCTGACCGGCATCGACGTCGGCGTCATCCGCCCCGACCTCGCGGAACGGCTCCTGCCCCTGCGGTTGGAGCGGCCCCGGGTGCGGCGCACCGAGGCGGAACTGTGGGCGGAGTTCCAAGAGGCCCTGCCCGTCATCCTGGGCTCAGTGCTGGACCTGACCGTCAAGGTCCGGGCCGCCGAGGCGGACATCCCCACCGATCTGCGGATGGCCGACTTCGCGCACCTGTGCGCCCAGCTCGACGCCGCGACCGGGCTGCGAGCGCTGGACGCCTACCGGGCCAGCCTGGACGACCTCAACGACGACGTCATTGAAGGCGACCTCCTCGCTCAGACCGTCCTCAAGCACGCCACCGGGCTCGCCCCGGGCGCGGAGGTGCGGATGACGTCCTCGGAATGGCTGCACCTCCTCAGCGGCCTCTACACCGGCGAAGACTGCCGCCCCCTGCCGAAGGGGTGGCCGACCACGGGCAAGGTCCTCTCCGACCGTCTCAAGCGCCTTCAGCCCACCCTCGGCGCCCGGGGCGTCCTCATCGACTGGGGCCGCACCAAGCACGGGCGCTACATCGAGATGACCCGACGGCCCGAGCCGCCGCCGCACCAGCAGGACCCGATGCACTGACCGGCACCAACGGAACAAGCAAGAAGAGCACCCGGCGCCACCCGGGGGAGGTGCTCCTCTTGCTTGTCCGGCGGCAACGCCGCCCTGCGATGGACGCGCCGCGAAGCGGCTCCTTCATCAACACCGCACGACGCACCACAACAGAACCCCACCCTTCTTTTGTCCGAAGAGAAGAGACCCTGCGTCACCCGCGTCACCCACACACCCAAACCGGCCCCTGACCAGCCGCAACAACGGTGACGCACCACCAACAGGCTGCGTCACCCCGCGTCACCCGCGTCACCCCCGTGACGCACGCCCGCGTCACCCCATGACGCACCCCAACGCCCTGCGTCACCACAAACCTGCAGGTCAGACACCACACGTGACGCAGATGACGCGGTGACGCAGAAAACCCCACCTCGGACACACAACCCAACTCAAGAGAGCGCCGCGACACCCGAAGGGATCTCCCCATGGCCCGTCCGCAGATGCTCAAACTCCCCGAAGTCCTCGACGAGATCGGCATGAGCCGCGCCGCCTTCTACCGCATGCGCGCCAGGGGACAGGCCCCTCGGCTCCGGAAACTGCCCAACGGACAGATCCGCGTGAGCCGGGCAGACCTCGACGCCTGGTGGGGGCAGTGCGACGAAAGCGCCGCCTGAATCTGGTCCATTCCGAGAGCCCCCGCTGCGGCGGGGGCTCTCCCTCATGAGGAGAACTATGCACAGCTACGACGTGCGCATTTGGAGTATTCGAAAGCGCCAGAGCAAGGCTGCACCGTTCCAACTGCGATGGCAGGTGAACGGCAAGGAGTATCAGGAGAAGTTCGCCACCAAGACGCTCGCCGACGCACGCCGCGCGGAGCTGCTGACCGCGACGCGCAAGGGCGAGCCGTTCGACACCGAATCCGGGCTTCCCGTTACGGAAGTGCGTGAGCGGAACCGTACGAGCTGGTATGCCCATGCCCGTGCGCACGCGGCCCGGAAGTGGCCGGCGGCAGCGGCCAAGCACCGGGCCAGCATCGCCGAAAGCCTCACCATCGCCACGATGGCGCTGTGTCCGGAGGGGAAGGGCCGCCCTGCGGACGACCTCTTGCGCAGGGCCCTCTACCAGTGGGCATTCAACGCCGGACGCCACGAGCAGAAGCCCCCGGAGCAGGAAGCCAAAGCACTGACGTGGGTGGAACGCAACGCACCGACCGTGGCCGAACTGGACAGCGCCAAGCGCGTGCGCATGGTGCTTGAGCACTTGGCCAAGCGGCAAGACGGGAAGCCCGCCGCCGCGAACACGTTCCGACGGCGTCGCGCCGTGCTGAGCAACTGCCTGCGACTGGCCGTCGAGCACGAGCTTCTGCCCGGAAACCCGCTGCATCGCGTCCACTGGGAAACGCCCAAAGCCGCAGAGGAACTGGACGTGCGGAGCGTCGCCACCCCGGCTCAGGCTCGGTCCCTCTTGGACGCGGTCCGCGCGCAGGGGCCCCGGGGTGCCCACCTGGTCGCGTTCTTCGCGTGCATCTACTACGCGGCGATGCGACCCGAGGAGGTATCGATGCTCAGTGCCGACCAGTGCGACCTTCCCCAGGAAGGATGGGGCCGACTCATGCTCGCCGGTGCACGGCCACAGGTCGGGTCGGCGTGGACGGACGACGGCAAGCCGTACGAGGAGCGGCAATTGAAGCACCGGGCCCACCGTGCGGTCCGCCCGGTGCCCATTCCGCCCGTGCTGGTCGGCATCCTGCGCGATCACCTGGAAGCCTCCGGGGCCACGACCGACGGGCGACTGTTCAGCGCCGTGCGGGGTGGTCCGGTCCGGTCGCAGGAGTACGGCGCTGTGTGGAAGGAGGCCCGCCGGAAGGCGCTCACACCCGCGCAGATCGCTTCCCCGCTGGCCGCGATCCCGTACGACCTGCGGCATGCGTGCGTGTCCTTCTGGCTCCGCTCTGGGGTGAGCCTGGCCGAGACAGCCCGCCGCGCGGGACAGAGCGTCGCCGTACTCCAGCGCTACTACGCCAAGGTTCTGGACGGTGAGGAGGACAGGATGAACGCCCTGATCGAGCAGGGTTTGGCGGAGCACGAGGGCGGCCCGGAGGGGCCCTGATTCCTGGCCGCAGGTTGGCCGCACGCACTGGTCAGGAGTGGGATACCGGCGAATCAGAGTGAGACAGGGTGAACGCCGAAGGGGTGCCCGTCGTGGACGGGCACCCCTTCTGAGCTGGGCGTTCTACGACCTGGGCGGAGGCGGTGGGATTTGAACCCACGGTGACATCGCTGCCACGACGGTTTTCAAGACCGTTCCCTTCGGCCGCTCGGGCACACCTCCCCGCGCCACGCGGGTGCGCTGCGCGGCGCGGGAACAGCCTAACCGGTCAGCCGTCGCCGACGCGCTCGCCCAGGGTCAGTTCGATCTGGTTCTGCTTGCCGTCGCGCTCGTAGGTCAGGGTGACCTTGTCGCCGGGCGTGTGGGTCCAGAT
Source organism: Streptomyces sp. GSL17-111 (assembly GCF_037911585.1). Taxonomy (NCBI): domain Bacteria; kingdom Bacillati; phylum Actinomycetota; class Actinomycetes; order Kitasatosporales; family Streptomycetaceae; genus Streptomyces; species Streptomyces sp. GSL17-111. The sequence continues at coordinate 2,771,389 of NZ_JBAJNS010000001.1, forward strand.
CTCGCTGATGAGGGTCGGGCCGCTGTCGATCGGGGCGCCGTCGAACTTGGTGATGACGTCGCCCGGCCGGAGGCCGGCCTCGTCCGCCGGGCCGCCCGGGGTGAGGGCCTCGGAGTCGCCCTCGCCGCGTTCGGAGATGACGGCGCCGTCGTTGCCCTGCCGCATGTCGACGGTGGCGCCGATGATCGGGTAGACCGGGCGGCCGGTCTCGATGAGGGTCTGGGCGACGCGCTTGGCCTGGTCGACGGGGATGGCGAAGCCGAGGCCGATGCTGCCGGCCGGGCCCTCCATCGGGCCGCCGCCCGTGGACTGGATGGCGGAGTTGACGCCGATGACCTCGCCGTCCGCGTTGAGGAGCGGGCCGCCGGAGTTGCCGGGGTTGATCGAGGCGTCGGTCTGGAGGGCGCTCATGTAGGAGGCCGAGGAGCCCTGGGCGTCGCTGGAGGCGACGGGGCGGTTGAGCGCGGAGACGATGCCGGTGGTCACGGTGCCGGAGAGACCGAAGGGCGCGCCGATGGCGATCGTCGAGTCGCCGACGGCCACGTCGTCGGAGTCGCCGAGGGGGAGCGGGGTGAGGGTGACGCCCTCGGGGTCGGTGAGCTTGATGACGGCGATGTCGTACCCCTCGGCGCGGCCGACGACCTCGGCGTCGTACTGCTTGCCGTCGGAGAAGACGACGGTGAGCTCGGCGCCGTCGGCAGCGCTGGCGACCACGTGGTTGTTCGTCAGGATGTGGCCCTGCTTGTCGAAGACGAAGCCGGTGCCGGTGCCGCCGCCCTGGCTGTCGCTGCCGCCGTTGACCTGGATGGTGACGACGCTCGGCAGGGCCTCGTCGGCGATGCCGGCGACGGAGTCCGGCGGGCGGTTGAGGGCCTGGCGCCCGTCGCGCGCGGGTGACTCGACGGTCTCGGAGGAGGAGCCGCTGGTGCGGTCGGCCGCCCAGTATCCGACGCCGCCGCCGACGCCGCCGATGAGGAGGGCGCCCACCAGGGCCGCGGCGATCAGCGGGCCGCGGCGCTTGCGGGGGGCCGGGGGCGGAGGCAGCGGGGCCCCCCACGGCTGGGTCGGGCCGTGGCCCCCGGGACCGCCGTGGCCCCCGGGCCCGTGGCCGGGGCCGCCGTGGCCGGGGCCACCGGCCCCCCCGTGGCCGCCGTAGCCGGGGCCGCCGGGGCCCGGGTCGTTCGGGCCGTGGGCGTGGCCGGGGGGCGGGGTGGTGGGGGGCGGGGTGTCACCAGAGGACGCGCCCGGGGTGCCCGGCGGGGGCGTCGGGGAGGCCGGGGGCGGGCCCCAGCCGGCCGTGGGCTGCTGGGCCGCCGGGGCCGGGTGCTGCTGCCACGCCTCGGCGGGGACCGTGGAACCCGGCGCGGCCGGGGGCGCGGCGGGAGGCGCGGGGGCGGGGGCGGAGTCCGGCCCCGGAGCGGGCGGACCGGCCGCGTCGGTGGCTTCGGGAGCGGCTTCGGTGGCCGGGAGCGGCGCCGTCGCGTCGTCGGATGCGGGCCGCTGCGGAGCGTCGGGGGACGCCGCCGGGGGCACGTGGTCGCCGGAGGCCGACGGCCGGCCGGCGCGGCGCTCCTCAGCCGATCGGTCCACGCCCTCGTGCTCGGTGTTCACAGCAGTCTCCTCGGTTCCAGTCGTCGCCTTCGCGGTCACCACCGGTGTGGGACGCGGTGGCGCCGCACGGAGCCGGCGGCGCTGCGGCCCCGGTTCCAGTGTGCAGACAGCTTTGCCCATAGGACGTCAGGGCGGCGTAAGCCATGCGGCTACCCTGCGGCCGCTCCTTTACGCGCCGCACATCGTGCCCGGCCACGGACGGTACGGGAGGGTGGCGTGGGGTGGCACGATGTCAGCGTGCGACGTCCTGTTTCCGTCATAGCGCACCGCGGCGCGTCCGAGGACGCCCCGGAGCACACGCTCGCCGCCTACCGGATGGCCATCGAGCACGGCGCCGACGGCCTGGAGTGCGACGTCCGGCTCACGGCCGACGGGCATCTGGTGTGCGTGCACGACCGCCGCGTCGACCGGGTGTCCAACGGCCGGGGCGCGGTGTCGACGCTGGAGCTGGCCGATCTCGCGGCGCTGGACTTCGGCTCGTGGAAGGACCCGTACGAGAAGCCCGAGTCCATGGACCGGCACGGCCGTTCGGTGCTGACGCTGGAGCGGTTGCTCCGGCTGGTGAAGGAGTCCGAGCAGGCGGGGCGCCGGGTGGAGCTCGCCATCGAGACCAAGCACCCGACGCGTTGGGCGGGGCAGGTGGAGGACCGGCTGGTGGCGCTGGTGCGGGAGTACGAGTTGACGGAGTCGGTGCGGGTGATGAGCTTCTCGGCGCGGTCGCTGCACCGGGTGCGCAGGGCGCTCCCGCAGGTCCCGACGGTGTACCTGATGCAGTTCCTGCTGCCGCGCCACCGCGAGGGGCGGCTGCCGCCGGGCGTGGGGATCACCGGGCCGGGCATGCGGATCATCCGCAACCACCCGGACTACGTCATCCGCGCTCAGCGCGCCGGGCACCAGGTGCACGTGTGGACGGTGGACGATCCGGTGGACGTGGAGCTGTGCGCGCGGCTGGACGTCGACGCGATCATCACCAACCGGCCGCGTCAGGTCATCGACCAGCTGCGGGTCCTGGGTCGCAGGTGAGCGCCGGGACGGGGTGACGGCGGTCGCTTCGGCGACGTTTGTCAAGACCACCGGCGCGGGTTACTCACGGGGAGTGCACCGGCGCATTCGGTGGGTACCGCTTCGTGAGTAATGCGTCAATACTCGGGCACGGGTCGGTTTCCGCCCTGTGCCGAGAGGGCATTCATGACGTTGCGTGGGGCGAAGGAGGTACGGGGGTGGCATTCGTGGTGGCACAGGAAGTGCCGACGTCTTCGACGATGGCCGTTCCCCACGGTCCCGTCGGCGTCGGCCCGGCGAGACGGCGGATGCGGGACGAGCTGCGCGCCTCCGGGACGCCCGACACGGTCGTGGACGACGCCGTGCTGATCCTCTCGGAGCTGCTGAGCAACGCGGCCCGGCACGCACGTCCGCTGCCGCCGGACGAGTCGGTGCGGGCGGGCTGGCACCGGGGTGTCGCCGGGGAGGTCACGATCTCCGTCACGGACGGGGGCGGGCCGACGCGCCCGCTGCCCGCGACGCCCTCGGTCACGGCCCGAGGGGGGCGCGGGCTCTCCATCATCACGACGCTCGCGCAGGCCTGGGGTGTGCGGGAGGACGTGGAGCAGGAGGCCGTCACGGTCTGGGCCGTGGTGGGGCGCCCGGAGTTCGGCGCGGGCGCGAAGGGCGCGGCGCACGCGCCGACAGGTGTGCCGACGGGGCGGGGCGGCATCGAGGGCCTGGACGGGTTCGAGGGGCTGGACGGCATCGGCGTCTGACGCGGCGGCCTGCCCGGGCGGCTTCCTGTCCTGGCGGGGCCCGAGCGGCGACCGGCCCGGGGGAAGCCCTCCTCTGCGCGGGGAATACCCGACGACGGCGGGAACGGCGTACGGTTTGAAGCGCCGGCCGGGCCCCAGCGCTGCCGGTCAGTCTGTCCGCCAGTGTGACGCACGGAGAATCCGCCTCATGGCCAAGAAGCGCCGTCCCCAGCCCCAGTCCGCGAAGCCGCAACTCGTCGACGGGGAGGTCCCGGTCGTCGGTGCGCGGGAACCGTGCCCGTGCGGTTCGGGACGCCGCTACAAGGCGTGCCACGGGCGCGCGGCGGCGCAGGCGGCGACGGAGCTGGTGCAGCGGCCCTTCGAGGGCCTGGCCGGTGAGTGCGACTGGGTCGCGCTGCGCGAGCTGGTCCCCGCCGCGACGGTCCCGTTGACGTTGGCCGACGGTCTGCCCGACGGCGTCCCCTCCCTCACGCTGGCGACGGTGCTGCCGATGGCCTGGCCGGCGCTGCGGCGCGACGACGGCGCGGTGATGATCGGGCTGCAGAACGACACGGCCTCGGGCGACCTGAGCCGCGACCTGGCGGACGTCCTGCGGCGTGCGCTGACGTCCGAGCCCGGGCAGCCGGTGCCGGCGGAGCGCGCGGAGAGCGGCGGGCCGCGGTTGCAGGATCTGCTGGACCCGGCGGCGGCGTTCGTCCCGGAGGTGCACGAGGGTTTCGAGTTCTGGCTGCCGGACGCCGAGAGCGCGAGCGGCGAGGTGGCGGCCTCGTTGGAGCGGGCCAACGCCGCCGCGCTGCCGACCGCTCGGCTCACCGGCGTGGAGGCGGCCTACTGGTGCCGCACGCCGGAGAAGAACCACCTGCGCTGGGTCATGCCGCACTCCGAGGAGCGGCTGATGAACGCGCTGGCCAGGCTGCACGCCGCAGGCGCGTCCGGGCTGGGCGACGGCACGCGGCTGGTGGGCTCGTTCCGCGCGCACGGTCTGATGGTGCCGGTGTGGGACCTGCCGGGCGCGATGACCGCCGAGGAGTGCGAGAAGCCCGCGCAGGCGTTCGCGGAGCGGCTGGGTGACGCGCTGGCCGACGACGGGCCGCTCACGGCGGACGAACGGCGGGCGCGCAGCGGGCTGACCAACCGGCAGATCACGCTGAGTTGAGCGGGGGCGTCACCGGCGGCCCGTGGCGGGCGGCGGACGCGCGGCGGCGCGCGTCCGCCCGGCGGCGACGCCGTTGAACACTCAATTACTTGTGACCCTCGTCACAACTCCCCTTTTCAGGCCCGCAGTACGGGGCTGAAAAGGAGTGCGGGATTTGCGAACGGCCCAAGTCTTGTTACCGTTCTCAGAGCCCGGTCGCTGGTGCATCCCCCGTCGCCAGCGACCGGGTTTTCTCATGCCCGGACGCGCCCCGGACGCACCGCGTGCGCCCCGGGCCGCCCCCTCGCGCCCCTCAGTGCGCGAGGCGGTCACCACCGTCCGGAGCGGCCCTACCGGCGTCCACCAGGACGTCGAGCAGCGGCTCCGTGCCGGGCAGGTACGGCACGTCGCCCTCCGGCGGACGCAGCCAGCGCACCGGCCCGGCGGGCAACTGTGTGGGGGGCAGCGGCACGTAGCCGCCCTCCCCGTGAAAGCGCAGGGAGCTGGGCACCCAGTCCCGCGCGTACAGCAGTTCCCCGAGTTCGGCCAGGTCGTACGGCCGGACGAGCAGGGCGACGCGGGTCGGGGTGGCCAGCGCGGGCCCGGTCCGCAGGCCCAGCCGGTCGCACGCCTCCAGCGCCCCGACGCCGGCCTCCAGCGGGAGGCTCAGCGCGCACGGCGCCCGGCCGCCGGTGGCCAGGAGGAGGGCCGCGCCGGGACGGTTCGTCCACCACCAGCGCACCATGCGGGCGTCGGTCGTGGCGGCGAGCAGCGGGGGGTCCAGGGGGTGCGCGCCGGGTACGGCGCACTCCGGCAGCGGGCACGAACAGGCCATTGTCGCGTCGGTGCGCCGTCCGGAACCGTTCCCCCGCGCGGCACCGACGGCCTGCCGCAGCTGCCGTGACGGCCGCCAGGGCGGGGTCCGCGTCTCGACGCCGGGGACCACCGGCCATCGCCACCGGGTGGCGCAGGTCAGCGCGGCCGTACGCCGCGCCCATCGAGTGACACGTCGCCTTCCGAGGATCTCGCGCATGAGCGCTCGTTCCTTTCCGTAACGTCCGTAAACACCGACAGCTCGACGAAGGAAGGCTGTCGCTTTGCGTCGTGCCGTACTGCGTGATGCGCCGGGCGTTCTGCCGCATCGCCGGTACTGCTGCACTGGGTCCGGATCCCGTCACCGCGCGTGCAAGGCAGCGCATCATGCCGGGGCCGGGCGTGGAACGTGGCGGGGGGTGGCGCGCGCGTGGCGCTTGCGCTCTCGTCGTGCTGGGTTGTGCGTTCGATCCGAACGTGCCTGATGCCCTGCGTTTTCGCCACTCGGGAGGCCGGGCGACCGGTCCACCGGGCCGACCGCGCCTCACCGACTACGACGTGCAGCCTCGTCGTCAGGTTCCACATGGCGCCAACTGCCCGCGTCCGCCGTGTTCATGCGTACCCGGTGCAGCCGTGCGACCGCTGCTGAGCCAGGCCAGTCGACCGTGAATATGCGCAAGCAGGGTACATTTTCAGCCAATCTGCGGGAGACTGAGAGCGTCACCCCCCGGCCCCGGACCTCCTGGACACCACCGCACCCAACCGGGCAATGCTGGACATCCCGTCGCCGCGACGTGTACATCTGGAGGCATTGGTAGCAGAGCAGCACGACATGGGGGTTTGCGATGCTCTTGCGAGAATTCACCCCTGGCGGGAGCTGCTTCTCATGAGTACGCCCCATACGTCGAAAGTGGCCGGAATCAATCCGCCCTCGACGTCGCCGGAGCACACTGACCCGCCCACCACGTCCGGGAGTTCGGCGCTCGTCCGGTCACCGGGGAGTCCGGGCCCGGCCGCGCACGCCGCCTCCCGGCCCCCGTCGCACGGCGCCGCCGACGAGGCGCCGGACCCCCTCGGTCATCCCGTCGAGCGGCTCGCCGCCGCGCAGGACCGGCTCGCCGGCTGGATCGCCGACCTCAGCACGCTGCACGACCTGACGGAGCGGCTCGCCCGCAGCGGGACGCTCGACGCCGCGCTGCACGAGACGCTGCGCGGCGGCGCCGCCCTCCTCGGAGCCCGGCGCGGTCTGCTGTCCCTGGAGCCGGACGACGGCCTGGGCCCCCGGACGACCGTCGGGCTCGGCCTCGACCGCGCCGAGCTCGGGCAGTTGGAGACGGTCCCGGGCGTGGCCGTCACCCATACCGACCTCGCGCGGGCCGAGGGCACGGGCCCCCGGCACCGGGAGGTCGCCGCACGGCTGGGCTTCGCCGCCAGCCACGCCGTACGGCTGGCCGCCGGGCCCACGCCCGCGCTCGGCACGGCGGTCTGGCTGTACGCGGAGCCGGGCCGCCCCTCGGAACGCCAGCGGCACCTGCTGCACCTCTACCTGCGCTGCGCGGGCGAGCACCTCGCCCGCCACCTGGAGCTGGCCCGCGCCCACAGCGCGGTCGCGGCGGTCCGCGAGGAGCTGCTGCCCGCCCGGCTGCCGAGGGTGCCGGGCGTGCGGACGGCGGTGCGCCACCGCACGGGGCCACGCGGTGGTGGGGACTGGTACGACGTCCTCCCGCTGCCCGAGGGCGCGCTCGGGCTCTCCGTGGGCGGGGTGAGCGAGACCGGGCCCGGCGCCGTCGCCGTCATGGGCCGGCTACGCGCGTCGCTGCGGGCCTACGCGGTCATGGAGGGCGAGGACCCGGTCGCCGTCCTGTCCGACCTGGAGCTGCTGCTGCGGGTGACCGAGCCCGCCCGCTGCGCCACGGCGCTGTTCGGCTACGCCGAGCCGGCGGAGGGACGCGTCACCCTGGCCGGGGCGGGGCACTGCCCGCCGCTGATCGTGGGGCCGACGCGGTGCGAGTTCGCCGAGACGACGCTCTCCGCCCCGCTGGGCATGCTGACGTGCTGGGAGGCGCCGAGCGTGGAGCTGAGTCTCGCGGCGGGTGAAACGCTCCTCCTGTACAGCGACGGGCTCGTGCAGCGCACCGGTGAGCCCATGGACCGGGCGTTCGCCCGGCTGCACGCCGCGGCCGCCGCGGCGCCGCCGTCCGTCCGCGAGGACCCGGAGAGGCTGGCCGACCACGTGCTGCACACCGTCCTGCCGGACGGTCTGGCGGACGACACGGACAGCGAGGAGGACGTCGTCCTGCTGGCCGCCGGCTTCTGAGCACGCGCCGCCCGACCACGCTGCGGAGCGTCCCGGTGGCCCTCGGTTCGTGAACGGTCGTCCCCTGGGGTCGCCCGTCGTTCGGACATACGATGGACGCGGCTTCAGTCCGTACGCAAGGAGGCAGCGACGTGGCCGAGCAGCAGTCGCCGGAGACCCCGGAAGACGAGCAGCCGAACGAGGGACGGAAGAACAGTCTGGAACCCGGTGTGTCCGACGAGCTCGCGGAGAACATGAAGTCGGGGTGGGCCGACACCGAGCGGCGTGACCTCGAACCCATCGAGCAGGCCGGGCAGACCGCCCGCCGCCGAGCGGCGCTGTCCGAGCGCTTCCCCGGCGAGCGGCTGGTCGTCCCGGCCGGACGGCTCAAGACCCGCTCCAACGACACGGAGTACCCCTTCCGTGCGTCGGTGGAGTACGTCTACCTCACCGGGAACCAGACGGAGGACAGCGTCCTCGTCATGGAGCCCCGGCCGGAGGGCGGCCACGACGCGACGCTCTACCTGCTGCCCCGCTCGAACCGGGAGAACGGCGAGTTCTGGCTGGACGGCCAGGGCGAGCTGTGGGTCGGCCGGCGCAACAGCCTGACCGAGGGCGAGCAGCTGTACGGCCTGCCGTGCGCGGACGTCCGCGAGGTCGCCGGGAAGCTGCGGGAGGCCACCGGCCCCGTGCGCGTCGTGCGCGGCCACGACGCGGAGGTGGAGAAGGCGCTCACCGACAAGGTCACGGCCGAGCGGGACGAGGAGCTGCGGGTTCACCTCTCCGAGGCGCGGCTCGTGAAGGACGACTTCGAGGTCGGCGAGCTGCAGAAGGCCGTGGACTCCACGGTGCGCGGCTTCGAGGACGTCGTCCGGGTGCTCGACAAGGCGGAGGCCACGTCCGAGCGCTACATCGAGGGAACGTTCTTCCTGCGCGCCCGCGTCGAGGGCAACGACATCGGGTACGGCTCGATCTGCGCCGCCGGTCCGCACGCCACGACCCTGCACTGGGTGCGCAACGACGGACCGGTGCGCTCGGGCGACCTGCTGCTGCTCGACGCCGGCGTCGAGACGCACACCCTGTACACGGCCGACGTCACGCGCACGATGCCGGTGAACGGCACGTTCACCGAGCTCCAGCGCACGATCTACGACGCGGTGTACGAGGCGCAGGAGGCGGGGATCGCGGCCGTGCGGCCCGGCGCGAAGTACCTGGACTTCCACCACGCCGCCCAGCGGGTCCTGGCGGAGAAGCTGGTCGAGTGGGGACTGCTGGAGGGCCCGGTGGAGCGGGTTCTAGAGCTGGGTCTCCAGCGCCGGTGGACGTTGCACGGCACCGGCCACATGCTCGGCCTCGACGTGCACGACTGCGCCGCCGCCCGCCGCGAGTTCTACGCGGAGGGCACGCTGGAGCCGGGCATGTGCCTGACCGTGGAGCCCGGCCTGTACTTCCAGCCGGACGACCTGACCGTGCCCGAGGAGTACCGGGGCATCGGCGTCCGCATCGAGGACGACATCCTCGTCACCGAGGACGGCAACCGGAACATGTCGGCGGGGCTGCCGCGCACCTCGGCCGACGTCGAGGCGTGGATGGCCCGCCTGCGCGGCTGAGCCGCCTGCGGACGGGGACCGTCCCGTCAGGGAGGGCCCGGCCGGGAGATCGGCCGGGCCCTCCGCATGTCGGGGGTCTCCGCGCGGGGTCGGCACGGGGCGGGGTCAGACGCGGCTCCAGCGGGCCAGCGCCAGGGAGAAGGCGCCGAAGAGGGCGAGGCCGACGGAGACCGCCACCAGCAGCCAGGGACCCGCCGGGGTGTCGGCGAACGAGCGCAGGGTCTGGTCGACGCCCTTGGCCTGGTCGGCGTCGGAGGCCAGCGCCGCCCGGCCGAGGAAGACACCGGCCACGATGAAGACGGCCCCCCGGCTCACGCTGCCCGCGACGCCGAGCACGTCGACCGTGCGGCGCGTGGTGCGCGACATGGCCGAACGTTTCAGCTCCTCCCGGAACTTCCGCTTCAGCCCCTTCCAGGCGATGTAGCACCCGGCGCCCACGACCACGAGGCACGCGGCGCCCACCAGCCACCGGCCCGCCGGAAGCTCCAGGGCCCGTGCGGTGAGGTCCTGCGACTGCTCGTCGCTGGAGCCACTGCCCTTCTCCCCGGCCGCGAACAGCAGGACGGAGGTGGCGAGCACCGTGTAGACGGCGAAGCGGGCCGCCGACACGAGCCGCCGGGACGGCTTCCGGCCGCCGCTCCCCGCCGCGCCGAACAGCGCCTCGGCCAGGCGCCACACCGCCATGCCGACGAGTCCGAGGCCGATCGCCCACACGACGACGCGGCCGAAGGGCTGCTCGGCGACCTGCCGCAGCGCCCCCGACTGGTCCGCCTCCTCCCCGCCGCCTCCGAAGGCGATCTGGAGCGCCAGCAGCCCGACGAGCAGGTAGATCACGCCACGGGCGGCCAGGCCCCAGCGGGCGGCGGCGTCCATCGCGGAACTCCCGGCCGTGCGTCGGGCGGCGGCCCGGCCCTTCCGCGCAGCGGTCCCGACACTCATCCGGCGGCCCTCCCTGTGGTGGTGCGGCGCGGTATGCCTGTGCCGCGCCGGTGCAGAGCTGCGTCTGCCCCGGCGGCCCCGCCGGAAACGCCGCACCCGCCCGGCCCGCCGCTCCCCGGGGCTCGCCTGAACGGAGCACGTCCGGTGGTCCCGGGGTGTCGCAGCGGGTGACATGGCACGTGGCACGTCCGACGCCTTCCGCGTGTCCCGAGGAGCAGCACCATGCGTATACCGACCCTCCCGACCCTGACCGCAGCCACCGCCCTCGCCGCCACCGCCGTGCTGGGCGCCGCCGCCGGGGCCCCGGCGGCGGATGGAGACGGCGACGGTGACCTGCCCGGCACCGGGAACGAGCGGGGCCGTGGCGTCGTCGTGCAGCCGACCCGGGTGGCGCCGGGCGGCGACTTCTCCGTCTTCGACGGCGGCAACTGCGCGGCCGAGACCGGCACGGCCTCCTTCGTCCCGCCGCCCGGCGGGACCCGGCTGCCCGACCTGCGGCTGGAACCGCTGAGCAACATGATCGGCGCGGTGAGCGCCCTGCCGAAGGACGCGGAGCCCGGGTACTACAAGGTCACGGTGGAGTGCGACGACGGCGCGGGCCCGTTCACGGGCAGCTTCACCGTGACGAAGCCCGGTCGTGACGACGGCGACCGCGACCGCACCGACGACCCCGCCACCCGTCACGAGGACGGGGACGCCGGCGCGCAGCCGCAGGGCGAGGCGCAGGCCGGTCCGGAGGCGGACCGGCGGCACCAGGACCGGCACGACGAGTCCGCGCCCGGTCAGGACGGGGAACACGAGCGCGGCGCCGCCGAGGAGGACGTCCGCGCGGGCGAGGCCGGGCACGAGGCGTCCGGGACGGCGGCCCCGGCGCGGCGCGGGGACGGGGAGCACGGCGACGCGGCGGCGGACCACCGCGAGGACCGCGTCCGGGACACCGGCGCCACGGAACCGCAGGCCCACCGCACGCCGGTCGCCACTCCGCCCCGGGGCGGTGTGGCGACGGGCGTCGGCGGCAGCGCCACGTCCGACACGACCGCCTGGGGCCTCGGCGGGGCGGGCGTGCTCGCACTCATCGGTGGCGCACTCTGGTACCGCCGCCACGGACGGGCCTGAGCCCCGGAGCACCGGACGGGCCGCCGCGGGAGACCCCCGCGGCGGCCCGTGGCCGACCGCCCTCCTGGCGACGCGCACGCGTGACCGTCGTGGAGAGGGAGAGACGTGCTGGAAGAGGCACTCGTCGCGGGCGGCTGGGGGCTGCTGGCGGGCTCGGCACTGCTGATCGGCGCCTTCGTCGGCTACGACCTGCGGGTGCCGGCCCGAGTCGTGGCCCTGGTCATGGCCTTCGGCAGCGGCGTCCTGATCTCGGCGATCTCCTTCGACCTCGTCGCGGACGCGGACGAACGCGGGGGCCTGACGCCGACGCTGCTGGGCGCCCTGGCCGGCGCGGTCCTGTACACGGGGGCGAACGTGCTCCTGGCCCGCCGAGGCGCCCGGCACCGCAAGCGCTCCGGCGGCCAGCAGCCGTCCGAGGCGGAACGGCCCGGTTCCGGCAACGCCATCGCGCTGGGCGCCCTGCTGGACGGCATCCCGGAGTCGGTCGTGATCGGGGCCAGCCTGATCGGCGGCGGCGGGGTCGGCGCGGCGACGGTCGCGGCCGTGTTCATCAGCAACGTGCCGGAGGGCCTGTCCAGTTCGGCGGGGATGCGCAGGTCGGGGCGCGAGCGTCGCTACGTGTTCGGGCTGTGGGGCGGGATCACGGTGATCAGCGGCATGTCCGCGCTGCTGGGCCGCACCGTGCTGGGCACGATGCCGGACGCCGCGCTGGCCGCCGTCAGCGCGCTCGCGGCCGGGGCGATCCTGTCGATGATCGCGGACACGATGATCCCCGAGGCGTTCGAGAAGGCGCACCTGCTCACCGGGCTGGTGACCGTGCTCGGCTTCCTCGCAGCCTTCGCGCTGTCGCAGAGCTGACACCGGGTGGTGTGCGTCCGGCCCGCGGCGACGGGCCGGACGCACACCTCGAGGACGCGCTGCGGAGCGCGGCGGGTTCCGCCGTCTCAGCCCACCGCCGGAGTGGAGCCGACGAGCTCCTCCAGGACGTCGCCCATGGTGACGAAGCCGAGGACGGCCCCCTTGTCACCGGTGACGGCGGCCAGGTGCGTACCCGCCGCCCGCATGGCGGTGAGCGCGTCGTCCAGCGGCGTGTCGATGCGGACCCGGATCACCGTGTGCAGCGCGCCGCGCGGGTACGGCTTGTCCCGGGGCACCCCGAGGGCGTCCTTGATGTGCAGGTAGCCCAGCACCGTGCCGCCGGGGCCCGCCACCGGGAAGCGGGAGAACCCGGAGGTCGTCGCCGCCCGTTCGAGCTGCGCCGGGGTGACGCCGTGGCCGACGGTCACCATGCGGCCGAAGGGCACGATGACGGTGCCGACGGGGCGGCGCCCCAGCTCCAGGGCGTCCCGCAGCCGCGCGCTGTCGCCCGGCTCCAGGAGCCCCGCCGCGCGGGAGTCCTCGACGAGACGGGCCAGTTCGTCGTCGGTGAAGACGGAGGCCACCTCGTCCTTGGGCTCCACGCGCAGCATCCGCAGCAGCACGTTGGCCAGCTTGTTGATGCCGAAGACGACCGGCCGCATGACGCGGGTGAGGCCGACCAGCGCCGGGCCGAGCACGAGCGCGGTGCGCTCGGGTGCGGCCAGCGCGATGTTCTTCGGCACCATCTCGCCGATGAGCATGTGCAGGTACGTCGCCAGCGTCAGGGCGATGGCGAACGCGATCGGGTGCACCAGCGCCGCCGGCACGTTGAGCGCCTCGAACGGCGGCTCCAGCAGGTGCGCGATGGCCGGTTCGGCGACCATGCCGAGCACGAGCGAGGAGACGGTGATGCCCAGCTGGGCCGTGGCCATGAGCACGGAGACGTGCTCCAGGCCCCACAGCACCGTGCGGGCACGCTTGTCGCCCGCCCGGGCCAGCGGCTCGATCTGGCTGCGGCGCACGGAGATCAGGGCGAACTCGGCGCCGACGAAGAAGGCGTTGGTGAACAGCGTGAGCACGCCGATGGTGAGTTGCAGCGCGGTCATCGGGCGTCCTCCAGGCTGCGCGCACGACCGGCCTCGGCGTCGGCGTCGGCCGGCACGCCGGGGGCGGCGTCGGTGGCGGCGGTGTCGGCGGCGGGGGCCACGTGCCGGGGCACGGACGCGGGGCCGGTGGCCGCCGACGGGTCGGCGTCCCGCGGGCCGGTGATGCGGATGCGGTCCGCACGGTGGTGCTCGGTCTCCAGGACCGTCAGCTCCCAGCCGTCCAGCAGCACCCGGTCGCCCTTGTCGGGGATGCGCTCCAGCCGGGTCGCGATGAGCCCGGCCAGCGTCTCGTACGGGCCCTCGGGGGCGTCCAGGCCGATGTCGGCCAGCTCGTCCATGCGGACGCTGCCCTCCGCGTCCCACACCGGCTGCCCGGCACCCGTGCTTCCGGTGGGGAGCAGGCCCGGGTGCTCCTCCGGATCGTGCTCGTCCCGCACCTCGCCGACGACCTCCTCGACGATGTCCTCCAGCGTCGCGACACCGGCGGTGCCGCCGTACTCGTCCACGACGACGGCCATGGTGCGGCTGCCGCGCAGCCGGTCCAGCAGCCGGTCCACCGGGAGGCTGTCCGGGACGAACAGCGGCTCGGCGGCCAGCTCCCCCACCGGGGTGAAGCCGCGCTGCGCCTCGTCCAGCGCCAGCACGTCCCGTACGTGGACGATGCCGATCACCTCGTCGAGTGACTCGCGGTAGACGGGGAAGCGGGACAGGCCGGTGGCGAGGGTGAGGTTCGCCGCGTCGGCGGCGGTCGCCCGCACCTCCAGGGCCTTGACGTCCACCCGGGGCGTCATGACGTTCTCGGCGGTCAGCTCGCTCAGGTGCAGGGTGCGCACGAACAGCTCGGCGGAGTCCGGCTCGATGGCGCCTTCGGCCGCCGAGTGCTGGGCGAGGGCGATCAGCTCGGCCGGGGTGCGGGCCGAGGCCAGCTCCTCGGCGGGCTCCAGGCCCATGCGGCGCAGGAGCCGGTTGGCCGTCTCGTTGAGGTGGTGGATCAGGGGGGAGAAGACGGCCGTGAAGCCGCGCTGCGGCCCGGCGACGACCTTGGCCACGGCCAGCGGCCGGGAGATCGCCCAGTTCTTCGGCACGAGCTCACCGATGACCATGAGGACCACCGTGGAGATGACCACGCCGAGGGCGAGCGCCACGGAGGACGCGACACCGCCGGGCAGACCGGCCGACCGCAGCGGGCCGCGCAGCAGCGCCGCGAGGGACGGCTCCGCGAGCATGCCGATGACCAGCGAGGTCACGGTGATGCCCAACTGGGCGCCGGAGAGCTGGAACGTCAGCTTCCTGACCGCGCGCAGCGCACCCTCGGCGCCGCGCTCACCGGACTCCGCGGCACGCTCCAGCGCGCCGCGCTCGACGGTGGTCAGGGAGAACTCGGCCGCCACGAAGAGGGCGCAGGCCAGAGTCAGCAGCAGGGCAAGGAGCAGAAGCAGCACTTCGGTCACCGTGCCACCCCCGCTTCCGCACGCATCGTCGGGACGCAGGGCCTGGCACGGCCGGTACTGGGAGGTTCGCCCATGACGGGACTACGGCTCCTTTCGGTGAGGCGGGTGGCCGGTCATGGGGACCAGCCGGATCCGTGGGTCGGCCGCCGGTGGGGAACCACCGTACGGCCGGAACTCTGGTATGCCCGCTGCAATCAATTCCTATCCGGGCATAGTAAAGGAAACGCAAATATTCGCGCGTGGTCCGTGCCACACTCTGAGGCGAACGGGGCATCGACGGCTTCGAAAGCAAGAACCGGCCCGGGTGCCCCCGGATTCCCCGCCCGCCGCGCACCGACCGTCCGACCAGGGCTTCGGCCCGGCGGTGGCGGTGCCACGCGGCGGGCCGTCGGGCACCGCCTCTCCGGCGCCCCTCACCGGCCGTGCGCGGCCGGTCACCGGGCCGGAGGCTCCGCGTGCGGCCCGGTTCAAGATCACGGATCTGCCGTTCCGGGCCTACCTGTTGGTACTGTCCCCTTTCGCGCCTGCCGCCTCCTCTCTGTGCGGCCCCCACGGCGCGCGCGGAACCCGGTCCGGCGCCCCACCGTCCTTCCGGGCACGATGTGCAGCTGTCATGGTCAGGCCTGCCCGGCCGGGGCCCGAACCCCGGCTGGTTCTCCGGGCGTGGCAGGCCCCGAACGGCAGGAAAGGTTTGGACGTGGGTATACACAGCGCGTCCCGGGCGGCCCGGAACACCACGGCGGCCGCGGAGGACGGTGAGCCGGAGGCCGGCCGCCGGGAGCGTCGCCGGGGCCGCAGGGCGCCACGTTCGACGCGCCGCCGCGCCCTGCTCTGGACGGCGGGGACGCTCGCGGTGCTGCTCGTCGCCGGCACCGGTGTCGGCGCCTACCTGTACCAGCGTCTCGACGGCAACATCCAGGGCTACGACATCGAGGACGACCTCGGCGACAACCGCCCGGTCAACCTGAGCCCGGGGGCGAAGAACATCCTCGTCGTCGGCTCGGACAGCCGTGAGGGCACCGGTGGCGAGTACGGCTCGGGCTTCGAGACCATGCAGTCGGACACGCTGATGCTCGTGCACATCGCGGCGAACCGCGAGTGGGCGACCGTCGTGTCCCTGCCGCGCGACTCCTGGGTGGAGATCCCCTCCTGCGACCAGGGCGACGGCCAGACGTCCAAGCCCCACCACGCGAAGATCAACTCGGCCTTCGCCATCGGCGGGTTGACCGGTGAGGTCAAGGGGGCTCTGACCTGCGCCGTGAAGGCGGTCGAGCAGAACACCGGGCTGCGCGTCGACCACTTCATGTCGCTGGACTTCAACGGTTTCAAGGGCATGGTCGACGCGCTGGACGGGGTCGAGGTCTGCCCGGAGCAGGCGATCCGGGACAAGAAGGCCAACCTCGACCTGGAGGCCGGCTGCCAGACGCTGGACGGCGAGGACTCCCTCGGCTACGTCCGCACCCGCTACGGCGTCGGGGACGGAAGCGACATCGGCCGCATCGGACGTCAGCAGGACTTCCTCAAGACGCTGGCGGAGAAGGCCCGGTCGAAACTGACGGACCCGAAGGCCCTCTTCGACTTCCTGGAGGCCTTCACCTCCAACCTCGCCACGGACCGGGCGATGGCCGGGATCGACCCGCTGCGCAAGCTGGCCACCAGCGTGCAGGGCATCCCCTCGGACCGGCTGACCTTCCTCACCGTGCCGAACTACCCCCGGGAGCTGGACCACCCCACCGACCGGGCGAACGTCGTGTGGCAGTACCCCCAGGCCGACACCCTGTTCACCCGCCTCGCGAACGACGAGGAGGTGGACAAGAAGGAGCTGACGAAGAGCGCGGAGGAGAGCCAGGACGTGCGGCCCTCCACCACCCGGGTCCAGGTGCTCAACGGCACGGACACCCCGGGCCGGGCGGGCGAGGTCGCCGAGGAACTGCGCCGGGCCGGCTTCCAGGTCGTCGCCACGGGCAACGCCGAGGAGCCCGCGACGGAGACGACCGTCCGGTTCCCGGAGGGGCTGGACGTCCACGCCGACGCCCTCGCCGGACGCCTCCAGGACGCGGCCGTCTCCGCCGACGGCACCGCGACGCCCGGGCTGCTGACCCTCGTGATCGGCTCGGACTTCACGGGCCTGCGCGGCTGACCGCCTCGCCGCACCGGGCGCGCCGTGGCCTGTCTGACAGACAGGCCCTACGCGTCGCGCAGGTCCTGCGGCGGGGAGGCCGGGGGCACCGGCTCGGCGTCCAGCGCGCGCCGGTACTCCAGGGCCTGCGCTTCGGCCAGGTACGGCGACAGCCGCAGCAGCACGCGTCCCGAGAGGTAGCCGCGCTCGGCCTTCGGCGGGATGCCGAGGGCGTCGCGCTGCAGCTGCTCCGCCCGGGCCCGCGCGGACGCGGCGTCGGGGAAGACCTCGATCACGCCGCCGAGCGCCACGCTGCCGGGGTCGTTGTCGACGACCAGGCCACCGTTGACCCTGCGGTCCTCGAACGTCAGCTTGCTGCGGTACCCGTCGGCACGGCCGAGCAGCCGGTCCGGGTCGCTGCCGCGCGTGAGGGACCGGTAGCCCTCGACCGGCAGCCCGGCCCGCTGGAGGCGGCGCAACGCCGCCTCGGCCTCCGCCGTCACGGGGGTGACGGCCGGGGCGCGGCCGTCGGGCGGCGAGGCGGCGGGGGGCGGCGGGGCGTCCGCGCCGGTCAGCCCCGCGGGGAAGGCGGTGAGGGCGACGGCGGCCCCGGCGAGCACCAGTGCCGCGCCCAGCAGAGCGGTCGCCCGGCCCGCGCGCGTCGTGCCCGTCGGTCGCGTCGGCCGCCTCGTCGGCGTGGTCGGCGTTGTCGGTGTCCTGCCGCCCGTCCGGCCCGTCGCCGTGCTGTCGTCCATGTTCTCGTCACCACCCCTGCGCGGCCCGCCCCTTCGGCCCTTGGCAGGGTAATGCGTGAGCGGCCTCCCGGTGGCCCGACCGTGCCGGAGCGGAGATGATCCGCGTATGAGCGCACCCTCGGACGGCCCGGCTCCCGCCGGTGCCCTGCGGCTCTCGGCGCGGCAGGGCCGCTGGGTGCTGTTCACCACCGTGCTGGGCTCGGGCATGGCGATGCTCGACAGCACCGTCGTGAACGTGGCCCTCCCGCGCATCGGTGCCGACCTCGACGCCGACCTCGGCGCGCTCCAGTGGACCGTCAACGCCTACATGCTCACCCTCGCGGGGCTCATCCTCCTCGGCGGCGCGCTCGGCGACCGCTACGGACGGCGCCGCGTCTTCCTCGTCGGCGTCGTCTGGTTCACGCTGGCCTCGGTGCTGTGCGGGCTGGCGTGGAACGCGGGCGTGCTGGTCGCCGCTCGCGCCCTGCAGGGGGTCGGCGGCGCCCTGCTGACGCCCGGCTCCCTCGCGCTCATCCAGGCCACGTTCCGCCCCGGCGACCGGGCGCGCGCGGTCGGCGCCTGGTCCGGTCTCGGCGGTGTGGCGGCAGCCGTCGGCCCCTTCCTCGGCGGCTGGCTGGTGGACGCCTTCGGCTGGCGCTGGGTGTTCCTGCTCAACGTGCCGCTGGCCCTGCTGTGCGTCCCGGTGGCGTTGCGGCACGTGCCGGAGTCCCGCGATCCGGCCGCCGAGGGGCGGTTCGACTACGCCGGGGCCGCGCTGGCCGCCCTGGCGCTGGGCGGCGTCACCTACGCCATGATCGCGGCGCCGGAGGACGGGGCGTCGCCCGTGGTCATCGGAGCGGCGGTGGCGGGTGTCGTCCTCGGGGCCCTGTTCGTCCGGCTGGAGCGGCGGCTGGCGGCGCCGATGGTGCCGCCGGCCGTCTTCGCGTCCCGGCAGTTCACGGCCGTCAACGCGGTGACGCTGTGCGTGTACGCGGCGTTCGGCGGCTTCTTCTTCCTCTCCGTCGTGCAGTTCCAGGTCTCGCTGGGTTACTCGGCGCTCGCGGCGGGTACGGCGCTGCTGCCCACCACGATCCTGATGCTGCTGCTCTCGGCGCGGGCCGGGGAACTGGGCCAGCGGATCGGGCCGCGCATCCCCCTCACGCTCGGGCCGCTGCTGTGCGCGGCCGGCATGCTGCTGATGGCCCGGGTCGGGCCGGGCGCCTCCTACGCCACCGACGTGCTGCCCGCGCTGCTGGTGCTCGGCGCGGGCATGGTGCTGCTGGTGGCTCCCCTCACGGCGACGGTGCTGGCGTCCGTGGACGTCGCCCGCGCCGGGCTCGCCAGCGGCGTCAACAACGCCGTCGCCCGCGCGGCCGGGCTGCTCGCCGTGGCGGCCCTGCCGCTGCTGGCGGGCATGGGGCCCGACTCCTACCGCGACCCGGAGGTGTTCGACGCGGCGTTCCGGCGCTCGATGGTCTACTGCGCGGTCATCCTGGTCGTCGGGGCGGTGCTCGCCTGGCTGACCGTCCACCGCGACGTGCTGGAGACCGGCGACCACGCCCCGGACGCGGCCCCGGCCGGGGAGCACCCGTGCACCGCCGAGTGCCGGACCCACTGCGGCGTCACCTCACCGCCGCTGGACCCGGGCTCTCCCGCACCACCCCCGGAGCGGGACCCCGAGCCGGACCACCGGTGAACGTCCGCGTCAGGCCGAGAGAAGCGGCGCGTCGTCACGCCACTTGAGGATCTTGTCGAACGTGACGACGGCACCCTCCTCGGGGCCGTTGCGGAAGCGGACGCGGTCGGCGAGGGCGTTGATGAGGAAGAGCCCGCGGCCGTGCTCGGCGTCGTGCGGCCCGGTGGCACCGGCCGGGAAGGCCGGGGGCACGAAGCCGGGGCCGTGGTCGGTGACCTCGATCCGGCAGATCTCGCCGTTCAGGTACGCCGTGACCTGGTAGTCCTCCGCGCGGTCCGGGCCGCCGCCGTGTTCGACGGCGTTGGCGCACGCTTCGGACAGGGCCAGGGAGAGTTCGTAGGCGATGTCCGGTTCGACCCCGGCGGTTTCCATCGCACCGAGCAGGAGCCGCCGCGCGAGCGGCACGCTCGCGGCCTCACGCCGCAGGTGCAGAGACCACCAGATGCTCATGCTTCAGCCTCCTGGCTGCGGCTCGACGAACCGAGGCTTGACATACGGATACGTATTGCCCTTCTCAGCGGACCGTAAGCATGAGCGTCGTGGCACAACGCTCATTCGGCCGATGTCGCGCGGGAAGGGGCCAAACGGACCCTGCGCACCGTGCCGCACGCCCCCTGGTGAGATGATGTGCCCGCCATGGGTGTGCCCGTCGCGCGCGCGAGCGCCGATCTGCGACTTCTGAGGGCCGCGGTGTTCACCGCGGCCTGTGTCGCGCTGTCCTCGGCGGGGCACGTGCTGGCCGCCGGAGCGACGCTCCCCGTGTGGACGTTCGGGGTCGCCGCCGCGCTCGTGTTCGCCCTCGCGCTTCCCCTGGCCGGGCGGGAGCGTTCCCTGCCGGGGATCGCCGCCGCGCTCGCGGCCGGGCAGCTCGGGCTGCACCTGCTCTTCTCCGCCGCGCAGGTCCACGCGACGCCCGCGTCGGGCGGCGAGCCCCCCGGAGAAGGCGGCCTCGCCGCCCTCGCCCGGAGCGTCCTGTGCAACGACGCCAAGGCCGGGTCGCTGACGGACAGCGAGGCACGGCGGGTCCTGGACGACGCGGGGATCGGCCCCACCGCCCCGGACCTCGCCGCCGCCCCCGGTCCCGGCGCGGCGTCGGCGAGCCACGAGAGCGCCGCCTTCCTCGACCTGGCGTCGTGGCCGATGCTGTGCGGTCACCTGCTGGCCGCGCTGGCCGCCGGATGGCTGCTGCGGCGCGGTGACACCGCGCTGTGGCGGCTGCTGCGGCTGTCGGCGACGGCGGTCGACGGCCTGCTGCTGCGCTCCCTGCGGGCGGCGCTGGCCTGGCTGCGCGGTACGGCGTCCGTCGCGCCCGCGGCCCTCGGCGTTCCGGTGGGGAGCGCTCACGACGACGTACCGGACGAGCCGCAGGCGCTGCGGCACTCCGTCGTCCGGCGCGGCCCGCCGCCGCCCGTCCCCGGCTACGCGCTCGCGGCCTGACGCAGCCCCTTTCTGACGTTCCTCCTGATACGTCCCCGTTCACCGGGCGGTTCTCCGCTCACGGGATGACGGACTTCACCGATGGGGCGAGCGGAACGGCATGCGCGCGCGTACGTTCACCGTTCTCCTCGTGCCCGGCCGTGGCCACCCGGCGGTACGCCCTTCCGGGCGGCGCCCACGGGGCGGGTCCGCGCACGCTCCCCTCCGTCGTCCTCATCTCTGGAGTGTTCACCTTGATGAACGCAGTCCCGCGCCGGTTCGCCGCCGCTGCCGCCCTGGCCTCCGCCGCCGTCCTCGCCACGGCGGGCCCGGCCCTCGCCCACGTCACCGTCGACCCCCAGTCCGCTCCCGGGGGCGGCTACGCCACCGTCAACTTCAAGGTGCCGAACGAACGCGACGACGCCTCGACCGTGAAGCTGGAGGTCACCCTGCCGACGGACCACCCGCTCGCCTCGGTCATGCCGGAGCCCGTGCCGGGCTGGAAGGCCACGGTGGAGGACGGCAAGCTCGAGAAGCCGATCGAGGTGCACGGCGAGGAGATCGACGAGGCGCCCAGCAAGATCACCTGGACGGCGGACGGTGACGGCATCGCGCCCGGCACCTTCCAGCGGTTCCCCGTCTCCGTCGGCCGCCTGCCGCAGGACGCCGACCGGCTCGTCTTCAAGGCCGTCCAGACCTACGACAGCGACGAGGTCGTGCGCTGGATCGAGGTGCCGGAGGAGGGCGGCGAGGCGCCCGACAGCCCGGCGCCCGTCCTGAAGCTCACCGCGTCCGAGGACGGTCACCACGGCGGCGGCCCCGGCGAGGCGTCGGACGCGGACGACGCCGAACCGGCAGCCGAGACGTCCGCCGCCGACGACGGGGACGGCGGCACGGACTCCACCGCGCGCGTCCTCGCCGTCATCGGCATCGTCGTCGGACTCGGCGGCCTCGCGTTCGGCGCGTACGCCGGGCGCCGCCGCAACGCCTGACGGACCGTAGGCCCCCGGCGGTGGTTCCGGTCCGGCCCGGCGACGGGCCGGACCGGCGTCACCCGCCCCGTCCCCCAGCACCGCACCTCCCCGGCCCGCCGGCCGGGGGACAACGCAAGGAACGTCTCATGCACAGCAGCTCCACCCCTCCGCGCCGAGGGCGCCTCCACCGCGCCGGTGTCGCCCTCGGCACCGCCGCCGTCCTGGCTCTCGGCCTCGCCGCCTGCGGCGGATCGGACGGCACCGGGGACGAGGACCGGTCCGTCGCCGAGGTGTCCGGCGCCGCCGACACCGAGCAGGGCACCGTGCTCAGCAAGCCCTTCGCCAAGCCCGACCTCGTGCTCACCGACACCGCCGGCGAGGAGTACAGCCTGGTCGAGGAGACGAAGGGGAAGCCCACCCTCATCTACTTCGGCTACACCAACTGCCCCGACGTGTGCCCGTTGACCATGGGCAACATCGCCGTCGCCGAGTCCCAGCTCGACGCGGAGCAGCGGGAGGAGCTCCAGGTCGTCTTCGTCACCACCGACCCGGACCGGGACACCCCAGAGGAGCTCGGGTCCTGGCTCAAGGGTGTGGCGCCCGGGGCCGTCGGCCTCACCGGCGACTTCGCCACCATCCAGGCCGGTGCGCGCAGCCTCGGGATCAGCGTCGAACCGTCGACCGTGAACGAGGACGGCGAGGTCGAGTCCATGCACGGCTCGCAGGTGCTGTTCTTCTCCCCCGAGGACGACAAGGCCCGCGTCCTCTACACGGAGGACGTGCCGCTGGAGACGTACGAGAAGGACCTGCCCAAGCTCGTCGAGGGGAAGCTGCCGTGACCGGGGCGAAGCGTTTCCGCACGCCCCTGGCCGCCGCGCTCGCCCTCGCCGGCTCGTTCGTCCTCTCCGCGTGCGGGTCCTCCGGCCCCGCACCGGGCGCGGTCGAGGGCAGCGCGTACATGCCCGTCCCCGTCACCGAGAAGCTCGCCGCCGGGTACCTCACGCTCACCAACGACGGCGACGAGGCGGACACGCTGACGTCCGTGACCAGCGACCTCTCCGACGACATCACGCTCCACCGCACCGTCGACAACACGATGAAGCGCGTGGAATCCTTCCCCGTCCCGGCCGACGGGCGGCTCGAACTGCGCAGGGGCGGCAATCACCTGATGTTCGCGGACCTCGAGCGCAAGCCGAGTGAGGGGGACACCGTGACCGTGACACTGCACTTCGAGACGTCCGACCCCCTCACGCTGGAGGTGCCGGTGAAGGCCGCCACCTACCGCCCGGCCTCGGACGGGGGCGGCTCCGGCGACGCGGGAGCGGCCCCCGACGAACACGAGGACCACGGGGACGGAGCGCACGAGGACCACGGAGACCACGGAGACCACCAGTGAGGTCCTGCCGACGATGACCACCGCCCTCCCGCCGCGTCGGCGTCCCGCCGCGCACCCGCGCCTGCTGCTCGGCCTCGCGCTCGCCTGCGCGACCCTGCTCGCGTCGCTGGCCTGGGCCGCTCCGGCGGCCGCCCACGCCTCGCTGGTCGGCACCGACCCGGCGGAGGGCTCGGTCGTCGACCGGGCACCCGAGGACGTCTCGCTGACCTTCTCCGAGGACGTCGCCCTCTCCGCCGACGGCGTGCGGGTGCTGGACCCGGGCGGGGACCGGGCGGACAGCGGCCAGGTGACCGAGTCGGCACCGCGCACGTTCGACGTGGCCCTGACCCCGGGCATCCCCGACGGCACGTACACGGTGGCCTGGCAGGCCGTGTCCGCCGACAGCCACCCCATCGCCGGGGCGTTCACCTTCTCCATCGGCGCCCCGTCGGAGACGAGCGTCAGCCTGGCGCAGGAGCGGCCCGGCACCGGGCCGGTGGCGCTGCTCTACGACGTCGCCCGCTACGCGGCCTACGCGGGCTTCGTGCTGCTGGTCGGCGGCGTCGCGTTCGTGCTGGCGTGCTGGCCCGGCGGGGCGGGCGCCCAGCCGGTGCGTCGGGTCGTCATCACGGGCTGGGTGACGCTGCTGGTGGCCACGCTCGCCCTGCTCCTGCTGCGCGCCCCGTACACCACCGGGGGCGGCCTCGCGGACGCCCTCGACCTCGGCGGCGTCCGCGCGGTGCTGGACACGAAGACGGGCACCGCCCTCGTCTCCCGGCTGCTGCTGCTGGGCGCCGCGGCGCTGTTCGTCGCCGTCCTGTTCGGGACGTTCGCCCGGCTGCGCACCGGCTCCGGGGAACCGGAGCAACAGCGGGAGCCGGACGGGCCGGGGGCGCGGGACGAGCAGGCCGAGAAGGACCGGCGGGACCTGCGGTACGGGCTCGCACTCGGCGGCGGCGTGGTCGCGGTGGGGCTGGCGGCGACGTGGGCGCTGTCCGAGCACGCCTCCACCGGCATCCAGACGAGCATCGCCGTCCCCGTGGACATCGTGCACCTGCTGTGCGTCGCCGCGTGGCTGGGCGGGCTGGCCGCGCTGGCCGCGACCCTGCGGTGGGGCCCGCCGGTACCCCGCACGGCGGTGACGGCCTTCTCCCGGCTGGCGTTCGGCAGCGTGGTGCTGCTCGTCGCGACGGGGCTGTACCAGTCGTGGCGGCAGGTCGGCGACTGGTCGGCGCTGACGTCCACCGACTACGGACGGCTGCTGCTGGTGAAGGCGGTGCTCGTCGCCGTCCTGGTGGGCGTGGCCGCCGGTTCCCGGCGGTGGACGGCCCGGCTCGGCGACGCCCCGCCCGAAGGGGCCGCAGAGAACGCCGACACCGACACCGACACCGACGCCGCCGCCGGGGACGCGGGCCGGGGCGGGGACCCGCTGCCGGACGCCGTCTCCCCCGAGCGGGCCGCGCAACTCGCCCGGCAGCGCGCGGCCGTGGCGACCGCACGCCGCAGGCGCGCGAGGGACGCCGACGCGCCCCGCGCCGCGTTGCGCCGCTCCGTGCTGGCCGAGGCGGGGATCGCCGTCGTGCTGCTGGCCGTCACCACCGGGCTGACCGGCAGCGAACCGGCCCGCACGGCCGCCGGGGGCACCGCACCCGGCGCGGCCGGATCCGTCGCGGTGAGCGTCCCGTTCGACACGGGCGGACCCGGCGGCGCGGGGACGGCGGAGGTGGAGCTGGACCCGGGCGGCCCCGGGGAGAACACGCTGACCGTCGACACCGACGTGTCGGCGGTGGAGGTGCGCGTCGCGCTGACGCTGCCCTCCCGGGACATCGGCCCACTCACCGTCACGCCGGAGGCGTCCGACAGCACCGGACTGCGCTGGTCGGCGCCGGACGTCCAGGTGCCCGTCGAGGGCGAGTGGGAGATAGCCGTCACCGTCCGCACCTCGGACGTCGACCAGGTGACCGAGAAGAAGACCGTCACGATCGGCCGAAGCGACACTCATGAGCACACGTAACGACAGCATCCCCGACACCCCCGACACCCCTGACACCGACCGCACCGCCGGTCACAGCGGCCCGCACGTCTCCCGGCGACGGCTCCTCGGGACGGCCGGGGCCGCCGGGGCGGCCGGTCTGGCCGTGGGCGCGGCGGGCGGCGTCCTCGGGCACGCGGCGACGCGGGAGGCGGCGCCGACGGCGCTGAGCAGCGTCGGCCGCACGGCCTACGCCTTCCACGGACGCCACCAGCCCGGCATCGTCGAGCCGGTGCAGGCGCACGGCCGGCTCGTCGCCTTCGACCTCGCGCCGGGGGCCGGACGCCGGGAGGCGGCCGCCCTGCTGCGCCGCTGGTCGCGCGCGGCCGCCGAGCTGATGGCGGGCCGGACGGCCGAGGACACGAGCACGGGGAGCGCGCTGGACGCCGGGCCCTCCGCGCTGACGGTCACCTTCGGGCTCGGTGCCTCCTTCTTCGACCGCACCGGGCTGGCCGACGCCCGGCCCGCCGCGCTCGCGCCGCTGCCGGAGTTCTCCGGCGACGCGCTGGACCGGCGGCGCTCGGACGGCGACCTGTGGGTGCAGATCGGCGCCGACGACGCCCTGGTGGCCTTCGACGCCCTGCGCGCCGTCGAGCGCGCGGCCGGTGACGCCGCCCGCGTCCGCTGGCAGATGGCGGGCTTCAACCGGACGCCCGGCGCGACCGCGCGACCGCGTCCGCAGCGCAACCTCATGGGCCAGGTCGACGGCACGAACAACCCCGTGCCGTCGGACCCGGACTTCGACGAGCGCGTCTTCGTCCCGCGCGAGGGCACCGGCGGTCGGCACCCGGCCTGGATGGCCGACGGCTCCTACGCCGTCGTCCGCCGCATCCGGATGCTGCTCGACGACTGGGACCGGGCCCCGCTCGCCGAGCAGGAGAAGGTCATCGGCCGACGCAGGTCGGACGGCGCGCCGCTGTCCGGCGGCGGTGAGCGGACCCCGGTGGACCTGGACAAGCGCACGGCAGACGGCACACTCGCGATCGCGGCCGACGCCCATGTGCGGGTGTCGGCCCCGGAGACGAACGGCGGTGCCGCGATGCTGCGCCGCTCGTACTCGTACCACGACGGCCACGACGCCGACGGCGCCCCGGACGCGGGGCTGCTGTTCGTCGCCTGGCAGGCGGACCCGGTGCGCGGCTTCGTGCCGGTGCAGCGCAAGCTGGACCGGGGCGACGCGCTGTCGGCGTTCGTCCGGCACGAGGCCAGCGCGCTGTTCGCCGTGCCCCCGGCCGCGCCGGAGGGCGGGTACGTGGCCCAGCCCCTGCTGGAGGGCTGACGCGCGCGCCGACGGCCCCCGGGACAGCGCTGAGGCGGCGCGTGAGACGGCGCCCCACGGGCGCGTCGGCTGCGCCTACTCTTGCGCCATGTCACCTGCCAGCCGCTACACCTATCTGGGCCCCGAGGGAACCTTCACCGAGGCGGCGCTGCGCTCACTCCCGGAAGCCGCGACCCGCGAGCTCGTCCCCATGGTCTCCGTGGCCACCGCCCTGGACGCGGTGCGGGCCGGCGAGGCGGCCGGGGCGCTCGTCCCCATCGAGAACTCGGTGGAGGGCGGCGTCACGGCGACGCTGGACGAACTGGCGTCCGGGCGACCGCTGATGATCTACCGGGAGGTGCTGCTGCCGATCGCGTTCGCGCTGCTGGTGCGGCCCGGTACCGGGCTGGAGTCGATCAAGACGGTCACCGGTCACCCGGTGGCCCAGCCGCAGGTGCGCAAGTGGCTCGCCGCACACCTGCCGGAGGCCGGCTGGGAGTCGGCCGCGTCGAACGCCGACGGCGCCCGGCTGGTGCAGGAGGGCCGTTACGACGCCGCGTTCGCCGGTGAGTTCGCCGCCGCGACCTACGGCCTTGAGCCCCTCGTGCGGGACATCCACGACGCGGAGAACGCGGTGACGCGGTTCGTGCTCGTGGGCCGCCCGGCCCGGCCGGCCGCCCCGACGGGCGCGGACAAGACGTCGGTGGTGATGTGGCTGCGCAAGGACCACCCGGGTGCGCTGCTGGAGCTGCTGCACGAGTTCTCCTCGCGCGGCGTCAACATGATGCGCATCGAGTCGCGTCCCACCGGTGAGGGCATCGGCCGGTACTGCTTCTCGGTCGACTGCGAGGGCCACCTCCAGGACCGGCGGGTGGCGGACGTGCTGATGGGGCTGCGGCGGTCCTGCCGGGAGGTGCGTTTCCTCGGCTCCTACCCGCGCGCCGACGAGGTCCGGCCCACGCTGGAACCCGGCACGACGGACGGGGACTTCACGGCGGCGGCGGACTGGGTCCAGCGGTGCATGGACGGCCGGGGCTGAGCGCGGCCGCCGGAGTGCGGGAGTTATCCACAGGTTGGGGTGTCCTTCCTGTGCATAAGTCGACACCGGCGCCCGACGACACGGAGGCGGCCGCCACGTCACACCGTCGAGCGGTCAAGGCGACACCCGCCCGTCACCCGATACGGTGAGGCACGTCACGCGGAATCCGCCCGCATGGGGAGGGGGCTCGGGTTTACCCGGCGAATAGCCCGAATTGCCCGGGTAATTCGATGCGACCAAGCCCGCGAAACCTACCCCGCAAACCTCCACCCCTCATTTCCACAAGCTGTTCGTGCACCCTGTGGATATCCCCGCGGACCCCGCGTGACCTGTGGATAAGCCGTCACGGAAGCTTCACGACCCACCATGGGACCATGCGCTGCAAAACCGTGGAAAACGGACGAAAAACCAGCGCGTCGGATATCGGTTGGGGGCTCCCGCCCCGGCGCCGGTAGCCTGGGGTGGTGATCGACCTTCGCCTGCTTCGTGAGGACCCGGACCGTGTGCGCGCCTCCCAGCGCGCCCGAGGAGAGGACGTCGGCCTCGTCGACGAACTCCTCGCCGCCGACGAGCGGCGCAGGTCCTCCAGCGTCCGCTTCGACGAACTGCGCTCCGAGCAGAAGCAGCTCGGCAAGCTCGTTCCCAAGGCCACCGGGGACGAGAAGGCCGAGCTCCTGCGCCGGGCCGGGGAGCTGTCCTCCGCCGTCAAGGCCGCCGACGCCGAGCAGAACGAGGCCGTCGCCCGGACGCAGGAGCTGCTGGGGCGGCTCGGCAACCTCGTCCACCCCGACGTCCCGGTCGGCGGCGAGGACGACTTCACCGTGCTGGAGACGATCGGCACCCCCCGCGACTTCGCGGCCGAGGGCTTCGAGCCGAAGGACCACCTGGACCTGGGCAGGCTGCTCGGCGCGATCGACGTGGAGCGCGGCGCGAAGGTCTCCGGCTCGCGTTTCTACTACCTCTCGGGCGTGGGCGCGCTGCTGGAGCTGGCCCTGGTCAACGCGGCCATCGCGCAGGCCACCGCGGCCGGTTTCACCCCGATGCTGACGCCCGCCCTCGTCACGCCGCGTGCCATGGAGGGCACCGGCTTCCTCGGGCAGGCCGCCCAGGACGTCTACCACCTGGAGAAGGACGACCTCTACCTCGTCGGCACCTCCGAGGTCCCGCTCGCCGCCTACCACATGGACGAGATCGTGGACGGCGGAAAGCTGCCGCTGCGGTACGCGGGTTTCTCGCCCTGCTTCCGCCGCGAGGCCGGCACCTACGGCAAGGACACCCGGGGCATCTTCCGCGTCCACCAGTTCGACAAGGTGGAGATGTTCTCCTTCGTCGCCCCCGAGGAGGCCGAGGCGGAGCACGCGCGCCTGCTGGAGTGGGAGAAGCAGTGGCTGACCTCCCTCGAACTGCCCTTCCAGGTCATCGACGTCGCCACCGGCGACCTCGGCGCCTCCGCCTCGCGCAAGTTCGACTGCGAGGCGTGGATCCCCACCCAGGGCAAGTACCGCGAGCTGACCTCCACGTCCAACTGCGACGAGTTCCAGGCCCGGCGCCTCGGGGTGCGGATGCGCGACGGCAAGCAGGTGCGCCCGCTGGCCACGCTGAACGGCACCCTGTGCGCCGTCCCCCGCACCATCGTCGCGCTGCTGGAGAACCACCAGCGGGCGGACGGTTCGGTGCGCGTGCCGGAGGCGCTCCGCCCGTACCTGGGCGGGCGCGAGCTGCTGGAGCCCGTCGCCTCGTGAGCTTCCCCTACGGGCTTGTGGCGACCGACCTCGACGGCACCCTGCTGCGGAGCGACGAGACCGTCTCCCCGCGCACCCGTGACGCGCTGGCCGCCGCCACGGCGGCCGGTGCCGCGCACCTGGTGGTCACCGGCCGCTCCGTGCCCTGGGCGCGCCACCTCCTCGACGCCCTCGACTACCGGGGTCTCGCCGTGTGCGGGCAGGGCGGGCAGGTGTACCACGCGGGCGAGCACCGGCTGCTGACGTCCGTCACGCTCGACCGCCGGCTGGCTCAGCTCGCGGTGGAGCGCATCGAGGCCGTGACCGGACCGCTGCTGCTGGCCGCCGCGCGGGACGGTCTGGACGGCGAGGTGCTGGCCACGGCTGGCTACCGCGTCCAGCCCGGGCCGCCGCCGGTGCGGGCCTGCCCGGAGCGGGACGAGCTGTGGGCGGCGCCGCTGGCCAAGCTCTACCTCCAGCACTCCGAGCTCTCCGAGGACGCCCTGGCCAAGGCGGCCTGGGAGGCGGCCGGTGCGCTCGTCGGCGTCACCGTGTCCGGGCCCGACCTCGTCGAGCTGCTGCCGCCGGGGCTCTCGAAGGCCACCGGCCTGTCGCTGGCCGCCCGTCGGCTCGGCGTCCGGGCCGCCGGGACGATCGCGTTCGGCGACATGCCGAACGACGTGCCCATGCTCCGCTGGGCCGGGTACGGCGTGGCCATGGCGGACGCCCACCCCGAGCTGCGGGACGTCGCCGACGAGGTCACCGCGTCCCACGACGACGACGGCGTCGCCCGCGTGCTGGAACGCCTGCTCGCGCTCTGAGGTTCCCCGGCTCCCTGACGCTACGCTCACGCCATGACGCGGACAGTGGTGATCAGCGGAGGCGGCAGCGGTATCGGACTGGCGACGGCGCGGTGCTTCGCGGCGGAGGGTGACCAGGTCGTCCTGGCCGGGCGGCGCGCGGACGTCCTGGACGAGGCGGTGCGACGGGTGCCCGGCGCCCTCGCCGTCCCGGCCGACCTCGCCACGGCGGCGGGCGCGCGGCAGGTGGCCCGGGTCGTGGCGGCGGAGTTCGGCGCGGTGGACGTGCTCGTGCACAGCGCGGGCGGGAACGGCGGCCGGGAGCCGGAGCCCGAGGACCTGGACCGCACGGACCCGGTGGCCGGCGCCGAGCACGACTGGACGCTGAACTTCCGGCTCAACACGCTGACCGCCGTGCTGCTCACGGAGGCCCTGCGGCCCCGGCTGGCCTCCCCCGGCGGCCGGGTGCTGTTCCTCAGCTCCATCGCCGCCTACCGGGGCTCCGGCTCGGGCGCCTACGCGGCGAGCAAGGCCGCGCTCCACCCGTACGCCTTCGACCTGGCCCGCACGCTCGGGCCGCGCGGCGTGACGGTCAACGTGGTGGCGCCCGGGTACGTCGAGTCCACGGAGTTCTTCGGCGCGGGCCTGTCGCCCGAGCGGCACGAACACCTCGTCGAGGAGACGTTCACCGGCCGGCCCGGCACGCCCGGGGACGTCGCGGAGACGCTGCACTGGCTCGCCTCGCACTCGGCCGGGCACATCACCGGCCAGGTCATCCAGGTGAACGGCGGAGCGCGGCTCGGGCTCTGAGGGCGCCGGGCACACGCCCGGCACCCTACGCGGCGTCAGCCCCGGTAGCCCTCCAGCAGCTTCAGCCACACCTCGCTCATCGTCGGGTAGGCCGGTACCGCGTGCCAGAGCCTCTCGACGGGCACCTCGGCCGCGACGGCGACCGTAGCGGCGTGCAGGAGCTCGCTGACGCCGGGCCCGACGAACGTCACGCCCACCAGCACCCGGCGGTCCTCGTCGACGACCATGCGGGCGCGGCCCCGGTAGTCGTCACCGAAGAGGGAGGCGCCCGCGACCGCACCGAGGTCCTGGTCCACGGCCCGTACCCGCAGCCCGGCCGCCTCCGCCTGGGCGGCCGTGCGGCCCACGGACGCCGCCTCGGGGTGGCAGAAGACGACCTGCGGGACGGCGTCGTGGTCGGCGGTGGCGGCGTGCGCGCCCCAGCGGTCGCTCTCCAGCAGCGGCACGCCCGCCGCGCGGGCGGCGATGGCGGCACCGGCGATGCGGGCCTGGTACTTGCCCTGGTGGGTGAGGAGTGCGCGGTGGTTGACGTCGCCCACGCCGTACAGCCACCCGCCGCGCACTCCGTCGACACGGCAGGAGTCGTCCACGTCCAGCCACGCGCCGGGCTCCAGGCCGACGGTGTCCAGGCCGATGTCGTCGGTGCGGGGCTCGCGCCCGGTGGCGAACAGAATCTCGTCGACCCGCAGCTCTCCCCCGCCCCGCAGCCGGACGGTGACCGGGCCGTCCGGGGCCGTGCGGGCCACCTCGGCCGCTTCGGTGCCCAGCCGCACGTCCACCCCGGCGGCCCGCAGCCCCTCGGTGACGTACTCCCCGACGAAGGACTCCATCCGGTCCAGCACGCCCGCGCCCCGGACGAGGAGGGTGACGGACGAGCCCAGCGCCTGCCAGGCCGAGGCCAGCTCGACGGCGACGGGCCCGCCCCCGACCACGGCCAGCGCGTCCGGCACGCTCGACGCGGCCGTCCCCTCGCGGTTGGTCCACGGCCGCACGCCCGCGTCGGTGTCCACGTCGGCGCCCGCGTCGGCGCTCCCGTCGGGGCTCCCGCCACCGCTCCCGGCGCGCGCCAGGCCGGGGAGGCCGGGGATCTTCGCCCGCGTCCCGGTGCAGACGGCGACCGCGTGCCGCGCGGTCAGCGTGCGCCGCCCCCCGTGGGCGTCCTCGACCGTCACGCGCCTCGGGCCGTCGAGCCGGCCGTGGCCGCGCAGGAACTCCGCCCCGGTGGAGTCGATCCACCGGACCTGTCCCGCGTCGTCCCAGTGCGCGGCGAAGGAGTCGCGGCGCGCGAGGACCGCGCCCGCGTCCAGCCGTCCCCCCGCCGCCTCGCGGGCTCCCGCCACGGCGCGCGCCTCGGCCAGGGCGGCGGGCGGACGCAGCAGCGCCTTGCTCGGCATGCAGGCCCAGTACGAGCACTCGCCCCCGGCGCGTTCGTTCTCGACGAGTGCCACGGACAGGCCCGCCGCGCGGGCCCGGTCGGCGACGTTCTCCCCGACCGGGCCCGCGCCCACCACAATCACATCGAAGTCGTCCATTCCGCCATCATGGCCGCATCGCGGCCGTCCTGCGGGGACGACCGCGCTCCGGGCGGTCGCTCAGGCGGGCTGGGGCACCCGGGGCGGCCGCGTGTGCGCGGGCGCGGCCAGCTCCTCGGCACCCTCGGGCACCGGGACGGCGGCGAAGATCCGGCTCTGCCGCTCGGCCAGTTCGGCCTTGCGCTGCGGCGACGTGCCGGGGAGGCGCTGCTCCTCGTAGAGCGGGTGCGTCACCGTCGCGGCGTGCTTGCTGGCCGGGGTGTGGAACTGGATCTCGTAGGTGTGACCCCACATGGGTTCCTTCCAGGCGGCGTTGACGCCCTGGTAGGTGGAGCGGTCCTTCCAGGTGTTGGCCCAGCGCACGCTCTCGTGTCCCCAGTCGACGAGCAGATGGGAGGCCGTCCGGACGCCCTCGGTGTACGCGTGGTCCTCCCACTGGAAGGTGTAGCGCACGGAGTCGTTGAGGTCGTCCAGGGCTTCGTGGACGGTCTGGTTCGGGTCGCCCGCCAGCCAGGTGGCGATCTTGCGCTTCGTGGAGTCCTCGGACTTGAGCCGCTGGTCGAGGCCGACCAGTTCCGCGCCCGTCCACGCGGCAACGGTGCGCAGCTGCGGGGTGATGGTCTTCTCGGCCCGGGACGCCTCGTCCAGGAACTCCTCGACGGCGGCGTTCTCCCGGGCGTCGAGGTGCAGGTCCCCCTGACGCCAGCCGCCCCCCTCGGCGGGCGCGGCCTCGGGCCGGGGTGCCGGAGTGGTGTCGATCGTGTCGGTGGGGCCTCCGACGGGCAGCGGCCCGGCCTTGAGAGCCGGGCCGAGCAGCGCACCGGAGGCGGGCGCACCGGCGGCCGGCGCGGCCAGGGCGGTGGCGCTCGGAGCGGCGGTCAGGGCGAGGGCCGCGGCGAGGGCCGCGGCGGTGACGGCGCGGGCGGCCGGGCGCAGCAGGCCGGAGGTCGGGGAGGGGGACGGAGTGGTCATCGGCGTACATCCCTACGGTGGGGGAGCAAGTGCGCCGCGTACAACTCCGCACGCCGGGGTGGCGTCACGGCCCGTCCCTCTGACGGGCGGTCGGTCCGACCTGAACGGCGGAGGGCTGCGTGCTGTCGTGGCCGTGCCGTTGCCGTCGCCGTCGCTGTCGCCGTGGTGGGACGCGGGTGGGTGCCGCTGGTTTCACGTGAAACCAGCGGCACTCCTCACTCCTCGCCGGCCAGCGTCAGCACCTTGAGGCGCTGTCCCGCGTACCAGGTGCCCACGACCGTCACGACGGCGATCAGGACGGCCGCCAGGCCGAGGCTCACGTCGGCGTCGAGGCGAACGCCGCTCGCCACGACCTCGTCGGCCACCGCCAGGCCCCACTGCTGCACGCTGAGGGTGCGGGCGCCGGGCATGAGCGAGCCGATCAGCGTCTCCCACAGCAGCGCGTACACCAGGCCGAAGACCACGGCGTGCCGGGTGACCGTGCCGAGCAGCAGGAACAGGGCGCTGTACGCGAGGGACGCGAACATGGCGGCGAGTGCGAAGGCGATGGCGATCTGCTGGTCGCCGCCGACGAGGATGAACCCGGCCAGCAGGACGGGCAGCGCGGAGAAGGCGATCGTCACGGCGACCGCCACGACGAGCTTGGTGACGATGATCGTCGGCCGCTTCACCGGCTTGGACAGCAGGTAGACGATGGAGCCGTCGTCGATCTCCGGACCGATGGCCCCGGTGCCGGCGATGACGCCGATCAGGGGCACCATCGTGGCGAGGGCGAAGCCGCTGAGCAGGTTGACGGCGACGTCCTGGTCCGCGAGGTCCATCACGCGCACGACCGTGGCGATGAGGAGCAGCAGCGCGGGGAGCGCGGCCAGCAGGGCGGCCCGGCGGCGGCCGAGCAGCGCCCGGTAGGTGAGCCGGGCGACGGTGGGATCGTACATATCGCGGGCTCCTAGCTAGGCCGAGACGAGGTAGGCGAAGACGGACTCCAGCGACTCGTCCGAGGGCGAGACGGTCAGGAGCCGGATGTCGTGGGCACGGGCGATGCGCGGCAGTTCCCGGGTGAAGCGCGCGAAGTCGATCGCCTGGACGCGCAGGGCCCTTTCGTTCCAGTCGAGTTCGATGCCGGCCGTGGACTCGTCGGCGATGAGGGCGGCCGCGAGGGCCCGGTCGTCCGTGGAGCGGACCAGGTAGCGGTGCGGCCGATCGGTCATCAGCCGGCGGATGCGCCGGAAGTCGCCGCTGGCGGCGTGCCGCCCGGCGACGATGACCTCGATGTGCGCGGCGAGCTGCTCGACCTCCTCCAGGATGTGGGAGGAGAACAGCACCGTGCGGCCCTCCTCGCCCATGCGCCGCAGCAGGGTCATGAGTTGCATGCGCTGGCGCGGGTCCATGCCGTTGAACGGCTCGTCGAGCAGCAGCACCGCAGGCTCGTGCACGAGCGCGGAGGCCATCTTGACGCGCTGCCGCATGCCCTTGCTGTAGGTGTCGATGCGCCGGTCCTGCGCGTACTCCATCTCGACGGTGGCCAGGGCGCGACGGGCCGCGGCGCCCGGGTCCGGCAGGCCGTGCAGCTCGGCGTTGGCGCGGACGAACTCCTCGCCGGTGAGGAAGTCGTACATGCCCTCGCGCTCCGGCACGATGCCGATGTGCCGGTACACCGCCTCGTTGCGCCAGATCGTGGCGCCGTCGAGGGTGACGCTGCCGACGGACGGGGCGAGGAACCCGGCCATCATGGAGATGAGCGTGGACTTGCCCGCGCCGTTCGGGCCGAGCAGGCCGGTGACGCCCGGGCCCACGTCCATCGTGACGTCGTTGACAGCGACGACGTTCCCGAACCAGCGCGAGACGTGGTCGATGCGGATCGTGGTCACAGTCCGGCCTTCCGGTAGCGGGCCATCAGGGCGGCGTACGAGCCGGCCACGAGGGCGAGGACGAGGAGGAGGTAGCACAGGCCCGCC
This sequence comes from Streptomyces sp. GSL17-111, assembly GCF_037911585.1. Classification (NCBI taxonomy): domain Bacteria; kingdom Bacillati; phylum Actinomycetota; class Actinomycetes; order Kitasatosporales; family Streptomycetaceae; genus Streptomyces; species Streptomyces sp. GSL17-111. The sequence goes on from NZ_JBAJNS010000001.1 coordinate 2,806,520, forward strand.
GCGTCGCTCGGGACGACGCCGCCGGGGAAGTCGGAGGGGGCGTCGAGGAACTTCGCCTGGAAGCCGGACATCAGCGTGCCCGGGGAGGCCAGCCCCAGCCAGCCGACGGCTGCGGTGCCGTCGCCGGCGCCACCACTCTCGGAGGCGATGAACTGCAGGGTGCTGACGGCGAAGTAGGGGATCGTCAGCACCGCGATGATCGCGGCGACGCCGAAGCCGCGACGCGGGGTGAGGGCGGCCACGACGAGCCCGATCCCGGCGTAGACGAGGGAGAGCACGGCGACGGAGACCAGGCCGAGCGAGAAGTCCCGCGTCTGCTCGGCGAAGTCCAGCTCGCCCAGCAGCGCCCCGGCGTACAGCACCACCAGGGGCGCGGCGGTGAAGACGAACAGCGCCGCCGCCATGGCCGCGTACTTGGCGAGGACGTAGTCGACGCGCTCGATGGGCCGGGAGAAGTACAGCGGCACGGTGCGGAAGCGCAGGTCCCGGGAGACGGACTGCGGAGCCATGGCCGCCAGGTAGAGGCCGATGACCGGCGCCAGGAAGGAGGCGTACGCGCGGTAGTCCACCGGCAGCTCGTCGACGCCGGTGGTGATGGCCACGGCCACGACGACGAGGGCGGGCACGCACATGATCCCGAAGAGGAGCATCGGCGTGACCTTGGAGCGGGCGGACCGGCCGAGCCCGTAGCCCCCGCGCAGGGACTGGGCGAACAGCGAGCGGCGGGCGTAGCCCCGGCCGAGCCGGGCACCCTCGTAGGCGCGGTAGCCGATGTTGTGGATGCTGGCGGCGTGCCCGGAGGTGTCGCTCGGCCCGCCGCCCGGGTGGGTGGGGTCAGCCTGCATGGCCGCTGCCTCCCTTCCTGTCGCTGTCGTGCTGCTGGAAGACCTCGGCGATGTGGTGCTGGCGCTGCTCCATGCGGACGAGGCCGAGACCGAGGTCGACGACGGCGTCCCGCACCAGGTCGTAGGTCTCCTCCCCGGCCACGTCGACGAGGAGGACGTGCCCGGCGCCCGGCAGTCCGCCCTCGGCGGAGGCCGGCCGCGCGGCGAGCCCGGCGGTGGTGAGGGCGTCCAGGAGGGCCGCCCCGCCGTCGGGGTGGGTGTCGGTGTCGGTGACCTCGACGGCGAGCGCGGCCGTGGCCTGCGTGAAGTCGGAGGTCGACGAGGAGCGCAGGAGCCGCCCGCCGTCGACGACGACCACGTGGTCGCAGGTGCGCTCCAGCTCGCCGAGCAGGTGCGAGGTGACGAGGACGGAGATGCCGAAGTCGGTGTGGACGCGCCGGATGAGGTCGAGCATGTGGTCGCGGCCCACCGGGTCGAGGCCGTTGGTGGGCTCGTCCAGCAGCACCAGCCGCGGGTCGTGGACGAGGGCCTGCGCGAGTTTGACGCGCTGCTTCATGCCGGTGGAGTAGCCGCCCATCGGGCGGTAGCGCTCCTCGTAGAGGCCCACGTGGCGCAGGGTGTCGGCGGTGCGTTCCCGGGCCGCTGTCGGCGGCAGCCCCGACATCCGCGCCATGTGGACGACGAACTCGGTGGCCGAGACGTCGGGCGGCAGGCAGTCGTGTTCGGGCATGTACCCGACCCGCTCCCGGATGGCCGGGCCTTCGGTGGCGACGTCCAGGCCGAGGACGCGGGCGTCCCCCTCGGTGGCCGGGGAGAGGCCGAGCAGGATCTTGATGAGCGTCGACTTGCCCGCGCCGTTGGCCCCCACGAGGCCGGTGACGCCCGGGGTGATGTCGACGGTCAGGCGGTCGAGCGCGGTCACCCGGGGATACCGCTTGGTGAGGCTCTGGGTCACGATCACAGTCACGGGCCCGACGCTATCGGTGGTGCGGGGGCGTGGCGTCCGCCTCTGCGGGGGGACCGGTCTCCGCCTCAGGTCGGAGACCGGCCCCTCCCCTCCGTAGGGCCACCCCTGGTGTCGGCGACGCACACGGGGCGTTACCGCAGGTATCCACAGGTCTTTCGCGGCGCTGACGCACCGCCTTAGGGTGAGGCGGGATCGGCTCGGACAGCGACGTCCGGAAGGGTCCGGGCCCGACGGGGGCCGGCGGGGGCGCACCAGGTGGAGGAGCAGCCGTATGAGCAGCGAGGGCGGATCACGGGCGGCCGCGCGGGAGCGGTGGGTCGTCAGGCCCGAAGGGGTGCGGCTGTGCGTCGCCGAGTTCGGCGACACCGAGCGGCCGACCGTCGTCCTCGTCCACGGCTATCCGGATTCCAAGGAGGTGTGGTCCCTCGTCGCCGAGCGGCTGGCGGACCGCTTCCACGTGGTGCTGTACGACGTGCGCGGGCACGGCCGGTCCAGCGCGCCCAGGCCACTGCACGGCGGCTTCACCCTGGAGAAGCTCACCGACGACTTCCTCGCCGTGGCCGACGCCGTGAGCCCCGACCGTCCGGTGCACCTCGTCGGGCACGACTGGGGCTCGGTGCAGGGCTGGGAGTTCGCGACCGTGCGGCGTACCGAGGGCCGGATCGCCACGTTCACGTCCGTCTCCGGTCCGCTGACCGACCACTTCGCGCTCTGGATGCGCGAGCGCCGGGCCCGGCCGACGCCCCGGCACACCGTTCAGCTCGCCCGGCAGCGCGCCAAGTCGTGGTACATCGGGGCCCTGCACGTCCCCGGCCTGCCGGAGCGGGTACTCAGAGGGCCGCTCGGGCGCCGGGGCCCCGCTCTGCTGCGGCGCCTGGAGGGCCTCCCGGACGACGGCTACCCCACCGCCTCCTTCACCGACGACGCCGTGCACGGGGCCTGGCTCTACCGGGACAACATCAGGCCCCGGATGCGGCGGCCGCGCACGGACGCCACCGCGCACGTGCCGGTGCAGCTCGTCGTCCCCACGCGTGACGCCTACCTGCACCCCTCCCTCTACGACGACCTGGACCGGTGGGCGCCGCAGCTCACGCGGCGGACGATCTCCGCGAAGCACTGGGTGCAGCGCACCCGCCCGGACCAGCTCGCCCGGTGGATCGCCTCCCACATCACCGCCCACGAGGGCGCGACGGCGCCCCGGCAGGTCGTGGCGCCCGGCCCCCACGCCGAGCGGTTCGGTGGCCGCCTCGTCCTGGTGACGGGCGCGGCGGGCGGCATCGGCCGGGCCGTGGCCCTGTCCTTCGCCGAGGCGGGGGCCCGCGTCGTCGCGGTCGACCGGGACGGCGCGGGGGCGGCCCGCACCGCCGAGACGGCCCGGCTGGTCGGCGCCGAGGAGGCCTGGGCCGAGGAGGTCGACGTGGCCGACGAGCGGGCGATGGAGGAGCTGGCCGCCCGGACCGCCGCCGACCACGGCGTCGTCGACGTCCTGGTCAACAACGCCGGGGTCGGACTGGCCGGCCCGCTGCTGGACACCACCGCGGAGGACTGGCGGCGGCTGCTGGACGTCAACCTCTGGGGCGTCATCCACGGCTGCCGCCTCTTCGGCCGCCAGATGGCCGCGCGCGGCCAGGGCGGACACATCGTCACCATCGCCTCGGCCGCCGCCTTCCTGCCCTCGACGATGCTCCCCGCCTACAGCACCTCCAAGGCGGCGGTGCTCATGCTCACCCAGTCGTTGCGCGCCGAGCTGGCCGGGCAGGGCATCGGCGTCACCGCCGTCTGCCCCGGAGTCGTCAACACCGGCATCACCCGCACGTCCCGGTTCGCCGGGGTGGACGCCGCCGAGCAGCAGCGCCGCCGGGACCGTGCGGCCGGGCTCTACGCCCGGCGCGGCTACCCGCCGGAGAAGGTGGCGGCCGCCGTCATCCGGGCCGTCGTCCACAACCGTGCGGTCGTCCCGGTGACACCGGAGGCACACCTCGTCCACGCCCTCTCCCGCCTCTCCCCCCGCCTCCTCCGCGCCACCGCCCGCCTCACCCGCCACCTGTGACCCCACCCGCCCACTCCGGGGCGGCGCAGCGGGCGTCCGCATGCGGCCGTACGGGGTGGGCAGGAGTGCGGGAGTTGGCGTCAAGCTCCAGGATGGGCCGCATGCAGGGGTTCGTTTCCCTTCCCGACGATCCGGTGCTGCGTGCCGTCAGCCCCGGTGAGGCCGTTCGGTACGCCCGGGATCTGCCCGAGGGCGGCCTCGCGTGGGTGCACCTCGGCGAGCCGACGGCGGAGGACCTGCTGCCGGTCGCGCAGGCGCTGGAGCTGCCCCCGCTGGCCGTCGAGGACGCGCTGCACGCGCACCAGCGGGCCAAGCGGGAGCGGTACGGGGACGACATGGTGTTCTACGTGTTGCGCACCCTGCGCTACACCGAGGCGACCAGCGCCATCGACACCGGGGAGCTGATGATCTTCAGCAACCCGTGCTGGGTCGTCACGGTCCAGCACGGCCCGAGCGACGCCCCGGACACGGCCCGTGCGGCGCTGGCGCGGAAGCCGGAGCTGCTGGAGCACGGGGCGTACGGGCTGCTGTACGCCCTCGCCGACGCCGTCGTGGACACCTACGGGCACATCGTCGGCCTCGTCGGCGAGGACATCGAGGAGCTGGAGCTGCGGGTGTTCACCCCGGAGCGGGTGGACCTGACGCGGGAGATCTACTCGCTCAAGCGGGAGGTCCTGGAGTTCCGGGGCGCGATCCGGCCGCTCGTGCCCGTCGCCCACGAGTTCATGTCACCGGCTCCGCAGCGCTATCCGGAGGCCCTGGTGCCCTACTTCCGCGACGTGGCCGACCACGTGCTGCGGGTCGCGTCGGCCGTGGCCGGGTGCGACGAGCTCACCGACTCCATGCTGGACGCCCACAGCACCCAGGCGGGCATGTGGCAGAACGAGGACATGCGCAAGATCTCGGCCTGGGCGGCGATCATCGCCGCTCCGACGATGATCGCCGGGATCTACGGCATGAACTTCGCCCACATGCCCGAGCTGCACTGGGCCTACGGCTACCCGGCCGCCCTCGGGCTCATGGCCTCCATCAGCGGTCTGCTGTACCGCGCCTTCCGCCGCAACGGCTGGCTGTGAGGGAGAGGTTCAGGGCCAGGAGGGCTCGTTGCGCGGCACGATCGTGAGCTCACCGACGGCGCTGGTCTGCGGCACGGAGAGGGCGTACAGCACGGTGTCGGCGACGACGGCCGGGTCCTGGAGCTTGGTCGTGTCGGCGTCGGGGAAACGCTCCAGGATGAAGGGGGTCTCCATACCGCCCGCGATGATGCCGGTGACGCCGACGCCCAGGCAGTCGCGCTGGGCCTCCTGGAAGAGGGTGTGGGTGAAGGCGCGCAGCCCCGCCTTGCCGGCGGCGTAGGGTGCCGCCTCGGTCCACGTCCGGCGCGATGCCGTGGAGAGGATGTTGACGATGTGCCCGCCGCCGCGCGCCACCATGCGACGGTAGGTCTCCAGGCACAGGTACATCGGTCCGAGCAGGTTCGTGGTGACGACGTGGGTGACCTCGTCGGCGGTCAGGTGCTCGATGGGCTTGGAGATGTCGACGGCCGCGTTGTTGACGAGGATGTCCAGGGGCTGCCCGGCGTCGTCGAGTTCCGTGAACGCCGCCGCGACGGCGGCCGGTTCACGGATGTCCAGCTCCAGGAACCGGACGTCGCGGCCCTCCTCCTTCAGCGCGTCGCACAGCTCCTCGGCCTCCTGCCAGCGCACGTCGGCGACCCGTACGGCCGCCCCGCTGCGGGCCAGCCTCCGGGCGATGGCCGCGCCCAGGCCACGGGCGCCGCCGGTGACCAGGGCGCGCCGTCCCGTCAGGTCGACGTACTCGGTGCTCTCCATGGCTGCCTCCGCTCGACTCGTCCGTCCAGCGTGGAGCGGGCCGGGAGGGCGGGCACGCCGGGCGCGTCCGTCGGGGCGACGGTCCGGTGTCCGTGTCCGTGGCTGAAGTGTGACGGCGACGGACGGTGCCGGGCGGGGCGCGGTGGCGCCGGCCCGGTCCGCTGTTCGATGATGGCAACATGTCACTCGAACGGGTGACTTGCTCGGTCCACGGCCTGCCCGCCTACCTGGCCGACGCGGGCGGGCCGTGTGCCGTCACCGCCTTCGTACCCCGCTCGTACCCCGCACCTGGTACCCCGCACCTCGTCCGGCGATCCGACAGGAGGTCCGTCCCGTGCAGCTTCGTCAGTGGCGTACCGACGACGCCGACGCGCTCGTCGCGGCCTTCGCCGAGCCCGAGATGGACCGCCAGACGGCGACGCCCGTCGACACCCCGGCCGCGGCGCGGTCCTGGATCGGCCGAAGTGCCGAGGAGTGGGGGGCGGGCACGTCGTACGCGTTCGCCGTCGTGGACGGGGACGACGCCGTCCTGGGCAACGTGGCGGTGAGCGCGGTGGAGCGCGTGCACGGCACCGGCTGGGTGTCGTACTGGACGGTCACCGCCGCGCGTGGCCGTGGCGTGGCGACGTTCGCGTGCCGGACGGCGTCACGCTGGGCCTTCGACGACCTGGGCCTCTTCCGGCTGGAGTTGGGGCACCGGGTGGACAATCCGGCCTCCTGCGCCGTCGCCCTCGCGTCCGGCTACGCTGTGGAGGGGCTCCAGCGGCAGCGCCTGGCCTACGACGGCGTCCGCCACGACGTGGAGGTGCACGCCCGGCTGGCGACCGACGCCGAGCCGGGCGCGGGGACGTCACCGCGTTGACGCACCGGTCCAGCCCGCCGGGACGTGCCCGAGGCGGACGCGCTGCGGGTGGTCCCCGACGGCCACGGAGCCCAGCTTCTCGCCGGTCGCGAAGCTGATCGCCGTCACCCGGTCGGCCGCGCTCTCGGAGAATGAGGTCGAGCGTGCCGATCGGCTCCGGGTCGCCGCGCGAGGTGAGGACCGTCGCCGTGCCCTCCCCGTTGTTGCCCGCGAAGAAGACCTCCCGGAGCGGCTCGTCCGGTTCGGCGGCCGCAGTGCCGACCGGAGTGGCGGGAGCCGGGGCGGCGGCCCAGGCCGTCGGCGCGGGGAGCGCGCCAAGGGCGGCGACGAGGGCAGGGGTGAGCGCCGGGGCGGCCACGGGACGCGTGCGGAGAGCTACTGCCATGAGGTGCACCCTTCGGCTGACGTGGGGGGTGTGCCGGGGCGGTGGAGCCGGTGTTACTTTGCGGTAGCCACCAGGGAGGCGAGCGGCGCGGCCCCCGAGGTAGGCAGCGGCAGCCACCGGCCGGGCGCCCGGGTTGTGTCCGGGCCACAACACGCCGGACCGGCGGGAGAGGCGGGACGCCGGTGACGGAAGCGGCCGAACGCGCCCTGTTCCGGCGGGTGCTGCACGACCTCGCGGCCGACGCCGGGGTCGTCGAGGAGATCGTGGCGGCGGCCCGACGCCACTCCCCCGCCGTGGCCCGGCTGCCGGAGTCCGAGAACCGCCGCCACATCGCGGTGCTGCTGGCGGCGGCCCTGGCGTCCGCCGGGGAACCCCGGGCCTCGGGCGAACAGGACTTCACCGCCGCGACGCTGCTCGGGCGCGATCGCGCGGCCCAGGGCGTCCCGATCACCGCGCTCCTCCGTGGCGTCCAGGCCGGCCGCAGCCGCGCCACGGAGATCGCCGTCGAGCGCGGCCGGACGGCGGGCGTCGCCTCCGGGGCGGTCATCCAGGCGCTCCTGGACTTCGACCGCTACGCGGGGGCGATGGAGCTGCACGTCATCGACGGCTACCACACCGCGCAGCTCGAACTGGCCCGCACGGCGCGGGACGCCCGCACCCAGGTCCTGCGCCGCCTGCTGCACGGCGACCGGCGGACGGCCGACGGCGCGGGTCCCCCGGGCGCTGTCGGTGCGGACGAGCTGGCGCGGGCCGGGCTGCACCACGACCGGCCGTACCACTGTGTGCTGTCCGACGTGACGGACCCGGTACGCGCACAGGCGCTGGAAGGCCGACTGGCCTCCTCGGACGGCGCGTTCGGGCTGGTGGAGGGACGGCTGGCCGGTCTCGCCGCCCGCCTCCCCACCGCCGAGGCCCTGGGCGCCGACGCCCTCGTCGTCGTGGCGCCCGCCGCTTCGCTGAGCCAGGCGCGCCACCTGCACGCACTGTGCGACGCCGGGCTGCGCGCCGTGGGCGCCCAGGGGCCCGCCGGGGCGCGCGCGACGGGCCTGCACCACCTCACGGACCTCGCCGTGGAGATCGCCCTGGACGCCCAGCCCCGGCTCGCCGAGCTGCTGTGCCGGGACCTGCTCGGAGCTCTGAACCCCGCCGACGACTTCCACCGGGAGCTGGCCGTCACCGCACGCGCCTACTTCGACCACGGGATGCGGCAGGACCAGACGGCGGCCGTGCTGCACGTCCACCCCAACACCGTCCGCTACCGGCTGGGCCGCCTGGCCGCCCTGACCGGCACCCCGCTGGAGGCCGCCGACCCCGGTGACCGCCCGTCCCTCCTGACCTGCCTCCACTGGCACTGGGCCCTGCGCACCTGGCTCGGCGAAACCCGCCGGACGGACTGACGTTCCGGGCTCAGCCTGCCGCATGCGGGGCGCGCGGCGGGTGCGGGGTGTGCGGGACGACGACGACCTGGTCGGCGTCCTCGTAGACGATCCGCCCCGGATCGGCGGACTCCAGGCGCACGTGGGGCACGCCGTGGGCGGTCAGGATGGCGAGGTAGCCCTCGACGCGGGCCAGCAGGTGCCCGGCCGACGCCCTGAACCACGCGACGGCGCCCGGGTTCACGGCGTGGTCGTAGACGGTGGGCTCGACGTGGGTGGGGTTGGTGTAGGCGGCGTCGTACCAGGCGTTCGTCGTCCGGCGGAACTCCTCCTGCTCGGCGGTCAGCCTCCCGTCCCGGGCGAGCCCGTTCACGACGACGAAGATGCCGGGGAGGACGCCTCGGTGGTTCGGCGTCGTCGCCTGGAACCGGATGAAGGAATGTGTCATGACCGCATCTTTTCACGTTCACCCGGGAGGGTGAAAAGCATTATCGCGGAATGCCACATTCCGGCACCGGCATTGAGGCAGAGAATGGGCGTCACCGCAGCTCAGAGCCGGGAAAATGTAGGCAAGAAGGCGCCGTGTACGGGTTTCCGGGCTCCGGTGTACTTGATGTTTCACCTATTCCCGGAACTTGCTTTATCCGCACTCCGTGCAGATAGGTTCAGCTCGACCGCAAACACGAAAAGGCCCCCGCGATGCGCCAACATCCGAGGGCCGTGGCACGAGGAACAGCACTTCCCATGCGCATTCATCGTATGACGCCCCGGCGCTCCTTCTCCACCTACTCGAACGCGTTGCTCCGCGACCGACGCATCTCGTGGTGCGCCGCCGGCATCCTCGTCTACCTCCTGAGCCTCCCCGAGCGGGCCGCCACGGACATCCACTCCCTGGCCAAACAGCGCAAGGAGGGCCGCGACCGCGTCGCGGACGCCCTGCGCGAGCTGGAGTCGGCCTGCTACCTGCGCCGTCAACAGGGCAACGACTCCGTCACCGGCCAGAGGTACACGGTGTACGAGGTGTACGACACCCCGTACGACGAGGTACGGGAAACCCGGGAGCCCGAGCCGACCACCGCGTCCGGCGTTCCGGACTCCGGTGAACCGGCGACTGGGCGTGCGGGAGGCAACCCTTCGGGTTCAACCACCGGGGCACAAGAACCTCCCACCCCCAGCCCCCGCCGCAGTCGCCCGCCACGCCCGCCACGCCCACCGCGCACGCCGCGACCGCCACGCACGCCGGGCGCCGGGAGCGGACCCGTCGCCGTGCCGGAGCCGCTGCGCTCCGCCGTCTCGCTGCTGCTCTCGCTCGGCCGGAGGGAACCACGGATCGCGCTCGGCACGGCGGAGGCCGTCGAGCTGGCGCCGCTCGTCGACCGGTGGCGGGCGGGCGGCCTCGGCGGCGACGCCCTCCGGGGCGCCCTCACCGCAGGGCTTCCCGACCGCGTCCACTCGCCCCTCGCCCTCCTGGCGAACCGGCTGCGCCGCAAGATGCCCGACCGGCCGGCGCCGCCCCCGCCTCCCAGGCGGCCCGCCGAGTGCGCGGACTGCGCGGCCCCCCTGCGCAAGCCCGGCCGATGCCGGGCGTGCCGGACGGGCGAACCGGCCACACCCCCGGTGACGGAGGCCCACCGCGAACGGGTCCGCCGGGGCGCCGCAGCCGCCCGTGCGGCACTCCGCGGCACGAACCCGACCCCCGCCCCCGCCTGACCGGCGCGGGCCCCTCAAGCCCACCGGCCGACCACCGCGTGGGAACGACGACACCCGAAAGAGGACGACCATGACCGAACGCCCCCCGACCCTGCCCGCCGACCCTCAGCTCAGGGGTCTCGGGCTCCTCGCCGAGGCCCTCACCTACCCGGGGACGGGCGAGACCGTCCAACTCGTCACCGCCGAGGACGGCGGCAAGTGGTTCTGGCTCCACGAGGTCTCGGCAGCCGCAGACCTGCCGCATCTCAACACCACGTACCGGCGGCTCCTGGACGGGGACGAGTGGATGACCGTCGACGTCTCCGCAGGTCACACCACGTCGACTAATAGTCGACGTGGACCGACCGGCCCGAACACCGTCCGCGTGCTGCTGAGCCTGCCCGGCACCGTCAAGGTGCTCTCCGTGGCACGAAAGAACCCCAGGGCCAAGGCGTTCGACCGGTGGGCGCGGCACGAGGTGCTGGCGCCGCTGTTGGCGAAGGGGCCGTCCGGTGCGACGGAGACCGGGGGGACCAAGGACCAGGCCCAGTCGAGCGAAGCCCGGCCCCCCTGCGCCAACGCGGAGTACGTCGACTCCATCCTCGCCCTGGCCTTCGAGACGCAGGCGGGCGTCGCGGCGGTGCAGCGCCAGCAGTCCGAGACGATGGTGAGGATCACCGAGATCCTCGACCGGGTGACGGCCGAGCCGCAGAAGCCGCCGCGACCGATGCTGCCCGCTCAGCGTCGGGACGAGGCCGCCGCGCTGCTGGAGCGGTGGCGCGCGCAGCACCTGCTGAGCAAGGAGGTGTGGGCCGTGGCCGCCTACGCGCTGCCGATCATCCTCAGCCACGGCACGCTCCAGGCCTCACCGCGCAGGATCGCCGAGCGCACCGGGCTGGACGTCGCCGTGGTCAACCGGGCGCTGCTGGACCTGTGCCTGGCCGGTTGCCTCCGCCCGGTCGGGGAGACGTCACGGGCGCACCACACCACCTACCGGCTGGGGTGACGGCGAGGTCGTGCGGCGCGGGGCGGTCCGGCACCGGCGGCGCGGTGCCGGGTCGCCACGGTCAGCGGTTCAGGTGCCGGGTGATGGTGGCGAGCTGGGCCAGGCGCTGTTCGAGGGTGGGGTGCGAGGAGAACAGCCGGGCGAGTGAGTCGCCGGAGAAGGCGGGGACGAAGAAGAAGGCGTTGAACGGCTCGGCGCGGCGCAGGTCGCGGGTGGGGATGCGGGACATCTGGCCGCTGATCTTCGTCAGGGCGGCGGCGAGCGCCGACGGCTTGCCGGTGAGCAGCGCCGCGCCCCGGTCGGCGGACAGCTCGCGGTACCGGGACAGGAGCCGCGTCAGCAGGAAGCTGATCACGTACACCACGACGCTGACCAGCGGAATGACCAGGGCGAGGATCGCGGTGTTCTGGTTGCGCTCGCCACCGCGCATGATGCCGCCCCACAGTGCCAGCCGGGTGAGGCTGCCCGCGAGGACGCCGAGGAAGGAGGCGAAGGTCATGACGGCGACGTCGCGATGGGCGACGTGGGACAGTTCGTGCGCCAGGACGCCTTCCAGTTCCTCCGGCTCCAGACGCCGCAGCAGCCCGGTGGTGGCGCAGACGAGGGCCTTGTCCTGGCTGCGGCCGGTGGCGAAGGCGTTGGGGACGTCGGAATCGGCGATGGCGACACGGGGTTTGGGCATGTCCGCCAGGGCGCAGAGGCGGTCGACGGCCCCGTGCAGCTCGGGGGCCTGCTCGGGGGTCACCTCACGGGCGCCCATGCTGTAGGCGGCGATGCGGTCGCTGAACCAGAACTGGACGACGAACATGCCCCCGGCGAAGAGGACGATCAGCGGCCAGGCGTTCTGCAGCAGCGCGATCAGCACGCCCATGAAGACGACGTAGAGCAGGCCGATGAAGAACATCGTCGTGGCCATACGGCGGGTGAGGCCGCGGTCCGGTGCGTAACGGGTCGTTCTGGCCATGACACGCGCCTCCTGCCTCCCCGGTCACCCCATCTCCTTCGGACTGTACGCCTTGTCCGCTTTTCATGCTTTCTAGCGCTTTTCGTGCTTCTCGTGCTTCTCGTGCTTCCATCTGCTCACGGGGCCGGCCCCGTGAGCCCGTTCACAGGCCCGGCGCGCCCCAGAGCGGGAACCAGCGGCTGAGGTCCTCCTCCACCGGCAGGTCGTCGGCGAGGAGGCCGCGGGTCTGGAGTTCGAGCGCGTTGTCCCGTCGCTCGGCCGCGATGCCGGGCAGCGGGGCGAAGGGGTAGAAGGTGCCGCGCTTGTAGAGGTAGACGAGCGCGAGCGGACGACCGTCCCCGTCCCGGTCGCGGAAGCCGACGAGCGAGCACAGCAGCTGCGGTCCGAAGCCGCCGTCCTGGAGCAGCGTGTTGACGGCGTGGAGGTCGTTGACCAGCGCGGGGAGCTCCTGGGGGGTGTGCCGCGAGAGCGCCCAGGTGTAGCCGTACTGGTCCTCGCTGAACTCGGCCCCGGGCAGCAGCGCGCGGACGTCGGTCTCGAGCCGGTCGAACGCCCCGCCCTCGACGCCCGCGAAGCACACCGAGCCGAGGCCGGTGGGGGCGAAGCCCGCCCCGGCCTGGAGGGTCACGGCGGCGGAGGGCAGCGCGAAGAGCCGGTCGAGGTCGGGCCTGACCGGCTTCCTGCGGCCCATCAGCGCGTCCCAGAAGCCCACGCGTCCGACTGTAGGCCGATCCCTCCCGCGGCGCTTCCCGCGCCGACCGGGGTCACCCGGCGGTGTCGGTCTCCGTCCGCCGGAGCTCCATGCGCCGCAGCTCCTCGTCGGTGGTCCCGGTGCGGGCTTCGGTGCGGTGCCCGCGCCGGACGTAGTCGCGGACGACGACCTCCACGGCGTCCTGGGGATCGCGCGTGCCGGACAGCAGCATCGCCTCGATGACGAGTTCCGCGTCGAGACTGATATCAACCTTGGCCATGCGGCCCATCCTGGCGGGGAACGCGCGCCCGCACCAGGGTGCGGGACTCCGGTGCGGCGGGCCCGCTCAGCGGGTGGCGAGCACCTGCGGCGCGGTGCTCTTGAGCCGGGTCGTCAGCCACTTCACCTGCGCGAGGGTCTGCTGGTGCAGCCGGGTGACGTCGGCGAGCATCTCCCGGTCCCGCACGGCCCTCGCGGCCTGGCCGAGCAGGACCCAGTAAACGTGCACCGACTGCGCGAGCAGGAACAGGTGCCGCAGGTCGTGCAGGAGCAGCAGCCCCGACTCCGGCCGGCTGCCCAGCCGCTCGGAGGTCCGGTGCCGCAGGGCGCCGAGCGCGCTGCCGAGGGCCTCGAAGTGCCGGGGCTCGCCGAGGTCCTCCTCGTAGCGCCCGGCGAGCTCCCGCACGGTCGCGGCGTGCTCGTCGCACTGCGCGGCGAGGGTGAGGCAGGGGTAGTGCGTCCCGTGGTCGGCGGCCTGCCGCTCGCTGACGCGCCGGTACTCCCGGGCCAGGTCCGTCTCGGCGTCGTGGAGCTCGCCGAGGAGCTGTCCGATCTTGTTCATCTCCGTACCTGCCCGTCTCAGTAGCGGCCGGGGGCCACGTCGCGTGCGTCGGCGACCTTCTCGATGCGGACGGCCGTCTGCTTGTAGAGGGGCTGCTTGGACACCGGATCCCACTCGGTCCGGGTGAGTTCGTTGGCGGCGCGGGTGTGGCGGCCGGGTTCGGCCTCGTCCCAGTAGCCGTAGTGGAAGGGGGCGAAGACGACGCCGGGCCGATGGCCTCGGACGACGGCGGGCGCCGCCACCTCGCCGCGCCGGGAGTACACCCGGACGAGGTCGCCGTCCCGGATGCCGTGCGGCGCGGCGTCCTCGGCCGTCAGCTCGATCCACATCTCCGGTGCGGCCTCCTGGAGTTCGGGGCTGCGTCCGGTCTTGGTGCGGGTGTGGAAGTGGTGGACGGTGCGGCCGGTGGTGAGCTGGAGCGGGTAGTCGTCGTCGACGGGCTCGTGCGGCGGCAGGTAGGGGGCGGCCTTGAAGCGGGCCCGGCCCGCCGGGTCGTGGGCGCGGTACTCGTCCTCCTGGTTCTGCCCGCCGGTGAGGATGTCGTGCCCGTAGTCCTCGCAGTGGTCGGCGGAGGTGGGGAAGACGTGGTCGCTGTAGAGGCGGGGGGTGCCCTCGGGAGCGGCGTCGGTGACGGGCCACTGGATGCCGGTGCCGTCGCGCAGGGTGGCGTAGGTGAGGGCACTCTGGTCGCAGGGGCGGCCCCGGGTGAGGGCGGTGAAGTCGCGCCAGGCGTCCTCCGGTTCCCGCCAGCGGACGAGCGGCTCGCCGTCCTGGTCGCGCAGGTCCATGCGGCGGGCGTAGTCCAGGAGGATGGCGAAGTCGGAGCGGGCCTCCCCGGGCGGGTCGACGGCCTGCTCGGACAGGTGCACCGTCCGGTCGGCGTTGGTGTAGCAGCCGGTCTTCTCCCCCCACAGCGCTGCGGGCAGGACGACGTCGGCGAGCTGGGCCGTCTCGGTGAGGAAGGCGTCGGAGACGACGAGGAACAGCCGCTCGTCCTCGGCGATGCGGCGGATGCGGCGCAGCTCGGGCAGGGAGACGGCGGGGTTGGTCCCCGTCACCCACAGGAAGCGCACGGAGCCGTTCTCGCAGTGCCGGAAGATCTCCAGGGCGTGCGTGGGAGGCGCCCAGTGCGGGATCCGCATGACGTCGACGTTCCAGGCGTCGGCGAGCTCCCGCATGTGGGCGTCGTTCTGCCAGTTACGGAAGGCGGGCATGGTGCCGTTGGCACCGGCCTCCCGGGTGTTCTGGGCGGTGGGCTGGCCGTTCATCTGGAAGACCGTGCGGCCGGGGCGGCCGATCATGCCGCGCAGCAGGTTGACGTTGTTGACCTGCACGGCGGCGGCGGTCGCCTGGTGCGACTGGTACACGCCCTGCAGGACCGTGGACACCAGCCGCTCGGCGCGGCCGAGGAGGTGCGCGGCGTCGCGGATGTCGGCGGCGGGGACGCCGCAGATCTCCTCCGCCGTCTCCGGCGGGTACGCGGCGACGGTGTCGCGCAGCTCCGCGTAGCCGACGGTGTGGTCGCGCACGAAGGCGGTGTCGACCCGCTCGGTGCGGATCAGCTCGTGCAGGATCGCGTTCAGCAGCGCCACGTTCGTGCCGGGGCGCAGCCGCAGGTGGACGTCGGCCTGGCGGGCGGTGGGCGTCGCGCGGGGGTCGACGACCACCAGGCTCGGGCGGTCCGGTCCGTGCAGCCGGTCCAGGATGCGCGCCCACTGCACCGTCTGCGTCTCGGCGGGGTTGTGGCCGACGACGAAGAGGGTGTCGCAGACGTCGATGTCCTCGTAGGCCCCCGGATCGCCGTCGCTGCCGAAGCTCTCGATGAGCGCCCACTCCGAGGTGGCCGTGCACAGCCGGGTGTTGCCGTCCAGGTGCGGGGTGCCGATGCCGCCGCGCGCAATGAGGGCCTGCGCGTAGTACTCCTCGGCGAACAGCTGGCCGGAGGTGTAGAAGGCGGTGGCCAGGGGCCCGTGCCGGTCGATGACGTGCTGGGAGCGGGCGACGACGGCGGCCATGGCGGTGTCCCAGTCGGTGGGCCGCAGCTCGCCGTCGACGCGCACGAGCGGCCACGTGAGCCGTTCCGGCGAGCGGTTGCCCTGCCAGCCGTAGAGGCCCTTCGGCCCGAGCCGGCCCCGGTTGACGCGGTCCTGCGCCCGGCCCCGGACCCCGACGATGCGGCCGTCGGCGACGGCGATGTCCAGCCCGCAGCCGTTCGAGCACAGCACGCAGGCCGACGGCACCCAGCGCTCGACGGCGGACTCCGCCACGGTGAGGTGCTGGTCCACCCGCTCGGGCCACGGCTCGCCCGGCCCGTACGGCGTCCTGGCTCCCCAGACGTCGGTGACCCTGCTCGTCATCCGCTCGACCTCCGCTTCCCGTTCCGCGCCCGGTCCGGCTCTCCGGCTCCCGCCGGGCCCGTGCACCACCGCACGCGCCCGCGACCCGCGCCGGGTACCCCGCGCCCCGACGGCGACACACGCGCCGCACCCCGCCCCCGCCGCCGGTCAACCGCCGACGGCGCCCGCGACGGCGACGCCCCGGCTGCGCCTGGGCACCCTGGCCACCCCGGTCGAGCCTCGTTCGCCTGTCGCGGCCTGAACTGGGAAGACGTACGCCGGGCGGCTTGGTCCCGACCGCGGCGGATCAGAGCGCGATGAGTCGGACGCGGCTACCGCACAGCTTGGCCATGTCGTCGACGTCCGACGTGAGCATGGCCACCGGGCCCGGCCGGCGAAGCGCCAGCTCGGCGACGGTGACATCGATCGCGTACGTGTGGCCGTGCAGTCCGGCCTCTTTCAACAGCCCGGCGGCGGCTCTGGCCGTCTGCTCGGTCACCGCTTCCACCGTGACCTGGGAGAGCACCCAGTCCAGTCGGGCGGTGTTCACCCGGGCGTGCATGACTTCCACGATGGTGTTGGAACCGACCACCAGATCGGCAGCCATCGAATGGAAGGACCGTGAGCCTCTTCAGCTCCGCCACCTGCTCAGTGGGCAGAGTGACCGTGATGCGGGTCGTGTCAGCCATGGCAGCTTCCGGAACACGGCGTACGCTGTCGCCAGGTGAGCGGCGACCAGCCGGAGGATCGGCAGTGGCTGGATCGAACCCTCGCGCAGGTACGTGCGCAGCAGGTCCCAAGGTGTCCGCGGCTCGTGAGGGCGGGCTCCGCCAAGAGGTCCCGGAGCATCCCGTGGTCGGCGTAGACCGATCGCCGCGTCGATCAAGGCTTCAAGGGCCCTCCCCAGCATGCCCATGGCGCCACGGTGGCGGCCCCCACGGCGACGTCGGCGCGGCTTCCCGAATCTGCTCCGTTCGGCATATCCAGCGCAGCAGGAGGCGCACGTATCGTCGGGGTCATGCGACTGAGTACCGTGATCCTCCCCGTCGACCGCTGGCACGAGGGGGGCGGCGAGAAGTGGCGCCGCGCCGAGTCGCTCGGCTTCCACACCGCTTACACCTACGACCACCTCTCGTGGCGGGTGCCGTTCCGCGACGGGCCCTGGTTCGGCGCTGTGCCCACGCTGACGGCGGCGGCCACGGCGACGACCCGGCTGCGCCTGGGCACCCTGGTCACCTCGCCGAACTTCCGGCACCCCGTGACGCTGGCGAAGGAGCTCATCTCCCTCGACGACGTCTCCGGCGGGCGCGTCACGCTCGGCATCGGGGCCGGGGGCAGCGGCTTCGACGCGACGGCGCTGGGCCAGGAGCCGTGGACGCCGAAGGAGCGGGCGGACCGCTTCGCCGAGTTCGTGCCGCTGCTGGACCGGCTGCTGACGGAGCCGGCGCTGACGTTCGAGGGCCGGTTCTACTCGGCGGTGGAGGCACGCACCGTGCCCGGCTGCGTGCAGCGGCCCCGGCTGCCGTTCGCCGTGGCGGCGAACGGCCCGCGCGGCCTGCGGCTCGCGGCCCGGCACGGGCAGGCGTGGGTGACCACCGGCGATCCGAAGCTGGGCGACTCGGGGACGCCGGAGCAGTCGCTGACCGCCGTCGGGGAGCAGATCGAACGGCTGGGGGCCGCCTGCGAGGCCGCCGGCCGGGACGCGGCGGAGTTGGAGAAGGTGCTGCTCATCGGCTTCACTCCGGACCGCCCACTGGATTCGGTGGAGGCGTTCGTGGACTTCGCGGGGCGTCACGCGGAGGTCGGCGTCACGGAACTGGTGATGCACTGGCCGATCCCGGGGACGCGGTTCGCGGCCGACCAGGGAGTTTTC
Source organism: Streptomyces sp. GSL17-111 (assembly GCF_037911585.1). Taxonomy (NCBI): domain Bacteria; kingdom Bacillati; phylum Actinomycetota; class Actinomycetes; order Kitasatosporales; family Streptomycetaceae; genus Streptomyces; species Streptomyces sp. GSL17-111. Next base: position 2,824,237 of record NZ_JBAJNS010000001.1, read on the forward strand.
GAACGCATCGCCACGGAGGTCCCGGGTCGGCTCTGACCCGGGAACCGGTCCGTACGGGCGGCCGCGCTTCGGCACGTACTCGAATGGGCAGGGTGCTGCACGAGTGTGCGGACGGGTGGGGGAGGATGGTTACCGTGACTGATGCCCCCGCTACGTTCCGTCGTGTTCCCCTGCCCGCACGTGTGCCGCGGCTGATCGCCACGGACCTGGACGGCACCCTGCTGCACGACGACAAGTCCGTGTCCGCGCGGACGGTCGCGGCGCTGGACGCGGCGGAGAAGGCGGGGATCGAGGTCTTCTTCGTCACCGGCCGGCCGGCCCGGTGGATGGACGTCGTCAGCGACCACGTGCACCGGCACGGACTGGCGATCTGCGGCAACGGAGCGGCCGTGGTGGACCTGCACCGGGGGCGGGAGATCGTCGAGGTGCGGGAGCTGAGCCACTCGTCGGCCATGGCAGTGGTGAGGGCCTTGCGCGAGGTGGCCCCGGGGGTGACGTTCGCCGTGGAGCGGACCGGGGGCATCACCTACGAGCCGGACTACCCGCCGTTCTTCGAGGACCCGGGTGCGGTGGTGGCGCCGATCGCGAAGCTGCTCGGCGAGGGCGGCGGGGACGGGCACCGGGCGGGCCGGCACCGGGGCCGGGGCCTCGGTGCGGAGCAGCCGGTCCTCAAGCTGCTCGCGCACCACACCGAGCTGGCGCCGGACTTCTTCCTGGAGCTGGCGCGCAGGGCCGCCGGGGACTTCGCGGAGTTCACCCGGTCCAGCCCGAGCGCGTTGCTGGAGGTGAGCGGGCGCGGGGTGAGCAAGGCGAGCACGCTGGCGCGCTGCTGCCTGGCGCGGGGGATCGCGCCCGACGAGGTCGTGGCCTTCGGCGACATGCCCAACGACCTGGAGATGCTGACCTGGGCCGGCACGTCGTACGCCATGGCCAACGGCCATGCGCAGGTGCGGGCGGCGACGACCTTCGAGACGCTCAGCAACAACGAGGACGGCGTCGCGGTGGCCATCGAGGGGTTGCTGACGTTGCGGTAGCCGGGCCCGGCGGAACGTTTCCTCACTCGGCCCGTCCGTGCCGGGTCCGTGCACCGTCCGTGCCCGGCGCGTCGTCCGGAGCCGCCGTGGACCGGGGCCTCACAACGGCACCTCCCACACGAGCGTGGTGCCCGCGCCGCCCAGACCGGGTGCCGTGCGGCAGGTGCCACCCAGCTGCTCCGCCCGGCGGCGCAGGTTGACGAGCCCACTGCGCCGCCCGTCCGGCGGCAGCCCCACGCCGTCGTCCGCCACGGTGAGACGCACGCCCGGACGGCCGTCGGGCAGGGTGACGGAGGCGTCGACCGTCAGCTCGATCCGGCTCCCGCCCGCGTGCCGCACGGCGTTGGAGAGCGCCTCGCGGGCCGCCGCCACCAGGTTCCGGCCCGCCTGCTCACCGACCAGGACGTCCACCATCCCCGTGAACGTCGCCGCGGGCTGGAAGCCGGCGGCGAGGGCGGCGGCGCCCACCTCCCGCAGCACCCGGGTGCGCAGCGACTCCGGGTGGGGCGCGGGCGCCTGCTGGAGTGCGTAGATGGCGGTGCGGATCTCCTGGATCGTGGTGTCCAGTTCGTCCACGGCTTGCGAGATCCGGTCCCGCACCTCCGGCGCCGCCTCGGCGTCGGGCGGGCGGCCGGCCCGCTTGCGCGCGCTCTCCAGCAGCATGCCGGTGGCGAAGAGCCGCTGGATCACGAGGTCGTGGAGGTCCCGGGCGATGCGGTCGCGGTCCTCGTAGACGGCCAGCCGTTCCCGGTCCTGCTGCGCCTCGGTCAGCAACAGCGCGAGGGCCGCCTGGGAGGCGAACCGCTGCGCCAGGGTGCGCTCGGTCGCGGTGAACAGGGGGGCGCCCGGCTTCCGGGGCACCGCGAGCGTGCCGAGGATGCGGCCCTCGTTGCCCAGTGGGAGCATCATGCTCGGCCCGTAGCGGGCCGCCGCACGCGTCATCATGCGCGGATCGGTGGCGCAGTCCGCCACGAAGACGGGCTGCCCCAGCAGCAGGGCGGCCACCAGGGGGCTGTGCGGCGGGATGCGCACGCCCAGCAGAGCGTCCGGGTCGTCCCCGGCCACGGCCACGATCTCCAGGCCGCCCTCGTCGCTCGGGGTCAGTACCAGGCCCGCAGCGGCGTCGGCCAGCCTCCGTGCCTGCTCGGCGACCACCGACAGGGCGTCGCCCGTCCCCTGGAGCAGGGCCGTCGTCAGGGCGGCGCTGCCGTCGATCCATCGGGCCCGCTGCCGGGCGGATTCCAGGAGCCGCACGTGCCCGATGGCGATGCCGGCCTCCGTCGCCACGACCCTGATCAGCTGGAGGTCGGCGTCCGTGAAAGGCGAACCGTCGGCCTTGTCACTCAGGTAGAGGTGGCCGAACGGCTCGTCCCGCACCCGGATCGGAACGCTGAGGAAGTGCGCGTCGGGCCTGCCCCGGATGCGGCTGCGGATGGTCGACGCGTCGCCGTGGGTGACGTAGTCGTCGAGTGCGGCGCTCTCCTCGACGCCCAGCACCCCGATCGCCGCGTGCCGGGCGTCGGTGAGCGCTGCGGCGGTGCGGACGATGCGGTCGAGCACCGTCCGCAGGTCGACGTCACCGCCGATCGCGACCATCGCCTCCAGGGCCTGCGGCAGCCTGCGGACCAGCTCGGGCGTCAGGCTCTGCAACGACTCGGCGGCCAGCTGCTCGGCGAGTGAACCGGTGACCGCCTCCGCACCGGGCGCGGGGGCACGGTCGGCGTCCGGGTCGTGCGGCGCCATGGCTCACCCCTCTCCCCGCCCCGTCAGGTCTGCGGCAGCAGCGTCCGGAGCGCGGTGTCCGGAGCGTCGTCCCTCCCTCCAGTGGACCGGAGTGCGTCGCTCTCCGCCTCCCGGGCGAGCAGCTCGCGCAGCGGTCCGGGCACGGTGGACAGCTCCGCGTACGGGCCGCGCTGCACACAGCGTCCGCCCTCCAGCACGACGACCTCGTCCACGGCGGCGAGCCCGGCCAGTCGGTGGGTGATGAGCAGCGTGGTCCGGCCCTCGGTGGCCGTGAGCAGGTCCGCCGTGAGCGCGTCCGCCGTCTCCAGGTCCAGGTGCTCGGCCGGTTCGTCGAGGACGAGGACCGGGAACCCGGCGAGGAGCGCGCGGGCCAGGGCGAGCCGCTGCCGCTGCCCGCCCGAGAGGCGGGCGCCGTGTTCGCCCACCGGGGTGTCCAGCCCCTGCGGCAGCGCCTCCACCCAGTCGAGCAGCCGGGCCTGCGCGAGCGCCCGGCGCAGGTCTGCGTCCGTCGCGCCCGGCCGGGCCAGCCGCAGGTTCTCCCGCAGCGTGGAGTCGAAGAGGTGGGCGTCCTGGGCGCACAGGCCCACGCCGCGCCGCACGGTGTCCGAGTCGTAGGACGCCGCGTCGGCGCCGCCGTAGAGGTACGTCCCGGACTCCGGGTCCAGGAACCGCAGCAGGGTGTGGGCGAGCGTCGTCTTGCCCGAACCCGAGCGGCCGACCACGGCGACCCGCCGGCCGGGGGTCAGGGTGAGGTCGACCCCGGCCAGGGCCGGGCGCGCCTGCCCCGGATGGCGGACCGTCACGTCCCGCAGCTGCAGCGGGAAGACGCTCTCGGGTTCCGGCAGCGGCGTACGCGGCTCCCGCACCGGTTCGGGGGTGTCCATCACCTCGTGCAGGCGTTCGGCGCTGCGCCGCACTCGCTGCCGGTACTGCGCGGCCGACGGCAGTCCGAGTACCGCCTCGAAGGCCGCGAGCGGGGTCAGCACGACGACCGCCAGCCAGACGCCCTCCAGCCGTCCCGTCTGCACGGCTGCGACGCCGAAGGCGGCGGCCGCCACGACGGTCACCCCCGTCACCAGCGCCGTCGCGGCACCGGCCAGGGCCGTTGCGGCGGACCCGCGCGCCGCGATAGCGGTCAGTTCCGCGTCGGCGTGGCGGGCGGCGGCGACGCGGGAGGGCAGGGCCCCGGCCACGGTCAGCTCACCGACACCGGTCAACAGTTCGACGGTCCGCGCGCTCAGGACGCCGCGCGCGGGGGCCAGCCTGCGTCCGGCTCGGCGGGCCACCACGGAGGTCAGCCACGGCACGCCCACCCCGGCCAGCAGCAGCCCGACGGCCAGGGCCGCCCCGGCCTCCGGCAGCAGCCACGCCGTGAATCCCGTCGCCCCGACGGAGACCACGGCTGCGGACACGACGGGGAGGAGCCAGCGGAGGAAGTAGTCCTGGAGGGCGTCCACGTCCCCCACCAGCCGGGCCAGCATGTCTCCCCGGCGGCTGCGGTGCAGAGCCGCCGGAGCGAGCCGTTCCAGGCGTGTGTACACCGCCACGCGCAGGTCCGCGAGCACGCGCAGGACCGCGTCGTGGGAGACGAGGCGCTCGGCGTAGCGGAAGACGGCTCGGCCGATACCGAAGGCCCGGGTCGCGGTGACGGCCGTCAGCAGGTAGAGCACCGGGGGCTGTTCGGACGCCCGGGAGATGAGCCAGCCCGACACCGCCATCAGCCCGACCGCGCTGGCCAGGGCCAGCGCGCCCAGCGTGGCCGCGAGGGCGAACCGGCCGCGCAGCCGGCGTCCCGCACTCCGGACGCGGCTCAGCGCGTCCGGCGCCGGGGCCGCCGCCGGGGCCGGTGAGGGCTGGGGGGTGGCGGCGGCCCCGGGAGGTGGTTTCACGTGAAACATGGCCTCTTCCGGTGCACGGCCACCCACCGCACCGGTCGCCGGAGCGTCCCCGTCCGCCCGGCCGCCGACCGTCGTCCTCGGGGGCGGCGTCACCATCGGTGGGCCGCCGATCCGGACGACGCGGTCCGCCACCGCCAGCAGTGCGGGACGGTGGACGACCAGCAGCACGGTACGGCCTGCGGCGAGCCGCCGGATCGCGTCCACCACGGCACCCTCGGTGGAACCGTCCAACGCGGCGGTCGGTTCGTCGAGCAGCAGCACCGGCCGGTCGGCGAGGAACGCGCGGGCCAGCGCCACGCGTTGCCGCTGACCGGCGGAGAGCCCGGCCCCGCCCTCCCCCACCTCCGCCGAGGCGTCCAGCTCGGTGGCCCCGGCGTCGCGGAGCGCCGCACGGACGGCGTCGTCGCCCGCCTCGGGACGCGCCAGCCGCACGTTGTCCGCGACCGTCCCGGCGAACAGGTACGGGTGCTGGGGCAGCCAGGCGATGCGCCGGTGCCACTCCGCGAGGTCCAGCTCCGCCAGGTCCACGCCGTCCACTCGGACCCGGCCGGTGTCCGGCCGGGTGAAGCCCAGCACGGCGGCGAGCAGCGTGGACTTCCCCGCCCCCGAGGGGCCGACCAGGGCGACCGTCTCGCCCGCCCGCACGGTCAGGTCGGTGACCGGCAGCGACGCGGTGGTCCGGCCCTCGTGCCGGACGCTGACCCCGTCCAGCCGCAGCTCCCGAACGGGGCCGACCGGCCCCAGCGGGCGGTCGCCCCCTTCGGGCAGCGGCGTCTCCAGCACCGCGAAGGCCTCGTCCGCCGCCGCGATCCCTTCGGCGGCGGCGTGGTACTGCGCACCCACCTGGCGCAGCGGCAGGTACGCCTCGGGCGCCAGGATGAGCACGACGAGCCCGGTGTACAGATCCAGCTCTCCGTGCACCAGCCGCATGCCGATGCCCACCGCCACCAGCGCGACGGAGATCGTCGCGAGCAGCTCCAGTGCGAAGGAGGAGAGGAAGGCGATGCGCAGGGTGCGCAGGGTCGCGGACCGGTAGTCACCGGTGATGGCCCGGATGTTGTCGGCCTGTGCCTTCGCGCGCCCGAACACCCGGAGCGTGGGCAGTCCGTCCACCAGATCGAGGAAGTGGTGGGAGAGCCGTGCGAGCAGCCGCCACTGCCGGTCCATGTGGGTCTGGGTGGCCCAGCCGATCAGCACCATGAAGATGGGGATCAGCGGCAGCGTCACCGCGATCGTGGCTGCGGCGATCCAGTCCGACCAGACGATGCGGGCCAGCACGGCGGCCGGGACGACGGCCGCCAGCCCCAGTTGCGGGAGGTAGCGGGCGAAGTAGTCGTCGAGTGCGTCGATCCCCCGGGTGGCGAGCGTCGTCAGCTCACCGGTCCGCCGGCCGCCGAGCCAGGCGGGCCCCAGCGCGGAGGCATGGACCAGCAGCCGCATGCGCAGCTCCGACTTCACAGCAGCGCTGGAACGGTGCGCGGACAGCTCCGTGAGCCAGGCCACGAGGGCCCGGCCCAGGGAGACGAGCACGAGCAGCAGCAGCGGCCGTGCGAGAGAGGACACGTCGGCGCCCTGCTGGAAGGCGCGGACGACGATCTCGGCGATCAGCATGGCCTGGCCGATGACCAGGCCCGCGCCGGCCAGCCCGAGCACCACCGCGGCCAGGAGGAACAGCCGGGTGGCGCGCGCGTGGCGGATCAGCCGCGGGTCTATCGGGCGCACGGCGTCACCGGGCGGCCGGAGCCGTCGGCTCGTCGGAGGCCGTCGGCTCGTCGGAGGCCGTCCCCGCGTGCGGGTCGGGTGCGAGGTGCTGGGTGCCGATGCGCTTGCGGAAGACCCAGTACGTCCAGCCCTGGTAGAGCAGGACGAGCGGCGTGGCGATGCCCGCGCACCAGGTCATGATCGTCAGCGTGTACGGGCTGGAGGCCGCGTTCTCCACGGTCAGGTTCCACTCCTCGTTCAGCGAGGAGGGCATGACGTCCGGGAAGAGGACGAGGAACAGCATGGCCACCACCGCCACGACGGTGACGCCGGAGAAGGTGAAGGCCCAGCCCTCCCGCCCCCGGCCGTTCGCGACGAGCGCCGCGAGCAGCCCGGCCACGGCCACCAGGAAGGCGGCCAGGGAGGCCGACCCGCCGCCGTCCGCCTGGGTGGCACCGAGGAAGGCCAACGCCAGCACCGTGACGAAGACACCCAGCCCCGTGGCCAGCTTCCGTGCCCGGGCCCGGATGTCCCCGACCGTCTTCAGGGCCGTGAACACCGCGCCGTGGAAGGTGAAGAGCGCCAGGGTGAGCAGCCCGCCCAGCAGGGCGTAGGGGGTGAACAGGTCCAGCAGCGTGCCGACGTACTCCTTCTCCGCGTCGATCGGCACCCCCCGGACGACGCCCGCGAAGATGACGCCCCACAGGAACGCGGGCAGGGCCGAGCACCAGAAGACGGCGTGCTCCCAGTTGCGCTGCCACCGCTCCTCAGGGCGCTTGGCCCGGTACTCGAAGGCGACCCCGCGCACGATGAGGCTGATGAGCACGGCCAGCAGCGGCAGGTAGAAGCCGGAGAAGAGAGTGGCGTACCAGTCGGGGAAGGCGGCGAACGTCCCGCCCGCCGCGGCGAGCAGCCAGACCTCGTTCCCGTCCCAGACGGGGCCGATGGTGTTGATCAGGACGCGGCGCTCGGCGCGGTCGCGGGCGAGGACCTTGGTGAGGACGCCGACGCCGAAGTCGAATCCTTCGAGGAAGAAGTAGCCGGTCCACAGGACGGCGATGAGGACGAACCAGAGGGTGGGGAGCTCCATGACGCTCCTTTCGGGGGTCCGGGGCGACCGGGAGGCCGGGCGCCCGGGGCTCGGCGTCGGTCAGTAGGAGAAGGCCATGGGACGGTCGGCGTCCTCGTCGGCCCGGGGACCGCGTCCGCCCCCGATGCGGGTGGGCGGGTCCAGGTCCGCCTCGGTCAGCTCCGGGGGACCGGCCTTGGCGTACTTGGCCAGCAGCCGGAACTCCACCACGGCGAGCACCGCGTACAGGGCCGTGTAGAGGGACATCGACGCGATCACCTCGCCCTGGGAGACGCTCGGGGAGACGGCGGAGGCCGTCGGGAGCACCCCGTACACCGCCCAGGGCTGGCGGCCCATCTCGGTGAAGATCCAGCCCCAGCAGTTCGCGATGAGGGGGAAGGCCATCGTGAGGAACGCCGCACGCCAGTACCAGCGGGTCAGCGTGGGTCCGAGCTCCCGGGTCCGGGTGAGCGCCAGCCGCGGCACCTCCTCCGCGCCGGTGCGCAGGGAGGGCGCGAGCCAGCGCTTCCGGCGCGTCAGGTAGAGCCCGACGACGCCGAGGGCGAGGGACGTCATGCCGAAGCCGATCATCCACCGGAAGCCCCAGTAGGCGACGGGGATGTTGGGCCGGTAGTCGCCGAGGCCCAGCTCCTCGTCGAACTGTTCCTTGAGGGCCTCGTTGGTGTCGTTGATCCCCGGGACGGGAGTGCTGAAGTCGTCGTGGGCGAGGAAGGAGAGCAGGCCGGGGATCTCGACGGCCACCGTGTTGTGCCCCTCGTCGACGTCGCCGTAGGCGAACACGGAGAAGGGCGCCGGGCCCTCGGTGTCCCACAGCGCCTCGGCGGCGGCCATCTTCATGGGCTGCTGCTCGTACATGATCTTGGCGAGCCGGTCGCCGCTGACGGCGACGAGGAGGCCGCTGACCACCATGGTCACCAGGCCCACCCGGAGCGAGGTGCGCATCACCGGAATGTGTCGACGGCGGATCAGGTGGTAGGCGGCGATGCCCACCATGAAGGCGGCGCCGGTGAGGAAGGCCGCGGTGATGGTGTGCGCGAACTGCGCCACCGCCGTGTTCTGGGTCAGCACGTGCCAGAAGTCGGTCAGCTCCGCACGTCCCGACTCCGGGTCGATGCGGTAGCCGACCGGGTGCTGCATCCAGGAGTTGGCGGCGAGGATGAAGTAGGCGGACAGGATGGTGCCGACCGCGACCATCCAGATGCAGGCCAGGTGGATGCGCTGCGGGAGCTTGTCCCAGCCGAAGATCCACAGGCCGATGAAGGTCGACTCGAAGAAGAAGGCGATCAGCGCCTCGAAGGCGAGCGGAGCGCCGAAGACGTCCCCGACGAAGCGGGAGTAGTCGGACCAGTTCATGCCGAACTGGAACTCCTGCAGGATGCCGGTGACGACGCCCATCGCGATGTTGATCAGGAAAAGCTTCCCCCAGAACTTGGTGGCCCTGAGGTACTTCTCCTTCCCCGTTCTGACCCACGCCGTCTGCAGGCCCGCCGTGAGCGAGGCCAGCGAGATCGTCAGGGGGACGAAGAGGAAGTGGTAGACGGTCGTGATGCCGAACTGCCAGCGCGCCAGCGTCTCCGGCGCCAGAGCGAGATCCACGTGCACGTCGCTGTCTCCTTCACTTCGCCGTGGGCATCGGGTGCGCACGGCTGCCGCCCGTCGCGTCCGGCTCTCCCTTCCGGTCTGATCCGGGCATGTGGCGTCTTGTCGTGATGTCGCTTTTCGATCATGGACGCCTGAAACGGACCGAAGCGGACACGCTCGTGAATGCGTTCACAATCACAAGCATTATGTCGTACCGGCGTGAGGGACCGAAAAGGGGGGTCCCCCCCTTCCTCGGAAGTCAACAGAATGTTGAAATCTGGCTATGAGCGAGACACCCGAAGCCCGCAGCATCCGCATCGTCTGGCCCGCCGGCCGGCTCACCGCGACCCTCGACGACACTCCGGCCGCGCGGGCCCTGCTGGGCGCCCTCCCGGTCGAGTCCCGGGCCGCGACCTGGGGCGAGGAGGTCTACTTCGACACCGGGCTGAGCCTTCCGCTGGAGAGCGGCGCCCTGCAGGTCGTCGACCCGGGCACCGTCGCGTTCTGGACGGAGGGCGACGCCCTCGCGCTGCCCTACGGACCCACACCGATATCCCGTGGGGACGAGTGCCGGCTGGCCGGCCCGTGCAACGTGCTGGGGTCCGTCGACGGCGACCCCCGCCGGCTCGCGACGGTCCGCAGCGGCGACCCCGTCCGTGTCGAGCTCGCCTGACCGACGCGGACGGGGACGACGCGACCTCCTGGCGGCTCACGCCACGTGACCCGCCAGGAGTCTCACGCCTCCGGCTCTTTGCGGAACGCGGCGGCCGCCTGGAGGAAGAGGTCGTTCGCCTCGGGCTCCCCGATGGTCACCCGCACGCCCTCCCCCGGGAACGGCCTGACGACCACACCGGCCCGCTCCGCCGCGGCCGCGAAGTCCGCGGTGCGCTCCCCCAGCCGCAGCCAGACGAAGTTGGCCTGCGTCTCGGGCACGGTCCAGCCCTGTACGACCAACTCCCGGCTCACCCGGGCCCGCTCGGCGACGAGCCCCTCCACCCGCTCCAGCAGCTCCTGCTCGCTCGCGAGCGAGGCGACGGCCGCGTCCTGGGCGATCTGACTGACGCCGAAGGGCACCGCCGTCTTGCGCAGGGCCGCCGCGACCGGCTCGTGCGCCACCGCGAAGCCGACGCGCAGCCCCGCCAGCCCGTACGCCTTGGAGAACGTCCGCAGGACGCACACGTTCGGACGGTCCCGGTACAGCTCCAGGCCGTCCGGGATGTCCTCGTCGCGGACGAACTCCCGGTACGCCTCGTCCAGCACCACGAGGACGTCACCGGGCACCCGGTCAAGGAAACGTTCCAGCTCGCGGCGGCGGATGGCGGCACCCGTGGGGTTGTTCGGGTTGCAGACGAAGATCAGCCGGGTGCGGTCGGTGATCGCGTCGGCCATCGCGTCGAGGTCGTGCTCCTCGGTCGCGGTCAGCGGCACTCTGACCGCCGTCGCCCCGGAGATCTGCGTGATGATCGGGTAGGCCTCGAAGGAGCGCCAGGCGAAGATCACCTCGTCGCCGGGGCCCGCGGTGGCCTGGAGCAGCTGCTGGGCGACGCCCACCGAGCCGGTGCCCGTGGCCAGGTGCGTCACGGGCACGTCGAACCGCTCGGCGAGCGCGGCCATGAGACCGGTGCAGGCCATGTCCGGGTAGCGGTTGAAGGCGCCGGACGCCGCCACGGCGGACTCCAGCACACCCGGCAGCGGCGGGTAGGGGTTCTCGTTGGAGGACAGCTTGTAGGACACGGCCCCGGCGGCGGACGCGGCCCCCGGCCTGCCCGGCTTGTACGTGGGGACACCGTCCAGCGCCGCGCGCAGCTTCGGGGTCTTGTCGGTCATCGCAGTCCTCCTTGACAGCCTCGGCGGGCTCCGGGTCGACCGCCCCGCGAGCCCGTCCGCCAATACTGCACACCCTAAGAGGAATGGTCCACGGGCACACAGGGCCGGTCACGGCCTCCCGCTGCGCGATCCGCCGCCCCGTCCGTTCAATGGGGCGCGGAACGAAAATTGCGCGCCGGTGGCGGACTCCCTGGCGCGCATCACTCATGCAGGTGAGTTGAGACCTCTTCGCAACCTCCGAAGAAGTGAGGGGCCAAGCACCTCTTGGACCCCTGCACCCTTCCTCATCGAGCCCAACTGCCCTGTAATCCAAGGTAGTTACCCGTTGTCGATCTTGCAGAATCGTGCCTTTCCCCCGGGGGGTCGGTGGCGCCGCGAGGCCCCTCCCACAGCCCTACTATCGGCTCGCCATGACAGCAGCAGGGAAGCACCAGGTGAGCCGGTCCACCGGTCGCCGGCTGGCGCGTGCGGGCATCCGGGACGTCGCCGCCGCCGCCGGCGTCTCCATCACGACCGTCTCCGACGCACTCAACGGCAAGGGCCGGCTCCCCGACGCCACGCGCCGCCACGTCCGGGAGGTCGCGGACCGCCTCGGCTACCGCCCCTCCGCCGCCGCCCGCACCCTGCGCACCGGCAAGTCCGGGCTCATCGGGCTCACCGTCACGACCTACGGCGAAGAACCGTTCACCTTCACCGAGTTCGCCTACTTCGCGGACATGGTGCGCGCCGCCACGTCGGCCGCGCTCGCCCGTGGGTACGCCCTCGTCATCCTCCCGGCCCCCGCCCGGCACAGCGCCTACGACGTCTGGGCCAACGTCGCCCTCGACGGCACCGTCGTCATCGACCCCGCCGACCACGACCCCGTCGTCACCGAACTCGTCCGCCAGGGCATCCCCGTCGTCTCCGACGGCCGTCCGGGCGCCACCCTCCCTGTGACCGCCTGGGTCGACAACGACCACGAGGCGGCCGTCACCGGTCTCCTCGACCACCTCGCCGAGTCCGGAGCCCGGCGCATCGGGCTCCTCACCGGCACCAGCACCGACACCTACACGCGGCTCTCCACGACCGCCTACCTCACCTGGTGCGAACGCGTCGGCCAACCCCCCGTCTACGAGACCTACCCCGCGCACGACCCCTGCGCCGGCGCCGTCGCCGCCGACCGGCTCCTCGCGCGGCCCGACCGGCCCGACGCCGTCTACGGGCTCTTCGACCCGAACGGCACCGACCTCCTCGCCGCCGCCCGGCGCTACGGACTCCGCGTCCCCGAGGACCTGCTGCTCGTCTGCTGCAGCGAATCCTCGGTGTACGCCGCCACCGAACCGCCGATCACCACGCTCTCCCTCAAACCCGGACGCATCGGCACCGCCGTCGTCCAGCTCCTCATCGACGCCATCGAAGGAGTGGGCGGCGCGGGGCGGCCCGTCCAGCAGGTCATGCCCACGGAACTCATCGTGCGCGCCTCCTCCCAACGCCGTCCGCCCCGGACCACCATCAGCCCGCCGCGCCGGGGCCCCGGCTCCGCGGGCTGACGGCCCGCTCCGGTGCACACCCCACACTCCGGAAAAATGCGGAGGAAATCGCGTTCACCGGCGTCCTGGCGGGAATTGCCACCCCCCAGGTGCGTCACAAGCCCCGAGCGGCGTTCCTATGATGGAGCGCACGGCACCGGTCCGGCCTCCGACCAGGAAAGCCCACGACATCACGGTCCGGCAGGTGCAAGCTGCGCGCAAGGGTGGAGGGGTCGATGACTCAGGGGGCCGGTCAGGGACCCGCGAGGTGGCAGCCGACGGACATGGGCGGCGGCTCCGTCACACCCCGGCCCACGCTCACGCCCGTTCCCACGCCACCCCGGGTGGGGTCGGCGACGCCCCCGGAGTACCCCGTGGGGAGCGCTCACGGGCCGACTCACCCGCCACAGCCGCACGTCGGGTACGCGGCACAGACCGGCGACGCCTACCCACCCGAGGACGACGGCTACACGCCCACCGTGCGCGACCTGCCCGTCATCGGCGCCGGAGCCGCCAGCGCCCGGCCCACCCCGACGCTGGTCGACACCCCGTCACCGAGCGCATCCGAGGCGGACCCGCTCGGCCCCCTCTACGTCGTCGGCGACGTCCACGGGTACCTCGACGAGCTCCGCGCGGCGCTGCGCGAGGCCGGCCTCGTCGACGCCGAGGACCGCTGGGCCGCCGGGAACACCCGACTGTGGTTCCTCGGGGACTTCACCGACCGAGGCCCGGACGGCGTCGGCGTCATCGACCTCGTCATGCGCCTGTCCGCCGAGGCCGCCGCCGCGGGCGGCTACTGCAAGGCCCTGCTCGGCAACCACGAGCTGCTCATCCTCGGGGCCAAGCGCTTCGGCGACACGCCCGTCGACTCCGGCGCCGGAACCGCCTCCTTCCAGGCCGCCTGGCTCCTCAACGGCGGCCAGCGCGGCGACATGGAGCGGCTGGAGGAGCACCACCTCCAGTGGATGTCCCGGCTGGACGCCATGACGCTCGCCGACGACCACCTGCTCCTCCACTCCGACACCAGCGCCTACCTCGAGTACGGCGAGACCATCGGGGCCGTCAACGACGCCATCACCGAGGCGCTCGAACGGCGCGACGCGGACGAGACCTGGGACCTGTTCCGCAAGTTCACCAAGCGCTTCGCCTTCCGCGACGAGGAGGTGGGCCCGCGGGCGGCCCGGGAACTGCTCGACACCTACGGCGGCCGACGCATCGTCCACGGTCACAGCCCCATCCCCTACCTGCTCGGCGACGTCCCGCCCGTCGAGGACGACGCGGAGGGCGACAACGAGCCACGGGTCATCGGCCCCCACGTCTACGCGGACGGCCTCGCCATCGCCATGGACGGCGGTGTGACGATGGCCGGGAAGCTCCTGGTGAGCCGTCTTCCCCTCGGCAACTGACCGCACAGTTCCAGCCACAGCGGCTTGACCTGCCACGGGAGCGGGCGGAGCCGGTCACAGCGCCCTGTGAGCAATTTCGGAAACCCCTGTCACGGTGCACCGGATGCGCTCTACCATCAAGGCCCTTCCATCCGCCCTTCCACCTGCCCGGAAGCCGGCCGCCACCACGGCCCACGGCCCTACGGAGCATCGGGGGATGCACATGAACAGCGCTCCACACCTGCGGCTCGAGGACCGCCCCGAGTTCGAGCGGCTCCTGGACGCCGCACTGAACACCGCCTCGGTACGGCCCGGCGGCGAGGCCACCGGGCCACGGCTCGGCCGCGAGCAGCTGCGCGCCATGGCGCTGGCCGCCGTCTCCACCATCGCCGCCTGCGCGGCCACGGAGTACCAGCACTTCACCGGCCTGCGCGAGGACCTGCGGCGCAGCACCCGGGGCTCCTCCGGCCTGGCCGCCACCGTGGCCGAGACCAGCGGCGCCGGACTCTTCGCCCTCCTGTCCGTCCTCGCCCCGATCCTCGCGGGGGCGGCGGCCGTCATCTTCCTCGCGGTCGGCTACACCCTCGCCGCCGTCTCGCCCGACGTCGCCCTGGCCGAACCCCTGCGCAACGTGGGCTGGGTCTTCGCCGCCCTGACCGCCGCCGGCCTGCTCGCCGCCTGCGTCAGCCTGGTGTTCACGGCCTTGCGGAACTCCGCCGGTCCGCCGTCCGCCGCGTCCGCACCGGGCGGCACGTCGCCCCGGGGCGGTGACGGCTCCCTCGCCGCCGAGGTCGACCGGGCCCGGGAAGCCTGGCGGCGCGCCCTCCTCGACCGGGGCATCACCCCCTTCCTCCGCGACGCCCTCGCCGCCACGGGGGCGTCCACCACCCCGCCCGACCCGTCGCGCACCCCGCGCCTGGGGTACTCCCACCCCGGATTCACCAGCCCCGGCGCCCCGCAGGAGACCCGCGACCGCCCTCGCTACTCCAGCCCCGACTTCACCAGCCCGGACTTCACCGGACCCGACGGCAACCCCGACTGACCTGCCGTTACCCGTTCGGGTGAACTGACGTTTAGCCCGGGCGTGTTCGATTTTCGTACACCTACGCTCCACGGCGGAGGTGATGCTCGATGTCCGAGCACGACACGTCGCCCGAGCGGGCGGTCCGCCACGAAGCCATCGACATCAGCGACTTCGTCCACGCCGCGACCGGCAGCCGCGTCCGCCGCGTCACCCTGCCCGACGGCACCCACTGGTTCCCGGCCGTCGACGTGGCGAGCGAGCTGGGGTACGCCAACACCCGTCAGGCTCTGCAGTGGCATGTCCCCAAGGAGTGCTGTGCCACTCTGCGAGAGCTCGCCCAAGGCGTCTACGGGACAGACACCTTGGGCAAACTTGCAGGTCACAGGCTGCAAAAGTCGATGCGTATGGTGAATCTCCAGGGTCTCGTCCAGCTCGTCAACGGCTGCACCAAGCCCGAGGCCATGCCGTTCAAGCAGTGGGTGACCGAGGTCGTCGTCACCGTGCAGCGCGACGGGGTGTACGAGCTGGAGCCCGCCGCCGTGCAGCCCCCAGACCCGGCCGCACCGGTCGCCTACGCGATGCCGCAGCCGGTTGCGGACGCGATCGTGCGCCTGGAGGAGCGCAACCTGCGCGCCGACGAGATGCTCGCCACGGCGCAGCGGGCATCCCTCGCGACGCAGCAGCGCGTGGCCGACGCCATGGAGCGCATCGCGGCGGCGGTGGAAGGCATGGCCGCTACGGGCCGGCGCCCGGAACCGGACGCTCCGGCCGAGGCGGCGGCACCCGCGCCGGCTCCCACGGCCCGGGAGGTCCTCGACCGGTGGCGTCTACGCCTGCCGCGTGGGAGCCGGGCGTGGCCGGTGGCGCTGTACCTGCTTCCGCACCTCGTGGAGCGGGGCGAGGTACGGATGTCGGTCGACTTCCTCGCCGTCAAGGCCGGGCTGACCGCGCAGCGGACGAGCCAGGCCCTGACCGAGCTGCGCCGTCACGGCTGCGTGGAGCAGCGTGGCTTCGCCGACAACGGCAGCCCCGTCCTGGTCCTCTGTCCCTGACCGCCCCGCCCGGCCGGGGGCGGTGGTGCGCTCGGCCGGGGGCGGGGCCGTCCGGGCGAGCGCACCGTGCCCGGCGCGTCAGTCGGCCAGGGGCAGGTAGACGCGGTTGCCCGCCTCGGCGAACTCCTTCGACTTCTCGGCCATGCCCTCGTCGATCTCCTGCGTCGTCAGGTCCCCGCCGTGCTCGCGTCGGATGTCCTGACTGATCTTCATGGAGCAGAACTTGGGCCCGCACATGGAGCAGAAGTGCGCGGTCTTGGCCGGCTCGGCCGGGAGCGTCTCGTCGTGGAAGGCGCGGGCCGTGTCCGGGTCGAGGGCCAGGTTGAACTGGTCCTCCCAACGGAACTCGAACCGCGCGTCGGACAGCGCGTCGTCCCATTCCTGCACGCCGGGGTGGCCCTTGGCCAGGTCGGCGGCGTGGGCGGCGATCTTGTAGGTGATGACGCCCGTCTTGACGTCGTCCTTGTTCGGCAGGCCCAGGTGCTCCTTGGGCGTGACGTAGCAGAGCATCGCGGTGCCCCACCAGCCGATCATGGCGGCCCCGATGCCGGAGGTGATGTGGTCGTAGCCGGGGGCCACGTCCGTCGTCAGGGGGCCGAGCGTGTAGAACGGCGCCTCCTCGCAGATCTCCTGCTGGAGGTCGATGTTCTCCTTGATCTTGTGCATCGGGACGTGCCCGGGGCCTTCGATCATCGTCTGGACGCCGTGCGACTTGGCGATGCTGTTCAGCTCGCCGAGCGTCCTGAGCTCCGCGAACTGGGCCTCGTCGTTGGCGTCGGCGATGGAGCCGGGGCGCAGGCCGTCGCCCAGGGAGAACGTGATGTCGTAGGCCCGCAGGATCTCGCAGAGTTCCTCGAAGTGGGTGTAGAGGAAGCTCTCCTTGTGGTGCGCCAGGCACCACGCGGCCATGATCGAGCCGCCCCGGGAGACGATGCCGGTCTTGCGGCGTGCGGTCATCGGCACGTACCGCAGCAGCACGCCCGCGTGGACGGTCATGTAGTCCACGCCCTGTTCGGCCTGCTCGATGATGGTGTCCTTGTAGACCTCCCAGCTCAGCTCCTCGGCCCTGCCGTCCACCTTCTCCAGGGCCTGGTAGAGGGGGACGGTGCCGATGGGCACGGGAGAGTTGCGCAGGACCCACTCGCGGGTGGTGTGGATGTTCCGGCCGGTGGAGAGGTCCATGACGGTGTCGGCGCCCCAGTGGGTCGCCCACGTCATCTTCTCGACCTCCTCCTCGATGGAGGAGGTGACGGCGGAGTTGCCGATGTTGGCGTTGACCTTCACCAGGAAGTTCTTGCCGATGATCATCGGCTCGATCTCCGGGTGGTTGACGTTGGCGGGCAGGACGGCGCGTCCCGCCGCGATCTCGTCGCGCACGAACGCGGGCGAGCGGTTCTCCCGGACGGCGACGTACTCCATCTCGGGGGTGATCTCGCCGCGTCGCGCGTAGGCGAGCTGGGTGACGGCGGCACCGTCGCGGCCCCGGCGGGGCTGGCGCGGGCGGCCGGGGAAGACGGCGTCGAGGTTGCGCAGCCCGCCGCGCGGCGCGGTGTGCTTGACGCCGTCGTCCTCGGGCCGCAGCTCCCGGCCCGCGTACTCCTCGGTGTCGCCCCGGGCGATGATCCAGTTCTCCCGCAGGGGCGGCAGGCCGCGGCGGACGTCGGTGTCGATGGTGGGGTCGGTGTGCGGCCCGGAGGTGTCGTAGAGCGTCACGTCCTTGCCGTTGGTCAGGTGCACCCGCCGCACCGGCACGCGGATGTCGGGGCGTGAGCCGTCGACGTAGCCCTTGTGCCAGCCGAAGCGCGGCTGCTCCGTCCGCTCGGCGGACCCGTCGGCCCCGCCGTCGGCTTCCGCGCGCATGCGTGCATCGTGCATGGTCATGAGACCCACTCCCTACGCCGGCATTACCCGGTAACAGGTTCGGCGGTCGACGCAGCTTTCTTCCGTATCTCCGTACGGACGTCAGCGCCCTCTCAGCCCCGTGCTCGGAGCTCCCGCGATGTGCAAAAGCACGCACACGCTAGCGGTTCGTCCGGGCGCCGCGCCAGTAGGTCTTGCGATGATCGGTCCCGTGACCGATTCCCACAGCCCGCACGGCGGCCCTCACCACACCCATCACCACGGCCCCGCCGCACCGGTGTCCCGGCACCTGCGGACGGTCATCGCCGCGGTGCTGATCCCGTTCGCCACCGCCGTTCTCGTCGGCCTCGTCGCCCTGTGGCCCGGCGGCGCGCCGGAGGGCGAGGACGGCCGGACGGGCGTCGGCTTCGACCGGCAGACGCAGGAGGCCCGGGTCACGAAGTCGGAGGAGGTGGACTGCGCGGACGTCAACGCGCAGCAGCAGGACGGTGACGCGGCCACGGCGGGCCCGTGCCGCCTGCTGACGGTGGAGGTGACGACGGGTCCGCACGTCGGGCGGACGTTCACCGAGGTCCTCACACCGGACGCCACCCGCCGTCCCGACACCGGGCAGGGCGTCGTCGTCGCCTACGCTCCGCAGGCCCCGGAGGAGCTGCAGTACAGCATCGTCGACATCGAGCGCGAGTTCCCGATGATCCTGCTCGCCGTCTTCTTCGCGCTGGTGGTCGTCGCGGTGGGCCGGCTGCGCGGACTGCTGGCGCTGGTGGGGCTCGCCGTGACGTTCGGGGTGCTGACGCTGTTCATCCTGCCCGCGATACTGCAGGGGTCGAACCCGCTGCTGGTGGCCGTGGTGGGGGGCAGCGCGGTGATGCTGGTGACGCTGTACCTGTGTCACGGCCTGACGGCGCGCACGTCCGTGGCCGTGCTGGGCACCCTGATCTCCCTCGTGCTGATCGGCCTGCTGGGCTCGCTGTTCATCGACTGGGCCGAGCTGTCGGGCAACACCGACGACCAGACGGCGCTGGTGCACAGCCTCTATCCGGACATCGAGATCCGCGGGCTGCTGCTGGCGGGGGTGCTGATCGGTTCGCTCGGTGTGCTCGACGACGTCACCGTCACCCAGACCTCGGCGGTGTGGGAGCTGAAGCAGGCGGATCCGACGGCGAGCCGGCGCGGCCTCTACAGTGCCGCGATGCGCATCGGGCGGGACCACATCGCGTCCGTGGTGAACACGCTGGTCCTGGCGTACGCGGGCGCCGCGCTACCGCTGCTGCTGCTGTTCTCCATCGCGGAGGCGGGCGTCGGCAGGGTGGCGACGAGTGAGCTGGTGGCGGAGGAGATCGTCCGCACGCTCGTGGGCTCGATCGGCCTCGTCGCGTCCGTACCGGTGACGACGGGCCTGGCCGCGCTCGTCGTCTCCGCCGGGCTCGGTCGGGAGGACGCCGGACTGCGCCGTGCGCCGAGGGGACGCCGACGGCGTGCCAGATGACGCCCGTGGCGGGTGCCGCCGGGGGCGCGTCCGCTACGGCCGGCCGGCGAGGATGCGGTCCAGCTCGGCGTCGATGTCCGCGCAGGCGGGCTCCTGGCCGAGGGGGACGACGCGGTCGGTGCGGTCCAGGAACGCCACCAGAGGCGGGGCGCTGACCCGCAGGAGCGCGCTCTCCGGGCCGACCTGGAGGCGGATGTGCAGGTCGGCGAGGGCCTCGTCGGCGACCGGAGCGATGTGCACGTCGCCCTCACCGGCGGGACGGCTCACGCCGTCCACCAGGAGCTCGCGCCCGAAGACCCACGTGACCGGTTCGTCGCCGGGCAGACCGAAGGTGAAGCGCACCGCGTACGGGTCGTCGGGCTCGTAGACCAGCTCCACCGGAATCCGGAAGGAGAGCTCCTCCGAGGCGAGGAAGCTCATCATGACCTGCGCCTGAACCCTGCCGTTCATCCGCGCCCCCGGCGACTCGTGCCCGGTCGCGGCTCGACCGGGTGCTGTGGATCTCGCTGTGGATTTCGGGGCCGGTGGCCCCTGGGGGCATCGTTCACCAAGATCGAGAAGTAGCACAATGCGCGTGCTTCAAAGTCACCCGATTGACAACGGAGTTGGTGTCACCACCTACCGCAGCCCGCCCGGACCGCCCAGTTCAGCGGCCCGGAGCGGCCCGTCACCAGCGGTCGGAGGAGGAACCCGAGGACGACGACAGGAACTTCCGTGCGAGGAAGACGACGGCGGCCACGATCGCCGCGAACAGCAGGATGTTGAACAGCAGACCGATCACCGTCGTCAGGACGGCCATCACCACCTTGAAGACGATGAGCGCGACGACGATGACGCCGACCCACTTCACCCACGTCGGCAGCCCCGCCAGCGTCCCCTTTGCCGTCATGTCCGTCCCCTGCTTCCTGTCTCCGAGGTCCGTGACGCGTCCCGCCCGGACACCTCCCATGCTAGGCAGGGACCGGTCGGCGGCGGAGGTCGGTCGGCCCCCGCCCGTCCCTGACCGTTCCCTTAGGGGTGCCGGCCCCGGCGCGGCACCGGCGGTCATCCCTCCGGGGGAGAGAAGACCACGAGGACGCGCAGGTCCTCGCTGATGTGGTGGAAGCGGTGGGGCACCCCGGCGGGCACGTAGACGACGCTGCCGCGCGCGACGCTGGTGGTCTCGTCACCGACGGTGAGCGCGGCCCGTCCGCTGACCACGAAGTACACCTCGTCCTGACGGTGCGGCTGCTGCGGATCCGGGACACCGCGGTCGAGCGCGTACAAACCGACCGACATGTTCCGCTCCCGCAGGAACTGCAGGTAGGCGCCGTCGTTCGCCGCGCGCTCCGCCTCCAGCTCCTCCAGCCGAAATGTCTTCATCTCCAGTGCCCTCTCGCCGTTTCGCCGGGCGGTTCTGGGAGACCATCCCCACCATGATGAATCTCATCGTCAAAACCATCGCCAACGCGGTCGCCCTCGGCGTCGCCGTGTGGCTGCTCGGCGACATCACGCTCACCGGTGACAGCACCGGCTCGAAGGCGCTCACGCTCGTCGTGGTCGCCTTGATCTTCGGTGTGGTCAACCTCGTGGTCAAGCCGATCGTGAACCTGCTGTCACTCCCGGCTCTGATCCTCACGCTCGGCCTGTTCATGCTGGTGATCAACGCGCTCATGCTGTTGCTCACCTCCTGGATCGCCGACGTGCTGGACGTGCCCTTCCACGTCGACGGTTTCGGCACCGCGTTGCTGGGCGGGCTGATCATCGCCATCGTCGCCTGGGCGGTGGAGCTGGTCCTGCCCGACTGAGCCACCGGACGGTGACCGGTTCCGTCCGGCCGACCCGCCGCCGGACGGACGGAACCGGTCACCGATGATGGGAGCATGACCGACGCCTTCCGGGCCCCCTCCCACGAAGGAGCCGCACGCACGATGAACCCCACCGAACGACCGGACGGCCACGCCGGCGCACCGCTCGGCGACGGCACGCGGGTCGTGCACGCCGGGCTGCCGCCGGAGGAGCCGTACGCGCCGCCCCTGGCCGGGCCCGCCTTCGCCGCCCACTACCACCTGCCCGGCGATCCGGCCGGGGCCCCGTACACCTACGGCCGCGACGGCAACCCCACGTGGACGGCCCTGGAGCGGGCGCTGGCGGAGCTGGAGGACCCGGACGGCACGGCCCACGCGCTGGCGTTCGCCTCGGGTATGGCGGCGATGTCCGCCGTGTTGCTCTCCCGCGTGCGGCCCGGCGACGTCGTCGTCCTCCCCGACGACGGCTACAACCTGCTGGCGCGGCTGCGGGAGCGGCTGGAGGACCACGGCGCCCGGGTCCGCTGCGTGCCGACGGGCGGGGAGGAGCAGTTCCGTGCGCTGGCGGGCGCGTCCCTGCTGTGGCTGGAGACGCCGTCCAACCCCGGCCTGGACGTCTGCGACATCCGGGCGCTCGCGGAGGCCGCGCACCGGGAGGGCGCCCTCGTCGTCGTCGACAACACCCTCGCGACGCCGCTCGGGCAGCGTCCGCTGCAGCTGGGGGCCGACGTCTCGGTGGCCAGCGGCACGAAGGCGCTGACCGGCCACGGCGACGTGCTCCTCGGTTACGTCGCCTGCCGGGACGCCGAGGTGGCCGACGGCGTGCGGCAGTGGCGGAAGATCGTCGGCGCCGTGCCGGGCCCGATGGAGGCGTGGCTCGCCCACCGCAGCCTCGCGACCCTGCGCCTGCGCGTGGACCAGCAGGCGCGGACCGCACTGGCCGTGGCGCGCGCGCTGGCCGGACGCTCGGAGGTGAGCGGGCTGCGGCACCCGGGCCTGCCGGAGGACGCGGCGCACCCGCTGGCCGCCCGCCAGATGCGGCGCTTCGGCTGTGTCGTCTCCTTCACACTGCCCGACCTGGAGCACGCCGAGCGGTTCCTCGCCGCGCTGCGCCTGGTGCACCAGGCGACGAGCTTCGGCGGGGTGCGCAGCACGGCGGAGCGGCGGGGCCGCTGGGGCGGGGACGCGGTGCCGGAGGGTTTCGTGCGGCTGTCGGTGGGCGTGGAGGACACCGAGGACGTGGTGGCCGACGTCCTGCGGGCGCTGGACGCGGCCGAGAGGCCGTAAGCGTGGACGACACCGCGCGCCCGTGAAACACGCGGGAGGAGGCCGTGGATGAGGTTTCGGCCACACCGTCCTGCGGCAGATCCCTCACATGTCCTCCGTCCGACCCGTCGTCAAGCGCACGGCCCGCGCGATCCTGCTCGACGGTGACTCGCTGATCGTCATCAAACGCACCAAGCCCGGCCAGGAGCCGTACTGGATCACGCCGGGCGGCGGCATGGAGCCCGAGGACGCCTCGGTGATCGACGCGCTGCACCGGGAACTGGACGAGGAGCTGGGCGCGAAGGTGACGGACGTCGTCCCCGCCTTCGTCGACACCGTGCCCGAGGGCGACGAGGGCGGGGTGAAGGTCCAGCACTTCTTCGTGTGCCGGCTGACGTCGATGGACCTCACGCTGCGGCACGGCCCCGAGGTGGAGGAGCCGTGCGGCACGTACGACGTCGTCCGGCTGCCCTTCACACCGGAGGGGATCGACGGCGTGGACGTCGTCCCGCCCACGCTCCGGGCGTACCTGCGGGGCAACATCGAGGGCGTCCGCGCGCTCCTGGCGGACGACCTCGGGTGACCGGGCCCGACACGGGGCCCGGCCCGAGCCCGGCCCGGTGGCTCACTGCGGCGGGCTGAACCACTCCTCGTACGAGGGCCGTTCCCCGGCGGCCCGGCGGGCCCGCGCCTCCGCGAGGAGCCGCTCGGCCCGCTCCCGCCAGGCCTGCGCCGAGGGCGCGGGGGCGGGCGGCTCGGCCGGGACGGGCGGCCGCTCGGGCGCGGGCGGCCGGATCGTTTCCGCCGCCGGGACGGGCGCCGGGGCGGGCACGCCCCCCGGCCGCCCGGCGGCGTCCGCGGACACCGGGGCAGGCGTCGGCGGAGCGTCCACGGGCCGCGGTCCGTCCTCGGGGACGGCCGGGACCTCGGGCTCAGCGGGACCGGCGGGGGCGCCGGCCTCGGCGCTCTCGCGCTCGGCCCGGTCGCGGGCCGTTCCGAAGAAGTCGCCGCCCTTGCGCTTGTAGTCGTCGGTGCCCCAGTCCTGCGACGTCCGCTTGGGGGCGTACTGGAGGTGCGGGATGTGCTTCGCGCAGTGGATGTACGCCTCGTCGACCGTCACCCGCACCCACAGCTCCGCCCGGCGCCCGGGCACCGGGTCCTGCGGGAGGCCGGGGTGCTCGGCGCGGATCTCGGCGTCCTCCAGGATCTCCGCCGAGCCGTTGACGTGCAGGCCGATCCGGGCCCGGACGAAATCCACCAGAAGAATGCCCAGATGCGGATTCTCCCGGATATTCCCCAGGCTCGCGTGCACGCCGTTGCCCCGGTACTCCGGAAACGCCAGGGTGCGCTCGTCCAGCACCTGGAGAAATCCCGGCGGACCGGCCCGGAAGGTGCTGTCGCAGTTGCCGTCCCGGTCCGCTGTCGAAAGGAAGAACATCTCCTGCCGCCCGGTGAACTCGCGCATGCGCTCGTTCAGGTGATCGAGCACCTGGTCGGCGTAGAAGCGGTCCGCGCGGTGCGTCGAACCGAGCTGCTCCTGTATCGCGTGCTCACCCGAGCTGCCCGGCCGGCCGCTGCTTCCGCTGGTCGCCACGTCGTGTGCCCCCAAGGGTTCAGTTCTGTGTGCTCTGCGACACGAGCTCGTCCAGGGAGTCGTGCCGTATCCGGTTGACGGGTATCCCCACACCCCGGAGTGCGTCAACCCCGCTGCGGATCATGCCGGGCGGGCCGGAGACGTAACCGTCGTACGCACTCCACCGCCCCGCGCCCCGGACCGCGTCCGGCAACTGCCCCGCCAGGCCCGACGCACGCACCGGGCAGCCGGCCGCGACGACCGGCCGGACGGACAGCCACGGGAGGCGCGCCTCCAGCTTCAGCATCGTCTCCAGGTCGTACAGGTCGTGATCGCTGCGGGCACCGTAGAACACCTCCACCGGGCGGGGCCTGCCGTGCTCGGCGACGTCCTCCACCAGCGCCTTGATCGGCGCGATGCCCGTGCCGCCGCCCAGGCACAGCAGTCCGTTGTCCGTCCGGTGGTCCACGGTCATCGAGCCCGCCGCCGGGCCGAGCCGTACGACGTCCCCGGGCCGGGCCCGTCGTACCAGCGCGCCGGAGACCCAACCGGCGGGGACGGCCTTCACGTGGAGGCTGAGCGTCCCGTCGGCGCGCGGCGCGGAGGCCAGCGAGTAGCTGCGCCACACCCGTGGCCACCAGGGCGTCTCCACGGTCGTGTACTGGCCCGCGAGGAAGGGGTAGGGCTGGTCGGGGCGCAGCGTGATGACGGCGATGTCGTCGGTGCGCTTCTCGTGGGAGACGATCTCCGCGTGCCACCAGGCCGGGGAGTGTGCCTCGTCGTCGGCGGCGGCGTCGATCATGATCTGCGAGATCGTCGTGTAGGCGCGCACCCAGGCGGCCTCCGTCTGCGGCGACCAGCTGTGGTGCGCGTACCGCGTGAGTGCGGCGATCAGGCACTCGCCGACCGCCGGGTAGTGCTCGGGCCGGGTGCCGTACTTGCGGTGGCCGCGGCCCAGCCCCTGGAGGTACTCGGTCAGCACGGCCGGGTTGTCGACGTTCTGGGCGGCGGTGAGGAGCGCCGCGAAGAGCCGGTCGCGCTGGGAGTCCATCGAGGCGGGGAAAAGGTCCCGGAGATAGGGGTGGCGCACGAAGAGCATCGCGTAGAAGTACGAGGTGACGGCGTCCGCGGCCGGCTCGATCTCCTCCATCGTGCGGCGGATGAGCGTGGCGTCGGCGGTGGGCGGGGCGGTGTTCGCCATGGGCGGCGGGGTGGTCACCGGCTCGAACGCGGAGCGCGGCGGCGTCGGTGGACTTTGCCGGACCTGCTGGGGCCAGTTGCCGCCGCCTTGCGGTTGTTGCCGGTGCTGCGGCTGCTGCGGCTGCTGCGGGGGCACGCCGCCGGGGCGCCCGCCCTGGCCGCCGCCCGACGTCCGGGGGCCCTCCGAGCCGGGGCTCCGTCTGGTGGTGGAGAACCAGCCCCAGTCACCATCGTTGCCGGGGTCGGAGCCGGGTATCCCGTTGTCGGCCGACGTGGTGGTCATGGTGTGCCTCGTCCTCTACGTCTTTGGTCGGTTCGTGCACTCTCGACTGAGCGGAAGTGACTCGTCTTTTCCCCTATCTGACGCGGTTATGGCACCGCGGATTGTGGGCAGGGCAGACGTCCGACCGAGCATTGCGGCGTGATGCGGAGTCGACCATACCGTTACCTCATGCATACACAAGAGCCGTCGGTGGCGGAGTAATTCCGCGAATCCGCCCACGCCGTACGGATGTGACGTTCCGTCGTCCCCGCAGGCCCGGTGATCGCCCGCCGTAGGCTGCGGCCATGAGCGACCTGACCATTCGTCCCGCCACGGCGGACGACATCGCGGACCTCGTGGCCATGCTCGCCGACGACCCCCTGGGCGCCGCACGCGAGTCGCCGGACGACCTCGCGCCGTACCGTGCCGCGTTCGCCGCCATCACCGCCGACCCGCAGCAGCACCTGGTGGTCGCCGAGAGCGCGGGGCGGACCGTCGGTACGCTCCAGCTCACCGTCGTCCCCGGGCTCTCGCGGCGGGGCGCCTCCCGGGCCCTCGTCGAGGCGGTACGCGTGCACCGCGACGAGCGCGGGAGCGGCCTGGGCTCCGAGCTGATCGGCTGGGCGGTGGACGAGGCACGGCGGCTCGGCTGCCGACTGGTGCAGCTGACGTCGGACGCGTCGCGCACGGACGCGCACCGCTTCTACGAGCGGCTGGGCTTCACCGCCTCGCACGTGGGCTTCAAGCTCACGCTCTGACGGCGGTCGGGCGGGTGCCGCCGACCGACGCCGCCGGGCGCCCGCCGACCGCACCCGCCGACCGCTACTCGTCCTCCGGGCGGCCCGGGCCGCCGAACAGGCCGCCGCTGTCACCACCGTTGCCCTGGCTCCCGCCGTCGGAGTCGCCGCCGCTCTGCCCGTCGGTCTGGCCGTCCGTCTGACCGTCCGTCTGACCGTCCGTCTGACCGTTCGTCTGACCGTCGGTCTCCCCGCCGCCGTTCTGGCCGCCGGGGTCCTGCCCGGAGGAGTCGTCGCAGCCCCAGTCGAGCGGACCGCACGACGGGTCCTCGCTGGGCTCCTCCGAGGGCTCCTCGCTCGGCTCCTCGCTGGGCTCCTCCGAGGGCTCCTCGCTCGGCTCCTCGCTGGGCTCCTCCGAGGGCTCCTCGCTCGGCTCCGGCTCGGGCTCGGGCACGTTGCCGCCGTTGACGACGTTGTCGATCGGCGTCGGCTTCGGGAAGTCCTCCACGTCGACGCCCTCCAGCGCGGGCTTCATGAAGTCGACCCAGACCCGGGTGGGGATGTCACCACCGTGGATGGAGTCCAGGTCGCCGGTGCCCTTCATGGAGAGCAGCTTGGGGTTCTTCGGGTCCTCGCGGAACATCGTCACCGCCGTGGACAGCTGCGGGGTGTACCCGACCCACCAGGCCGACTTGTTGTCGTCGGTGGTACCGGTCTTCCCGGCCGCCGGCCGGCCCAGCTCACGGGCGTTCTTGTACCCGGTGCCGTGCGGCTTCTGGATGACGCCCTTCAGCACGTCGGTGATCGTGTTGGCGACGTTGGCGTCGAGGGCCTGCTCCTTCTTCGGCTTCTCGAACCCCTCCTGCTCCTCCCCCTTGTGGACCACCTTGGTGACGGAGTAAGGCTCCGTCTGCACGCCGGACGCCGCGAACGTCGCGTAGGCGTCGGCCATGCGGATCGCCGAGGGGGTGGAGGTGCCGAGGGCGAAGGACGGGTTGAGGGCGTCGAAGCTGTGGTCGCTGATGCCGGCGGCGGAGGCCACGTCCCGCACCTTCTCCATCCCGACGTCCATGCCGAGCTGGACGAACGGGGTGTTGACCGAGCGCTCCATCGCCTCCCGCAGGGTGACGACCCCGTAGTCGGCGTCGCCCTCGTTCACCTGCTGGAAGGGTTCGTTGTCGTCCGTCAGGTACGGCGTACCGTCCTGGTTCTCGATGACGATCGCGTTGTCGCCGTCGTACTCGCTCTTCGGCGAGATGCCCTGGCCGTCGCTGCGGTAGGTGCCGTGTTCCATGGCCGCCGCCAGGACGAACGGCTTCCACGTCGAACCGACCTGAATGCCGCTGGTGTCGGCGTTGTTGTTGTAGTGGCCCTTCTCGACGCCCTCACCGCCGTAGATGGCCACGATCGCTCCGTCGTTCGGCTTCACGGAGGCCGCGCCGAACTGGACGAACCGGTCCTTCTCCCGCTCCTCCGGCTTGAGGTGCTTCTCGCGGGCCGACTCGACCGCCTTCTCCAGCTGCCCGGTCTTCTTCTTGTCGAAGGTCGTGTAGATCTGGAAGCCGCCGCGTTCGAAGTCGTCACGGTTGAGACCGGTCTTGGCCATGACGTACCGCTTGGCGGTCTCCATCATGTAGCTGGCCTGGGCGGAGTCCCCCGAGACGGGCTTCGGGTCCTGCGGATCCGGGAAGTCCCGGTACTCGGTGTACTCCTCCTTCGACAGCATCTTCAGTTCGAGCTGACGGTCGAGGATCCAGGCGTACCGCTCCTTGGCCCGCTCCGTGTTGGCCTTCGGGGTGGCGATCTCGCTGAGTCCGCCGGCCGGGTCATAGAGGTCCGGCCCCTTGAGGACGGTGGCGAGGAACGCGCTCTCGTCCGGTTCGAGGTCCACGGCGTTCTTGCCGTAGTACGCCTGCGCGGCCGCCTGGAGCCCGTAGGCGTTGCGTCCGTAGTAGGCGGTGTTCAGGTACCCCTGGAGGATCTCCTCCTTCTCCATCTCGGAGTCCGCCTTGATGGCGATGAAGAGTTCCTTGAACTTGCGCGTCAGCGTCTGGTCCTGCGTGAGGAAGTTGTTCTTCACGAACTGCTGCGTGATCGTCGAGCCGCCCTGGGTGTCACCCCCCTTGGCCATGTTCACCACGGCGCGGGCGATGCCCCTCGGGTCCACACCGCTGTCCGTCCAGAACGTCTCGTTCTCCGCGGCGACGACGGCCTCTTGCATCGACTTGGGGATGTCGGCGAACTGGATGTTCTGCCGGTTCTTCTCGCCCTCCCGGCCCAGGACGGTGTTGTCCGACCAGTAGTAGACGTTGTTCTGCTGCTGGGCGGCGGCGTTCGCCTCGCTCGGCACCTGGACCATGAGGTAGCCCACGATGAAGAGGCCGACGAGAAGCCCGAGGCCCGTCACGCACAGGCCGGCGATCTGCTTGAAGGACGGCAGCCACCGTCGGACGCCGTCCTTACCCGAGCGCGGGTAGTCGATGAAGCGTTTCTTGGCCACCGGTGCCGCGCGCCCCCGCCCGTGCGCGGCGGCGACCCCCGCCCCGGCCGCCGTCGCGGTCTGCGCGCGCCGCCGGCTCCCGCCCCGCTGCGCGGCGCGGCGCGCTTCGGCGCGGCTGCCGTGCGGCCGCTGCTCGGGCACGCCGTGTGTGCTCGTGGTGGGACCGCTGGGGGCAGCCGCAGCACGACGCCCGGATGACGACGGCTGCGCTGCGCGGCGGCCGCGCGACTGCGGCGGCTTGCGGCGGTGCTCGCTCATGGGAACAGCTACTCCTCGGTCAGGCACCCGCGCCTGAAGGCGGCAGTGTACTTCCGGACCCCCCACGTGCGTCCCGTCAGCCTCATTGGGCGCACTGCGTCCAGGATGAGGACGCCGTCCGGCGGCCCCTGGTTCCTGGTGGTCTTCTGCACAGCGTCAGCGTACGCATCATCAAAACACTTCTTGCCTGACATTCATCCGAAAGCAGGCAGATCACATCTGGGGATTCACAGATGTGAGACCGAACACGCCCACTCCGGCCTTGCCGCATACCTCGGAGCGTTCTATCGTCAGGATGTATCGAAGCGATACATCGTCCCAGTACATCGGTGAGACACATCGGTGGGCGCCCGTCGACGGGCCTTCATCGGTCCGCCGCGGAGCTGGGACGCGTCGCTGCGGTGCACGACAACGGTCAGTGTGGACATCGGCGAACGGGCCGCGAGGCGGGAAGGAGGCACGGCGCCTATGAGCAGGCGTTCCGGCATCCTCGAGTTCGCCGTTCTGGGCCTGCTGCGGGAGGCCCCCATGCACGGGTACGAGCTGCGCAAGCGGCTCAACACCTCGCTGGGCGTCTTCCGCGCCTTCAGCTACGGCACGCTCTATCCCTGCCTCAAGACACTCGTCCAGCAGGGATGGATCACCGAGGAGGAAGGCGGCCTCACGGAGGACCCGCGGGCCGCGGCGCTGACCGGTAGGCGGGCGAAGATCGTCTACCGGCTCACCGCCGAGGGCAAGGAGCACTTCGAGGAGCTGCTCGCCCAGACCGGTCCGGACGCCTGGGAGGACGAGCACTTCGGAGTGCGCTTCGCCTTCTTCGGGCAGACCTCGCGGGACGTGCGCATGCGGGTCCTGGAGGGCCGCCGCAGCCGCCTGGAGGAGCGCCTCGACAAGATGCGCGCCTCACTGGCGCGCACCCGCGAGCGGCTGGACGACTACACCCTCGAGCTGCAACGCCACGGCATGGAGTCCGTGGAGCGCGAAGTCCGCTGGCTCAACGAGCTGATCGAGAGCGAACGTGCGGGGCGCGATCAGCGCGAGCACCGCCAGTCAGGAGACACGGGCGATCTGCCCCGGCATCGGGGCGGTACCCGACCGGATTCGTCCGATGACACCACCTGAGTCCCGCATGGTGCGGGATTCATTCGAGTACAAAGGGGAGCAACCGGAATGGGTTCGGTTCGCGTAGCCATCGTCGGCGTGGGCAACTGCGCCGCCTCGCTGGTCCAGGGCGTCGAGTACTACAAGGACGCCGACCCGGACAGCCGCGTCCCGGGTCTGATGCACGTCCAGTTCGGCGACTACCACGTCCGGGACGTGGAGTTCGTGGCCGCCTTCGACGTCGACGCCAAGAAGGTCGGCCTCGACCTGGCCGACGCCATCGGCGCCAGCGAGAACAACACCATCAAGATCTGTGACGTGCCCAGCACCGGCGTGACGGTCCAGCGCGGTCACACCTACGACGGTCTCGGCAAGTACTACCGGGAGACCATCGAGGAGTCGGCCGACGAGCCGGTCGACATGGTGAAGGCGCTCAAGGACGCCGAGGTCGACGTCCTCGTCTGCTACCTGCCCGTGGGCTCCCAGACGGCCGTCGAGTTCTACGCGCAGGTGGCCATCGACGCCAAGGTCGCCTTCGTCAACGCCCTCCCGGTGTTCATCGCGGGCACCAAGGAGTGGGCCGACAAGTTCACCGCGGCCGGTGTGCCGATCGTCGGCGACGACATCAAGTCCCAGGTGGGCGCGACGATCACGCACCGCGTGATGGCGAAGCTCTTCGAGGACCGCGGCGTCATCCTGGACCGCACGATGCAGCTCAACGTCGGCGGAAACATGGACTTCAAGAACATGCTCGAGCGCGAGCGCCTGGAGTCCAAGAAGATCTCCAAGACGCAGGCCGTGACGTCGCAGATCCCCGACCGCGACCTCGGTGAGCACAACGTCCACATCGGTCCCTCGGACTACGTGGCGTGGCTCGACGACCGCAAGTGGGCCTACGTCCGACTCGAAGGCCGTGCCTTCGGCGACGTGCCGCTGAACCTGGAGTACAAGCTGGAGGTCTGGGACTCCCCGAACTCCGCGGGAGTCATCATCGACGCGCTGCGCGCCGCGAAGATCGCCAAGGACCGGGGCATCGGCGGCCCGATCCTGTCGGCCTCCTCCTACTTCATGAAGTCCCCGCCGGTGCAGTACTTCGACGACGTGGCCCGGGAGAACGTCGAGAAGTTCATCAGGGGCGAGGACGAGCGCTGAGCGCCGGACCGTCGCACTGATCCGGCGCGAGTCGGCCGGTCGCCGTGAAGGGGGTCGTGTTTCACGTGAAACACGACCCCCTTCACATGTGCTGCAGGGGTCGGCGCTCAGCGCTCCACGAGCCGGTCGAACGTCGTCGTCGTGTGCCGCAGGTGGGCCTCCAGCTCGTCGCCCACGTGCGGTTCGCGCGCCTCCGCCGGCACGAACAGGATCGAGACCTGCATGTGCGGCGGCTCGGCGAACCACCGCTGCTTGCCGTCCCAGACGAAGGGCGACAGGTTGCGGTTCACCGTCGCCAGCCCCGCCCGCGCGACGCCCTTGGCCCGTGAGGTCATGCCCTGCAACGCCTTCGGCGCTTCCAGGCCCACCCCGTGGGAGGTACCACCCGCGACGACGACCAGCCAGCCGTCCCCCGGGGCCCTCTGCTGCCGGTAGCCGAACCGGTCGCCGCGCGCGACCTGTGTGACGTCCAGGACGGCGCCCTTGTACTGCGTGGTCGCGTGGTCCCCCAGCCACAGCCGCGTACCGATGCGCGCGCGGAAGCGGGTCTGGGGGAACTGCTGCTGGAGCCGCTGGAACTCGTCGGCCCGCAGATGGCTGACGAACATCGTGTCCAGCGGAAGCCGCGCGGCCCGCAGCCGGTCCATCCAGCCGATGACCTCCTCCACGGCGTCCGAACCGTCGGCGCGGTCCAGGGGCAGATGGATCGCGAAGCCCTCCAGCCGCACGTCCTCGATCGAGGCCCGGAGCTTGCCGAGGTCCTCCTCCTGGACGCCGTGCCGCTTCATCGAGCTCATCACCTCGATGACGACCCGCGCACCGACGAGCGCACCGACACCGTCCACCGAGGAGACGGACCGGATGACCCGGTCGGGCAGCGGCACCGGCTCCTCGCTGCGGCGGAACGGGGTCAGCACCAGCAGGTCCCCGCTGAACCAGTCCTTCATGCGGGCCGCCTCGTAGGTCGTGCCCACGGCCAGGATGTCCGAGCCGAAGCGCGTGACCTCCTCGGCGAGCCGCTGGTGACCGAAGCCGTAGCCGTTGCCCTTGCAGACGGGGACGATGCCGGGGAACTGCTCCAGCACCGTCTGCTGGTGCGCTCGCCAGCTGGACGTGTTGACGTAAAGGGAGAGCGCCATGCCGGTGGGGGACCTTTCTCGTGTACGCGGGCCTGGTGGACGGAGAGCGGCCCGGCCGGTGTTCGGTCGACCGGCGCGGGCGAGAGGGGGTCAGCGACGCGACATGTAGATGTCGAGCGCCTTGTGCAACAGCTTGTTGAGCGGGAAGTCCCATTCGCCGAGGTACTCCGCGGCCTCCCCGCCGGTACCGACCTTGAACTGGATCAGCCCGAAGAGGTGGTCGCTGTCATCGAGCGAGTCCGAGATGCCCCGCAGGTCGTAGACACTCGCGCCGAGCGCGTAGGCGTCCTGCAACATGCGCCACTGCATGGCGTTGGACGGGCGCACCTCACGCTTGTGGTTGGCGGAGGCGCCGTAGGAGTACCAGACGTGCCCACCGACGACGAGCATCGTCGCGGCCGCGACCGGCTCGCCCTCGTGCACGGCGAAGTACAGCCGCATCCGGTTGGGGTCCTCGTTGTTGAGCGCCTTCCACATCTGCTGGAAGTAGCTCAGCGGGCGGGGCCGGAAGCGGTCGCGCTCGGCCGTCACCTCGTAGAGCCTCTGCCACTGCGGAAGGTCGTCGAAGCCGCCCTGGACGACCTCCACGCCGGCCTTCTCGGCCTTCTTGATGTTCCGCCGCCACAGCTGGTTGAAGCCCTTGTGAACGTCCTCCAGGCTGCGCTGTTCCAGCGGGACCTGGAAGACGTAGCGCGGCTGGACGTCGCCGAAGCCGGCGCCACCGTCCTCACCCTGCTGCCAGCCCATCCGGCGCAGTTTGTCGGCCACCTCGAAGGCGCGCGGCTCGATGAAGGTCGCCTCGACGTCGCGCAGGCGCTTCACGTCGGGATCCTGGATGCCCTTCTTGATCGCGACCGCGTCCCAACGGCGGATCACCACCGGCGGGCCCATCTTCACCGAGAACGCGCCCTGGCTCTTGAGGTGCGCCAGCATGGGCTTGAGCCAGTCCTCCAGATGGGGCGAGTACCAGTTGATCACCGGCCCTTCCGGCAGGTACGCGAGATAGCGCTTGACCTTCGGCAACTGCCGGTAGAGCACCAGCCCGGCACCGACCTGCGCGCCCGTGCGCTCGTCGAACCAGCCCAGGTTCTCCGCGCGCCACTCGGTCTTCACGTCCGCCCACGCCGGGACCTGACAGTGGCTGGCCGACGGCAGGCTCCGGATGTACGCCAGATGCTCTTCGCGGCTGATGGTCCTCAGGGTCAGGCTCATTCGGGGGCGCTCCTCCGGCGTACTTCGCAGGGTCTGGCGCGAAGCCTACTGGTCCGGGGAACGCCCCGTACGGGGCGCGGCACGGCCGGAGCGGACGTCACCACACCGGTCCCGTGCCGCAGCGACGATCAGAGCGCGCTGAAGCCGCCGTGGCGGTCGCCGAAGAAGCCGTCGAAGAAGCCGCCGTTCGCCATGCCGAGGTACAGGCCGAAGGCGGCCATGCCGAGTCCGATGATCAGCAGGAAGCGCTCGGCGGTCGTCGCGGAGATCATCTGGCCGCGCAAGCCGGTCAGGACCCCCACGAGGCCCACCCAGGACGCCAGGATGTGCAGCCCGGCGAAGAAGGACGTGACGAAGGCGACGAGCCCCAGCACGATCGTCGCCGCGGCGAAGGCGTTCTCCACCGGATGCGCCCGGCCGTCGGTGTTGAGCACGGACAGAAGGCCGTGCCGGTGGTCGTGCTGCCGTGTTGCCTGTGCCATGGGGCACCTCCCAGCGGAAGGCGGCGCGCTGTGGCGCCGCTCACACCCGTTGTGTCCAGATTGCGGGGTGCTCGGGCCGGATTTCAACCGGAAGGCCCATCGCGGGTAGGCTGTGCCGTCTGCACCGGTGTCTGTCCCGTCCGCCCACGCTGCTCCGGCCGAATCCGGGGACTGTCAGTGGCGGCGGATATAACGGCAGGGACCGTGGCTACACGCATACACAACCCTCCTGCCACGGAACGACCGTGGCCGCCGAGTCCAGAGGAGGTGGGTTCCACATGCGTCACTACGAGGTGATGGTGATCCTCGACCCCGATCTCGAGGAGCGCTCTGTCGCCCCCCTGATCGAGAACTTCCTTTCCGTTGTCCGTGAGGGCAAGGGGAAGGTCGAGAAGGTCGACACCTGGGGCCGTCGTCGTCTCTCCTACGAGATCAACAAGAAGCCCGAGGGCATCTACTCGGTCATCGACCTGCAGGCCGAGCCTGCGGTCGTCAAGGAGCTCGACCGCCAGATGAACCTGAACGAGTCGGTCCTCCGGACCAAGGTGCTCCGTCCCTCCGTTCGCTGAGCCCCGGCTCACGGACGAAGGCCCCGAGTAGCAGCGCCACGCAGCCCCAGCAGCCAGCAGCACGCCGAGAGGTACCCCCATGGCAGGCGAGACCGTCATCACGGTCGTCGGCAATCTTGTCGACGACCCCGAGCTGCGCTTCACCCCTTCCGGTGCGGCGGTCGCGAAGTTCCGCGTCGCGTCCACGCCCCGCACCTTCGACCGGCAGACGAACGAGTGGAAGGACGGCGACAGCCTGTTCCTGACCTGCTCGGTCTGGCGGCAGGCGGCGGAGAACGTCGCCGAGTCCCTGACCCGGGGTACCCGGGTCATCGTGCAGGGCCGCCTCAAGCAGCGGTCGTACGAGGACCGTGAAGGGATCAAGCGCACGGTCTACGAGCTGGACGTCGACGAGGTCGGCGCCAGCCTGCGCAACGCGACCGCGAAGGTCACCAAGACCAGCGGGCGCGGCGGCGGTCAGCAGGGCGGCGGCGGCTGGAACAGCGGTCCCGGCGGCCAGCAGGGCGGGGGCGGTGCCCCCGCCGGCGACCCGTGGGCGACCGGTGCTCCGGCCGGCGGCCAGCAGGGCGGCGGTGGCAACAGCGGCTGGGGCGGCGGCTCCGGCGGCGGCTACTCGGACGAGCCCCCGTTCTGACCGGTTCCGACCGGCCGGAAGCGGGCTCACCCGCAACTTCTTGAACTCACTGGAGAGAGACCATGGCGAAGCCGCCTGCTCGCAAGCCGAAGAAGAAGGTTTGCGTTTTCTGCAAGGAGAAGATCTCCTACGTCGACTACAAGGACACGAACCTGCTGCGGAAGTTCATTTCCGACCGCGGCAAGATCCGTGCCCGCCGGGTCACCGGCAACTGCACCCAGCACCAGCGCGACGTCGCCACGGCCGTGAAGAACAGCCGTGAGATGGCGCTGCTGCCCTACACGTCGACCGCTCGATAAGGAAGGGTGACCGCATCATGAAGATCATCCTTACCAACGAGGTGTCCGGCCTCGGCATCGCCGGGGA
The DNA here is from genome assembly GCF_037911585.1 of Streptomyces sp. GSL17-111. Classification (NCBI taxonomy): domain Bacteria; kingdom Bacillati; phylum Actinomycetota; class Actinomycetes; order Kitasatosporales; family Streptomycetaceae; genus Streptomyces; species Streptomyces sp. GSL17-111. Next base: position 2,859,667 of record NZ_JBAJNS010000001.1, read on the forward strand.
CGTCGTCGACGTCCGTGACGGGTACGCCCGCAACTACCTGCTCCCCCGTGGTTTCGCGATTCGCTGGACCCGCGGTGGCGAGAAGGACGTCGAGCAGATCCGTCGAGCCCGCAAGATCCGCGAGATCGCCACGATCGAGCAGGCCAACGACGTCAAGGCGCAGCTCGAGGGCACCCGCGTGCGCCTCAAGGTCCGCGCCGGCGACGGCGGCCGGCTCTTCGGCTCCGTCACCCCCTCCGACATCGCCACCGCGGTGAAGTCGGCCGGCGGTCCGGACGTGGACAAGCGCCGCATCGAGCTGGGCTCCCCGATCAAGACCCTCGGCGCGCACGAGGTCTCGGTCCGGCTGCACACCGACGTCGTCGCCAAGGTCGGCGTCGAGGTCCAGGCCGCGTAACCACTGCGCTGCCGACCGGCTCACGGAAGCGGGCCGCACCCTGCCGGGGTGCGGCCCGCTTCGCCGTGCGGGGGCCGCCCGCCCGGGCGCACCCTCTCAGACGCGGACGGCCCCGGTGACCATCCACCGGCCGGAGCGGGCCCGCGCCCAGAGCGTCACCAGACGCGTCGTCATCATGAGCCCGGCGATCGTCCACCACAGGGCGGTGAGGCCGCCCCCGAGGGCCGGTACGGCGAGGGCCACCGGGGCGAACACCACCAGCACGGCCAGCATGGCCCAGGCCAGGTACGGTCCGTCGCCCGCGCCCATCAGAACCCCGTCCAGGACGAACACCACACCCGCCACGGGCTGGGTGAGGGCCACGACCAGCAGCGCCGGCATCAGCACCTCGTGCACGCCCGGATCGCTGGTGAACAGGGGCAGGATGAGCGGCCGGGCCAGCAGGACCAGCAGGCCCAGCACGACCCCGGAGGCGATGCCCCACTGCACCATGCGACGGCAGGCCGCCCGGGCCCCGGCGGCGTCGTCGGCACCCAGGTACCGGCCGATGATGGCCTGGCCCGCGATGGCGATGGCGTCGAGTGCGAAGGCGAGCAGCGACCACAGGGTGAGGGTGATCTGGTGCGCCGCGACCGAGGCGTCTCCCAGCCGCGCCGCGACGGCCGTCGCGATGAGCAGCACCGCGCGGAGCGACAGGGTGCGCACGAGCAGGGGTGCGCCGGCCTGGGCGCAGGCCAGGATGCCCGCCGCGTCGGGACGGAGGGATGCGCCGTGTCGACGCGCTCCGCGCACGACGACCCCGAGGTAGACGGCGGCCATGCCGCACTGGGCCAGCACGGTCCCCCAGGCGGAGCCCGCGATGCCGAGGCCCACGCCGTAGACGAGGACGACGTTAAGCACGGCGTTGGCCGTGAAGCCCGCGATCGCGACGTACAGCGGCGTCCGGGTGTCCTGCAGGCCGCGCAGCACTCCCGTGGCCGCCAGGACGACGAGCATGGCGGGGATGCCGAAGAGGCTGATCCGCAGGTACGTCACCGCGTGCGGGGCCGCGGTGGCCGAGGCGCCGAAGGCGTCGACGAGGGCCGGGGCCAGCGGGTACACGACGGCGAGGACCGCCAGGCCGAGGACGAGGGCGAGCCAGATGCCGTCCATGCCCTGCCGGATCGCGGCGGGCAGGTCCTGCGCGCCGACGCGGCGCGCCACGGCGGCCGTGGTGGCGTAGGCGAGGAAGACGAAGACGTTGACGCCGGTGGTGAGCAGCGCCGCCGCGATCCCGAGACCGGCCAGCTGCGGCGTGCCCAGGTGGCCGACGATGGCGCTGTCGGCCATGAGGAAGAGCGGTTCGGCCACCAGGGCGCCGAAGGCCGGCAGGGCGAGGGCGAGGATCTCGCGGTCGTGGCGGCGCCGGGTGGAGCGTCGGCCGGCGTGGGCGACGTCCGACTCCTGCCGGGAGCCGGACGTGGGGCGGAGCGGGGGCATGAGGAGATTCAAACATCCACAGGTAATAAGCACAATGCATCGATGACCCTTACAAAGGTCAACGTCCGGGCGGCCTCGACCGCTCTCCGCCCCTGTTCGCGCAGCTCGACGTCGACTTTTTCCCCTGCACAGCCGGTGGACGGAGAACATGCAGGTCAAGCGGGGTGCTGCGGGTCCCGGGTGAGCTTCTCCACAGGCCTGTCCCCCGCCCCGTGCACAGGTTCACGGCAGTTCTCCACAGGATGGGGCACGTCACCCACAGGGCCCTGTGGATAACCGAATTGGCCCAGCTCCCGTGCGGCCGTACCGTTGTCCGGCGCCCGCCCCGCGTTCCCCTCGTCTTCGCCGCACGACCCACATGACGTAACCGGAGTGCGGCGCCTCAGTTGTCAGAGCTGTGCCGTAGAAAGCCAGAGGAACTGCGCGCTGCGGCTCGCACGGGAGGAGGTGGGCAGGGTGACTCAGCCCGAGCATCTGGAGGACCCCTGGGCGGCGACGCCCACCGCCGAGCGGCCCGGTGACCGCCTTCCCGTCTCCCGCCCCCGGCGCGGGGGCGAGCCCGAGGGCGAACAGCACGACCGCAGTCACGACGGCTTCTCCGGAAGTACCTTCGAACGCGTCCCGCCGCAGGACCTCGCCGCCGAACAGTCGGTCCTGGGCGGCATGCTCCTGTCGAAGGAGGCGATCGCGGACGTCGTGGAGGTCCTGCAGGGGCAGGACTTCTACCGCCCGGCGCACGAGACGATCTACCAGGCCGTCCTCGACCTCTACGCCAAGGGAGAGCCGGCCGACCCGATCACGGTCGCGGCCGAGCTCACCCGGCGCGGCGAGCTCACGAAGGTCGGCGGCAACGGCTACCTGCACTCGCTGGTCCAGACGGTTCCCACGGCCGCCAACGCCGAGTACTACGCGGAGATCGTCCACGAACGGGCCGTCCTGCGGCGCCTCGTCGAGGCCGGCACCCGCATCACCCAGATGGGATACGCGGCCGACGGCGACGTCGACGAGATCGTGAACTCCGCGCAGGCCGAGATCTACGCCGTCACCGAGCAGCGCACGTCCGAGGACTATCTGCCGCTCAACGAGATCATGGAGGGCGCCCTCGACGAGATCGAGGCCATCGGCTCCCGCAGCGGCCAGATGACCGGCGTGCCCACCGGCTTCACCGACCTCGACTCGCTGACGAACGGCCTCCACCCGGGACAGATGGTCGTCATCGCCGCCCGCCCCGCCATGGGCAAGTCCACGCTCGCCCTCGACTTCGCCCGAGCGTGTTCCATCCGCAACAACCTGCCCAGCGTCATCTTCTCGCTCGAGATGGGACGCAACGAGATCGCGATGCGTCTGCTGTCCGCCGAGGCCCGCGTCGCCCTGCACCACATGCGGTCCGGCAGCATGACGGACGACGACTGGAACAAGATCGCCCGGCAGATGCCGCAGGTCACCGACGCCCCCCTCTACATCGACGACTCACCGAACCTGACGATGATGGAGATCCGCGCCAAGTGCCGGCGCCTCAAGCAGCGCAACGACCTCCAACTGATCGTCATCGACTACCTCCAGCTCATGCAGTCCGGCGGCTCCCGGCGTCCCGAGTCCCGCCAGCAGGAAGTCTCCGAGATGTCGCGGAACCTGAAGCTGCTCGCCAAGGAACTCGAAGTCCCCGTCATCGCGCTGTCCCAGCTCAACCGTGGACCGGAACAGCGCACCGACAAGAAGCCGATGGTCTCGGACCTGCGTGAGTCCGGCTCCATCGAGCAGGACGCCGACATGGTGATCCTCCTCCACCGTGAGGACGCCTACGAGAAGGAGTCCCCCAGGGCCGGCGAGGCCGACCTGATCGTGGCCAAGCACCGCAACGGCCCCACCGCCACCATCACGGTGGCGTTCCAGGGCCACTACTCCCGCTTCGTGGACATGGCCCAGACCTGACCCGCTGCCGTGGGGGGGGCGAACGGCGTCGGTGCGGGTCGGTGCCTCGGGGCTGGGTCGAGGCGGTGTGAGGCAGGATGTGGGGCATGACGAGCGTGCGTGACGAGGGGGTCGTGCGGCCCACGGTCGAGGACGAGGTCGCTGCCGCCGGGAGTGAGCTGATCGGCGGCCCCGTGGGGCGGCGCGCGCTGCTCGGTGCGCACTGGTGGACACCCGTGCGGGTCGTGGCGCTGTGTGCGTTGGGCCTTTTCGCCCTGGGAATGGTGCAGAAGCTGCCCTGCTACGAGGGCGGTTGGTTCTTCGGCCAGGGTGCCCAGTACGTGCACGCCTGCTACTCCGACATTCCGCACCTCTATACGGGCCGGGGTTTCGAAGCGGGCATGACCCCGTACTTCGACCGCATCACGCAGTACTCCGGGGGCATGGAGTTCCTGGAGTACCCCGTGCTGACCGGGCTCTTCATGCAGGTCGCCGCCTGGTTGACGCCCGACTTCGCCCAAACGATGCAGGAGCAGCAGGCCTACTGGCTGGTCAACGCCGGGATGCTGATGGCCTGCACCGCGGTGCTCGCGGTGTGCGTGGCCCGCACCCACCGCAGGCGCCCCTGGGACGGGCTCCTGGTGGCGCTGGCCCCGGCCCTCGCGCTGACCGCCACGATCAACTGGGACCTGCTGGCCGTCGCCCTGACGGCGGCCGCGATGCTGATGTGGTCCCGGAGTCGTCCGCTGGCCTTCGGCCTGCTGCTCGGCCTCGCCACGGCCGCCAAGCTCTATCCCGTGCTCCTGCTGGGTCCCCTGCTCGTGTTGTGCTGGCGTGCGGCCCGCTGGCGGGCGTTCGGTGCGGCACTGGTGGGCACAGCGGTGTCGTGGCTGGGGGTCAACCTGCCGGTGATGCTGTTCGCGGCGGAGGGCTGGGCGACGTTCTACACCTTCTCCCAGGAACGGCCCGTGGACTACGGCTCGGTCTGGCTGATCATCTCCCAGCAGACCGGTCAGCCGTTGGAGAAGGCCAACGCCTACGGCATCCTCCTGATGCTGCTGGGCTGCGCGGCCATCGCCTTGCTGGCCCTCTACGCACCCCGTCGGCCGCGCTTCGCGCAGTTGGCCTTCCTGGTGGTGGCCCTCTTCATCCTCACCAACAAGGTCTACTCGCCGCAGTACGTGCTGTGGCTGATCCCCCTCGCCGCCCTCGCGCGCCCTCGCTGGCGCGACTTCCTGATCTGGCAGGCCTGCGAAGTCCTCTACTTCCTCGGCATCTGGATGTACCTGGCCTACACGACGGGCGGGAACGAGCAGGGTCTGCCGCAGGACGGGTACCACGTCGCGATCGCCGTGCACCTCATCGGCGTGCTCTACCTGTGCGGCATGGTCGTCCGAGACGTGATGCTGCCCGAGAACGACCCGGTCCGCCGGGACGGTTCGGACGATCCCGCCGGCGGAGTGCTCGACGGTGCCCCCGATGCCTTTACGGCGAACGGGACTCTCTCAGGTGACTCCGAGCCGTCGTTCGACGCGGAGGGCCGCACCGTACGCTGGGGGAACCCGAGCGGCTGAACGGAGTCCTCAGGCGCTGTTTCACGTGAAACATGAGAACGACCGGAAGCCGAGGCGACGTATGCCCGCCGTACGGGGGAACCTGATCCACGACGCACGGACCCTCGCGCGGTTCCGGAACTTCCGCCGGCTCCTCACGGTCCGCCTCCTGTCCCAACTGGCTGACGGTGTCTACCAGGTGGCTCTGGCGGCATACGTGGTCTTCTCCCCCGAGCGGGAAGCCTCGGCGGGAGCCATCGCGGGAGCTCTCGCCGTGCTGCTGCTCCCCTACTCCCTCCTCGGCCCGTTCGTCGGCGTGCTGCTGGACCGCTGGCGCCGTCGTCAGGTGCTGCTCTTCGGCAACCTGCTGCGTTCCGTCCTGGCTCTCGGCACCTGCGCCCTGGTGCTGGCCTCCGTCCCGACGTGGTTGTTCTACCTCTCCGCCCTCTCGGTCACCGCCGTCAACCGGTTCATCCTGGCCGGGCTCTCCGCAGCACTGCCACGCGTGGTGGACGGCGACCGCCTGGTGATGGCCAACTCGGTCTCGCCCACGGCGGGGACCCTCGCAGCGACCCTGGGCGCCGGGCTGGCCCTCGGTCTGCGGGCCCTCCTCAGCGAGGGCGCCACCGCGGACGCCTGGGTGGTACTGAGCGCAGCCGCGATCTACGCACTCGCCGGACTCTCGGCGCTGCGGATGGGGCCCGATCTCCTGGGCCCCGATCCCGCACAGGCGCAGCCCCGTGTCCTTGCGGCAGTCGTCGGCACGGCTCGGGGGCTCGTGGACGGGGTCCGTCACCTGGTCCACCGGCGCATCGCCGCTCACACGCTGCTCGCCGTGGGCGTCATGCGCTTCTGCTACGGCGGACTGACCGTCATGGTGCTGATGCTGTGCCGCTACGCATGGAGTGACAGCGTCTCGGAGGGGATGGCGCTCCTCGGTGTCGCGCTCGCCGTGTCCGGCCTCGGTTTCTTCGTCGCGGCCGTCGTCACCCCCTGGGGCGCCCGACGGCTCGGCCGGCTCGGCTGGATGGCTTGGTGCGCGACGGGCGCAGCCGCCCTCCTGCCTGTGTTGGGTCTTCCGTTCCAGCCCGTCCCCATGCTGGCCGCCGCCTTCCTCCTGGGCGCGGCATCCCAGGGAGCGAAGATCATCACTGACACCGTCGTGCAGTCTGCCGTGGACGACGGCTTCCGCGGGCGGGTGTTCGCCCTGTACGACATGCAGTACAACGTGGCGTTCGTCGGGGCGGCGGCGGTGGCCGCGCTGGTGCTGCCTCCCGATGGCCGGTCGGCCGCTCTCGTCGTCGGCATCGCGGTGCTGTACGGGCTGACGGCCGTCGGGGTTTTCCGGCTCAGGACGATCGAGTCGAGGCAGCCCTGACAGCGGACCCATGGGCTCGGCTCGTGGACGGTGGGCTGTGTTTCACGTGAAACACAGCCCACCGTCCCGCTCGCTCGCGTATCAGCCCTGCTGCTCCGCCCACCACTTCTTGAGCAGGGAGACCGCCGCCTCCCGACTCATCGGACCGTGCTCCAGCCTCTGGTCCAGCAGGAACCGGTAGGCCGCGCCGATCTCCGGGCCCGGCTTCAGGTCCAGGGCCTCCATGATCTCGTTGCCGTTGAGGTCCGGGCGGATCGCGTCCAGTTCCTCCTGCTCCTGCAGCTGGGCGATGCGCTCCTCCAGACCGTCATAGGCGCGTGAGAGCGCGGCGGCCTTGCGCTTGTTCCTGGTGGTGCAGTCGGAGCGGGTGAGCCTGTGCAGCCGGTCCAGGAGCGGGCCCGCGTCGCGTACGTAGCGCCGCACTGCGGAATCCGTCCACTCGCCCGAGCCGTACCCGTGAAAGCGCAGGTGTAGCTCGACGAGTCGGGAGACGTCCTTGACGAGCTCACCCGAGTACTTCAGTGCCGTCATCCGCTTCCGGGTCATCTTCGCCCCCACCACCTCGTGGTGGTGGAACGAGACCCGACCGTCCTTCTCGAAGCGTCGCGTCCTCGGCTTCCCGATGTCGTGCAGGAGGGCGGCCAGGCGGAGCGTGAGGTCCGGTCCGCCGTCCTCCAGATCCATCGCCTGCTCCAGCACGGTCAGCGAGTGCTCGTAGACGTCCTTGTGCCGGTGGTGCTCGTCCCGCTCCAGCCGCAGGGCGGGCAGCTCGGGCACCACGCGCTCGGCCAGTCCGGTGTCCACCAGGATCTCCAGCCCCTTCCGGGGATGGTCGGAGAGGACCAGCTTGTTCAGCTCGTCCCGGACCCGTTCCGCCGAGACGATGTCGATGCGCTCGGCCATGTCGCGCAGGGCCGCCAGCACGGGCCCGGCCACGGTGAAGTCGAGCTGGGCCGCGAACCGGGCGGCCCGCATCATCCGCAGCGGGTCGTCCGAGAAGGACGCCTCCGGGGTGCCCGGCGTGCGCAGCACCCTGCGCGCCAGATCCTCCAGACCTCGGTGCGGATCGATGAACTCCTTCTCCGGCAGGGCCACCGCCATCGCGTTGACCGTGAAATCACGACGCACGAGGTCTTCCTCGATGGAGTCGCCGTAGGACACGTCCGGCTTCCGGGAAGAACGGTCGTAGATCTCGGACCGGTAGGTCGTGACCTCGATCTGGTACTCCTGGGCGCCTTCGTCCTCCTCGACGGCCTTGATACAGCCGACCGTGCCGAAGGCGATGCCGACCTCCCACACCGCGTCCGCCCACGGCCGCACGATCTTCAGGACGTCCTGCGGGCGCGCGTCCGTGGTGAAGTCCAGATCGTTGCCGAGCCGCCCCAGCAGAGCGTCCCGTACTGATCCGCCGACCAGGGCGAGGGAGAAGCCGGCGTCCTGGAAGCGCCGGGCCAGGTCGTCGGCCACGGGGGACACCCTCAGCAGCTCCGTCACCGCACGGCGCTGCGCGGTGCTGAGCTCCTGGTTCGGCTGCTGGACGTTGCTGTCAGTCTTGGCGTTCGGCACAACAGCACAGGGTACGTGCCGCTTCCCGCCCGCCGCGCACCCATTCCGCTCCGGTGCCGCCGTAGGCCCTTATCCCGGTGCGCGCGGGGAGGCTGGGGGCGTGACGTACACCGCGGCACCCCCGGCCCGCAGGGCTCGTTAGCATCGGGAGAGCGGCAGACCACCAGCGGTAGAGCGGAAGACGGGACGGACGATCGCGTGGCCGAAGCGCCGAAGACCCCGGGGAGGCATTCCGCCCCTGCGCCCAGACGTCGACTGCACCGCATGGCGACGGCCGTCATGCTCTCGCCGCTACTCGCGAGCGCCCTGCACGCGGCACCGGCCTCAGCGGCTCCCGCCGCCCCCGCCCTCGGCACCAGCACCGGGAGCACCACACTGACCGACGCGGAGGCGGGCGCCGAGGCGGCCGAGGTGTCGATCACCAAGGTGAGCCCCGTGATCCCCGACGGGGAGGACACGCTCACCATCAGCGGAAGCGTGACCAACCGGTCACGCGATGCTCTCACCGAGCTTGAGGTCAACCTTCGCACCGGCCCGGTCCTCACCACGCGGAGCTCGATCGAGCGGGCCGCCGACCGAGAGGGCTTCGCCTACGACCAGGACGGCCGGGAGGTCACGGACGACGCCACGGCGCTGCCGATGGAGGACCTGCCCTCCGGTAGTACGCGGTCCTTCACGCTCGACGTGCCGGTAGAGGACCTCGGGTTCGACGAGAGCGGGACGTACCAGCTCGGTGTGGCCCTGTCCGGTCACACCCGTTCCGTGGGGTACGAGCAGGTGCTCGGTATCGAGCGGACCTTCCTGCCCTGGCAGCCGGAGCCGGCCTCGACCCGTACCGACATCACGTTCCTGTGGCCGCTGGTCTCCACCCCGCACCTCACCGCCCGTACCGCATCGGACGAACAGCAGACGCCCGTCTTCCGCGATGAGGACCTTCTCGACGAGATCTCCCCGGGCGGGCGCCTCTACGAGCTCGTACGGCAGGGGGCCGACCTCCCGGTGACGTGGGTCATCGACCCCGACCTCCTCGCCTCGGTGGACGCGATGCGACAGGCCTACCAGGTCGAGACGCCCGACGGGCCGGTCGCAGGACGCGGCCAGGACGTCGCGAACCGGTGGCTCAACGATCTCCAGGACGCCACCGAGGACCGCGAGGTCGTCGCCCTTCCCTTCGGTGATCCCGACGTGGCCTCCCTGGCCCACCGCGGCCGCGACGTGTCCGGCTCCCTGGGGCATCTGCAGACGGCCACCGCGGCGGCCGAGGTCACCACCGAGACGATCCTCAACACCACTCCCGAGACCGACTTCGCCTGGCCGGTGGAGGGCGCCGTCGACGGCTCCGTCGTCGCTGTCGCCACCTCGGCGGGGGCCCGGAACGTCATCACGCGCAGCGACAGCCTGCGGGAGGACCGCAGCCTCCCCTACACGCCGAACGCCGCGCGGCCGATCGGCGGGGGCATCACCGCGGTGTCGGCGGACGCCACGCTGTCCACTCTGTTCCGCAGCGACATGACCCGGGCGGACACCACCACGGACGCGGTCCAGCGGTTCGTCTCCCACACGCTGTCCATCACCGAGGAGAACCCGACGAAGCGCCGCAGCATCCTTGTGGCGCCGGAGCGCATGCCCACGGCGAGCCAGGCGGGGGTCATGGCGACGGCCGTGGAGGCGCTGGCGGAGCACGGCGGCTGGGCCCGCTTCATCGACCTCGCCGAGACGGCGAAGGCGGAGCCGGACGCTCGGGCGAACCGGAAGGTGCCGGGGGCCAAGGCCTATCCCGAGCGGCTACGGGAGCAGGAGCTGCCCACCGAGGCCTTCGAGTCCATGCGGGCGACGCAGACCACCCTCAAGGACTTCGCGGTCATCCTCAGCCAGGAGGACCGCGTGGTGACGCCGTTCGGCAGTGCCGTCCGGCGCGAGATGTCCACGGCCTGGCGCGGCCGTGGCGAGGAGGCCCAGGCATACCGGGAGTCCGTCCACGACTACCTCATGAGCCTCACCCAGCAGGTCCAGCTCGTCCCGAAGTCGCCCATGACGCTGTCCGGCCGGAGCGCCACCATCCCCGTGACGGTGCAGAACAACCTGGTGCAGGAGGTCGACGGCCTGGAGCTGCGGCTGACCTCCGGGCGCCGGATCGGGTTGGAGATCGACGACGAGGTCAAGTCCGTCGTCGTCGAGGGCGGACACAGCCAGTCGATCACCTTCGACACCTCGGCCAAGGCGAACGGCCGCACCTTCCTGACCGCCCAGCTCTACACCGAGGACAACAAGCCGTACGGCGAGCCGATGACGTTCCAGGTCGACGTCACGGAGATCACCTCCACCGTGCTGCTCGTCATCGCCGGCGGCGTCCTGCTCGTCGTACTCGCCGGCGTGCGGATGTACACGCAGCGCAAGCGACGCGGCCCCCGACCCGACCCCGACGCCCCGCTTTCCTCCGGCGAGGACGTCCCCGAGGACGACTCCGGGGCGACCGGAAGCGAGGACACCGGGCCGGAAAGCACGGAGTCCCCCGGACCAGGTGAGAAAGTGGACCGTTGAGCGAGGTACCGGGCCGAACGCCGGCGCGACTGATGAGGTGGGGTACGCAGTGAATGTGCCGTACGACCGCGAGGGCGGTGAGCGGGGACCGGCCGCACCGGGCGAGGAGGGACACGACGCGTACGTGCAGGACGCCTATGCCGCCGACCCCTACCGCAACCGCGACCTCGCCTCGCAGGACCCGGTGGACGAGGCACTGTACGACCGTGCCGAGCACCCCCCGCCACCCCCGCCCCCCGCGCCGGAGACGCTCTACCAGCCGCCGCAGGCTCCACCCCACGCACCGGATCCCCGCCGGTGGGCCACACCCCCCGCGCCCGAGCCCGACGGGCCCTCCCGGCATCTGCCCTACGCCGACGAGGCGGCGCGCGTCCAGTACACCGGTGTGGACGAGCTGATCACCCGGGCGCCCGACCATGACGACCGCCACGGCGCCGTCCCCCGCGAGCGGCCCGAGGACGCCTTCGCGCACCTCTTCCGGGATCAGCAGCAGATTCCGCAGCAGCCGCCGCAGCACCCGTACGGCCACCCCGGCTCCTCCCCTGCCTCCGCACAGGCCGGGCCGCCGTACGGGGTGCCGTACGAGGGCCAGGACCGGCAGCAACCGGCCTCGAACCGCGGACCGCAGCCGCCCGGCGCCCCGTACGCCCACCAGGCGCCGTACGGGAGCGGGGGGGCACCGCAGCACCCCGGGTACGCGCAGAGCCCCGAGTACGCGCAGTACGGCGAGTACGGAGAGCCGCCACGGGCACCGCACCACCAGGCGCCGGCGGGCGCCGTCCCGCAGCACGAGGCTCCGCTTTCCCCGCCCGCTCCCGGTGCCCCGCCCACCGCGACCACGGCGCCCCCGCAGGACGCCCCGACCGGTGACGCGGCACGGCCCGCTCCCGCCAAGCCCGGCGGCCGCCGCGGCGGCGGCGGACTGCTGAAGTCCAGCGCGGTGATGGCCGCAGGCACCCTCGTGTCCCGCATCACCGGCTTCGTCCGCACGCTCGTGATCACCGCCGCCCTCGGCGCAGCTCTCCTCGGCGATGCCTACACGGTCGCGTACACGCTGCCCACCATGGTCTACATGCTGTCGATCGGCGGCGGCCTCAACTCCGTCTTCGTGCCGCAGCTCGTCCGGGCCATGAAGAACGACGAGGACGGCGGGGAAGCGTACGCCAGTCGGCTGCTCACGCTCGTGATGGTGATCCTCGCCGGTCTGACGCTGCTCACCTTCCTGGCCGCGCCGCTGCTGGTACGCATGCTCTCGGTGTCCATCGCGGACCGCCCCGACGCGAACAACGTGGCCGTGACGTTCGCACGCTACTGCCTACCGACGATCTTCTTCATGGGCGTGCACGTCGTCATGGGGCAGATCCTCAACGCCCGCGGCCGGTTCGGCGCCATGATGTGGACGCCGGTCCTCAACAACCTCGTCATCATCTTCACGTTCGGCTCGTTCATCTGGGTCTACGGCAGCGCGGAGAGCTCAGGCCTCGGCGTCGGGAGCATCCCGCCCGAGGGCATCCGGCTCCTCGGCGTCGGGACCCTGCTCGGGTTGGTGGTCCAGGCCCTGGCGATGCTGCCCTACCTCCGGGCCGCGGGCTTCCGCTTCCGGCCCCGCTTCGACTGGAAGGGGCAGGGTCTCGGCAAGGCCGCCAAGCTGGCCAAATGGACGTTCTTCTTCGTGCTCGCCAACCAGGCCGGCCTCCTGGTCGTCACGCAGCTCGCCACTGCGGCGGGGGCCGAGGCGGCGGCCGGAGGCAACGACGGCGCCGGCATCCTCGGCTACCAGAACGCCCTGCTCATCTGGCAGATGCCGCAGGCCATCATCACCGTCTCCGTCATGGCCGCGCTGCTGCCCAGGCTCTCCCGCTCGGCCCATGACGAGGACCGGGACGCCGTCCGTGACGACCTCTCGCACGGCCTGCGCACCTCGGCGGTCGCCATCGTGCCGATCGCCTTCGCGTTCCTGGCCCTGGGCGTGCCGATGTGCCTCGTGCTCTACGCGTCGGTGGGTTCCGACCCGGCGACGTCGATGGGCCTGATCCTCATGGCGTTCGGCCTCGGGCTCATTCCCTACTCCGTGCAGTACATCGTGTTGCGGGCGTTCTACGCCTACGAGGACACGCGCACGCCCTTCTACAACACCGTCATCGTCGCGATCGGCAACGCGGCGGGCGCCGGTCTCTGCTACCTGCTGCTGCCCGGCCGGTACGCGGTCGCGGGCATGGCCGCCACCTATGGCCTGGCCTACGTCATCGGCGTCGCCGTGGCCTGGCGCCGACTGCGCGCCAAGCTCGACGGCGACCTCGACGGCTCCCGCATCGCCCGCACCTACGCCCGGCTCGGGCTCGCCAGCGTTCCGGGCACCCTCGCGGGTGGCGCGGCCGCCTACGGCATCGTGCGGACGCTCGGTGACGGCTTCATGGGCGGGCTGAGCGCGCTCGTCGCAGGATCGCTCGTCATGGCGGTGCTCTTCGTCCTGATGGCGAAGCGACTCCGGATCCAGGAAATGACCGCGATGATCGGCATGGTCCGCGCCAAACTCGGTCGCTGATACCACCCCAACCGCCCTCCCGTGTCGTGCGCCACGGGGGAGGGCGGGCACAATTGGCTGTGGCCGGTCCCGGCCCGCCCGATGTACCGGGCACATCGGGCCGGTACGGGACGGAACGGACGGGGAGGCAGGAGCGACGGTGGCGGAACGGAGCACAGCTGCCGTCGACGTGGGGCACTCGGGCGGTCAGGGCGGTGGCGAGAAGACGCCACGCACCGACACCGCCGAGGACACCGCGGCCGACGGTGCCACGCCCCAGCACGAGGACCGGGAGGCAGACGCCGCTGCCGCCGACAGCACCGAGGACACGGCGCCCCGCGAGGACGCCGCTTCGCCACCTGCTTCGGCCTCCCCCGACGACGGCACCGCCTCCTCGGACGATCCTGGGCGGACGCCCGCAGCGCCCGCCCGAGCCACCCGGCCGAGCCCGCCACCTCCCGAGCTGCACAGCGGCCACAAGCTCGCCAAGCGCTACCGCCTGGAGGAGTGCGTCACCCGGCTCGACGGCTTCAGCAGCTGGCGTGCCGTGGACGAGAAGCTGCGCCGAGCCGTGGGCGTCCACGTGCTACCGGCCGACCACCGGCGCGTCCGTCCCGTCCTGGCCGCCGCCCGCTCCGCCGCGCTCCTGGGCGACCCCCGCTTCGTCCAGGTCCTGGATGCCGTCGAGGATGGCGAGCTGGTCTACGTCGTCCACGAGTGGCTCCCGGACGCGACGCCACTGACGGCGCTTCTCGCCGCCGGTCCGCTGCCCGCCCACGAGGCCTACGAGCTGGTGCGGCACCTCGCCGGGGCCTTGGCGGCGGCCCACCGCGAGGGACTCGCACACCTCCGGCTCACCCCGGGCGCCGTGCTGCGCACCGTGACCGGCCAGTACCGCATCCGCGGCCTCGCGGTGAACGCGGCGCTGCGCGGCATCTCCTCGGACACCCCGCAGCGCTCCGACACGGAGGCCATCGGCGCGCTGCTCTACGCCGCCCTCACCCGGCTCTGGCCGTACGAGGAGGACGCCTACGGGCTGAGCGCCGCCACCCAGCTTGCCGGCGGCACCCTGATGCCTCCCGACCAGGTCCGCGCGGGCGTTCACCGAGGGCTGTCGGAGCTGGCCATGCGTGCTCTGGTCAACGACGGGGCAACGGCCTCCAGCGAGAACCCGCCGTGCACGACGCCCGCGGAGCTGGTGGCGGCCGTCGCCGAGCTGCCACGCATCCGTCCCCCGGAGCCGGACTTCGTGCATCCGGCACCGTACGAGCGGACCACCTACCAGCAGGGCGTTCTGGCGGCGGACCGCGGACCCGTCGGGCCCGGGGCCCGCCCCGGGCTGGTCGCCGACGCGCCGCCCGCGCTGCCCGGCGGCCGGACCGGCAAGGCCCTCAAGTGGGGGGTTGCGGCGCTCCTGGTCGCCGCCCTGAGCCTGGGCAGCTGGCAGGTCGCCGACACGTTGCTGCGTGGTGACCGCGGAACGGACACGACGCAGCAGAACGAGGACGACGCGGAGGAGCAGAGCAAGGACTCCCCGGCCGAGAAGCCGGAGACCGGGGAGCCGGTCAGCATCGAGTCGGCCCGCATCCTCGATCCCGGCGGCGTGGGCCGTGAGAGCGCCAAGGACGCGGCCCTGGCCTTCGACGGCGACGAGGGCAGCTACTGGCAGACCCTGTACTACGCCAGCGCGCAGTTCGGGAACCTCAAGCCGGGAGTGGGGCTCATCCTGGACCTCGGCTCCGTGCAGCAGGTGAACACACTCGACGTCCGGTTCCGGGGAGAGACGGCCGTCGACTTCCTCGCCGCACCATCCTCATCGAGCGGTGAGCCGGACTCGCTGCACGATTTCAGCATGGTCAGCAGCGGCCGTGGGTCCGAGGTCGCCCTGGAGGCGAAGAAGCCGATCAAGACGCGGTACGTGCTGGTCTGGCTCACGGAGCTACCGCTCACCGAGGACGGCGAATACCGTGGCCGGATCACGGAGATCGGCATACGGAGCTGATCCGGATCCGTACCCAGGCTGAGGGAGGGCCCTGCGGTGGGCGAGAACGCCATGGGGCGCACCCGGCGCGGTGACGCCCCCGAGCCGCTCGACGACCACGAGCTGCTGGCCCGCCACGTGGCCGGCGACCCGGAGGCCTTCGGCGAGCTCGTACGCCGCCACCGCGACCGGCTGTGGGCCGTGGCGCTGCGCACACTCGGGGACCGCGAGGAGGCGGCCGACGCCGTTCAGGACGCCCTGGTGTCGGCGTACCGCCGGGCCGAGACCTTCCGTGGCCGCTCCGCAGTGACGACCTGGCTGCATCGCATCACCGTCAACGCCTGCCTCGACCGTGCGCGGAAGGCCGCTTCGCGGCGGACCTCCCTGACCGACGACACCGAGCGTCTGGACCGGTTGATGGAGCCGGAGGAGTCCGCCGAGGCGCCTGCGGAGCGCTCGGACGTGCACCGCCAGCTCATCGCCGCGCTGAGCCGGCTCCCGGCCGATCAGCGGGCCGCTCTGGTGCTCGTGGACATGCAGGGGTATCCCGTCGCGGAGGCGGCCCAGATCCTCGATGTGGCCGTCGGTACCGTCAAGAGTCGCTGCGCCCGTGGCCGGGCCCGACTCCTCCCCCTCGTCGGGCACCTGCGGCCGGACGGCGGCCCACCGGACGGCGGCACCGCCTCGGCACCAGGACGGAACCGGACGGGCGGGGCATCCGTCCCACCGCCACAAGGGGTCAGAG
Organism: Streptomyces sp. GSL17-111; assembly: GCF_037911585.1. Lineage (NCBI taxonomy): Bacteria > Bacillati > Actinomycetota > Actinomycetes > Kitasatosporales > Streptomycetaceae > Streptomyces > Streptomyces sp. GSL17-111. The sequence goes on from NZ_JBAJNS010000001.1 coordinate 2,875,742, forward strand.
GAAGTGGAGCCGTGAAGGGCGGAGGTGGAGCAGCATGACCGCGTCTTTCGCGACACCCGACCGGAACGACCATCCCGAGGTCGAGGACATCGCTGACCTGGCCGAGGGCCTGCTGGCCCCCGAGCACTCCGCTCGGGTGCGGGACCACGTCCAGCGGTGCCGACGCTGCGCCGAGGTCCGCGACACCCTGGCCGCGCTCCAGGGAGATCTCCGTGAGCTGAACGCCGCGGAGCCGATGCCGGAGGACGTCGTCGGCCGGATCGAGGCCGCCCTGGCCGCCGAGGCTGCGCAGTCGGCCCGGCCCACCACGCGTCTCCCGGGGCCCTCCACAGATCCCAGGGCTCATGTTTCACGTGAAACACGACGCCCTTCCAGCACCTCGGCAGCTGCGACCGGGCCCGGCCGCCCCCGGCCACGGCGTCGCCCCTGGGCCCGCCGCCGCACGGCACTGCTCAGCGCGGCCGGTGCCCTGGCTGTCGCGGCCCTCGGTGGGGTGCTCGCGTCCGGGGCCCTCACGAGTGACAGCACGAACGACCCACCGAGCGTGGCGAAGCCCCAGGAGGAGGCGGCCGGACACGATCGGTTGGAAGACCAGGTTCATGCCCTCCTCGCAGCGCCGACCACGTCCCCGGCCCCGCGTCCCGACCAGGACCCGGCGACGCCCGACGGACCGAGCGCCCAGGGAGACCCCAACCTTCCCTTCACCGCGGAGACCGCCCCTGCCGTCCCGCCCTGCGTCGAGCGCGCTGTGGGCCGGGCCGAGCAGCCGATCGCCCTGGGTGAGGACAGCTACCAGGGCACTGCGGCCTACCTGGTCGTGCTTCCGCACCCTGGTGACGAGAGCCGTGTCGACGCCTATGTGGTCGATGCGAGCTGTGTCACCCAGGCCCCCCAGGGGGAGGGCCGACAGTTGGCCTTCCGCACCGTCGAGCGTTCCTGACTCCGGCACGGGAGCCGGCCCGCCCGCCCGGTGAGAACCGGCGGGAATGTGCGGCCCGTAGTATCCGTTGGGCGGGGTGAGACCCCCACTCGGAACCGGAAGCCGTCGGCCAACAGAAGGAAGACACCTGTGAGTGACGTTCGCAATGTGATCATCATCGGCTCCGGGCCCGCCGGTTACACCGCGGCCCTCTACACCGCGCGCGCGTCCCTGAAGCCCCTGATCTTCGAAGGCTCGGTCACCGCCGGCGGCGCCCTGATGAACACCACCGAGGTCGAGAACTTCCCCGGCTTCGCCACCGGCATCATGGGCCCCGAACTCATGGACCAGATGCGCGGCCAGGCCGAACGCTTCGGCGCCGAACTCATCCCCGACGACGTCACCGCCGTCGACCTCAAGGCCGACATCAAGACCGTCACCGACTCCGCCGGCACCGTCCACCGCGCCCGCACCGTCATCATCGCCACCGGCTCCCAGCACCGCCGCCTCGGCCTCCCCCAGGAGGACGAACTCTCCGGACGCGGCGTCTCCTACTGCGCCACCTGCGACGGCTTCTTCTTCCGCGACCAGGACATCGCCGTCGTCGGCGGCGGCGACACCGCCATGGAAGAAGCCACCTTCCTCTCCCGCTTCGCCAAAACCGTCACCGTCGTCCACCGCCGCGACACCCTGCGCGCCTCCAAGGCCATGCAGGACCGCGCCTTCGCCGACCCCAAGATCCGCTTCGCCTGGGACAGCGAGGTCCAGACGATCCACGCCACCGACGGCAAACTCTCCAGCCTCACCCTGCGCTCCACCAAGAACGGCGACACCGCCGAACTCCCCGTCACCGGCCTCTTCGTCGCCATCGGCCACGACCCCCGCACCGAACTCTTCACCGACGTCCTCGACCTCGACGACGAGGGCTACCTCCTGGTCGACGCCCCCTCCACCCGCACCAACATCCCCGGCGTCTTCGCCGCCGGCGACGTCGTCGACCACACCTACCGCCAAGCCATCACCGCCGCAGGCACCGGCTGCTCCGCCGCCCTCGACGCCGAACGCCACCTCGCCGCCCTCTCCGACACCCAACCCGCCGAACCGGAGAAGGCCATCGAAGCCGAACACGCCGCAGCCACCGCCTGACACAGACCATCCAGCTTTCCCCGTACGGACAACACTGAGGAGACTCCATGGCCACCCAGACCGTCACTGACGCCGACTTCGAGTCGGTCGTGCTCAAGAGCGACAAGCCCGTGCTCGTCGACTTCTGGGCCGCGTGGTGCGGGCCGTGCCGTCAGATCGCCCCTTCCCTGGAGGCCATCTCCGAGGAGCAGGCGGAGAAGATCAAGGTCGTCAAGCTGAACATCGACGAGAACCCGGAGACGGCCGCCAAGTACGGGATCATGTCCATCCCGACGATGAACGTCTACCAGGGCGGCGACGTGGTCAAGACGATCGTCGGCGCAAAGCCGAAGGCGGCGCTGGAGAAGGAGCTGTCCGACTTCATCGGCTGACACCCGGTACAAGGTTTCACGTGAAACGGCTCGGCCCCATGAGGAGGCCGGGCCGTTTTCTCATCCCTGTCGCTGTCACAGCGGACGGAGCACAGGGTCCTTCTGCACCGCACCGAGCAGCTGGTCGAGGGCCCGCTCGACATCCTCCTTCCAGGAAAGCGTGGACCGCAGTTCCAGCCGCAACCTGGGGTACCGGACGTGGTGTCGCACCGTCTTGAAGCCCACCGCTCGCAGGTGCTCGGCGGGCAGCAGGCAGCGGCTTTCGGCTCCACGTGCGTCAGCGATGGCCTCGATCGCCTTGAACCGGCGACGCAGCACGTCCTTGGCCACCGTCTGCACCATGACACGCCCCAACCCCTGGCCTCGGAAGGCGGGCAGGAGGGCTGCCGTGATCAGTTGGACCGCGTCCGGGGAAACAGGACCGGTCGGAAAGGCCGTGGTCCGAGGGACGTAGGCGGGCGGCGCGTACATCACGAAGCCCACCGGCTGCTCGTCCACATAGACCACGCGACCGCAGGAGCCCCACTCCAGGAGAACCGAGGAGACCCATGCCTCCTTCTCCGCCTTTGCCGTGCCTGCCCGCTCCGCATGCCCGGCCCTGACGGGATCGAGCTCCCAATGAACACAGCGACGGCAGGCCGACGGCAGATCCGACAGGTTGTCCAAGGTGAGCGGAACGAGTTGACGCCCCATGGATTCATCGTATCCATGGGGCGTCAATTCGGTCCGCTGCCTCCCCCGACGGCGCGAAGGAGTCGCGGCGTGCGTGGGGCGGAGCCTACGTCCGCTGCTGCGGTGCGTCCTGCTCGGCTTCTGCGGAGAGCCGCTGTTCCAAGACCTTTCCCTCTCCAGGAGCAAGCTGGGCAAGGATGCGCTCCAGATCGTCTATCGAGGCGAACTCCACGACGATCTTGCCCTTCTTCTGCCCCAGATCCACCTTCACCCGCGTCTCGAACCGATCGGAAAGGCGGCTGGAGAGGTGGTCGAGGGCGGGGGAGACACGCTTGCCCGCTCGGGGCCCCTTGGCCTTGCTCGAACGACCGGGCTTGTCGCTCATCAGGGTCACGATCTCTTCGACCGCCCGCACCGACAACCCCTCGGCCACGATGCGGTGAGCGAGTCGGTCCTGCTCCTCGGAGTCATCCACGGACAGCAGGGCCCGAGCGTGTCCGGCGGAGAGCACTCCGGCGGCCACCCTGCGCTGCACGGACGGCGACAGACGCAGCAGGCGCAGGGTGTTGGACACCTGAGGACGCGAGCGACCGATCCGGTCGGCGAGCTGGTCGTGCGTACAGTTGAAGTCCTTCAGCAGCTGGTCATACGCCGCTGCCTCTTCCAAAGGATTCAGCTGTGCGCGGTGCAGGTTCTCCAGGAGTGCGTCCAGGAGCAGCTGATCGTCGCCGGTCGCCCGGACGATAGCGGGAATGCGGTCGAGCCCGGCCTCGCCACAGGCGCGCCACCGGCGCTCGCCCATGATGAGCTCGTAACGCTCCGGTCCGGTCTGACGGACGACGACCGGCTGGAGCAGGCCCACCTCCTTGATGGACGTGACCAGCTCCGCCAAGGCGTCCTCGTCGAAGACCTCGCGGGGCTGCCGTGGGTTCGGGGTGATCGCCTCCAGCGGCACCTCGGCGAAGTGCGCTCCCGCCACCTCCGCGAGAGCCGATCCCTGGGCTTCGGCTGTGGGCCGCTCCACCTCGCCGGACGACGGCTCCGGGCCTGCACCGTCCGGAAGGGCCGTGACGGCCGCAGCCGCTACACCGCGCTCGGAGGAGATGACCGGCACCGCGGTGGGAGACGTCGTGCCGTTGATCCCGATGGTGGGTACCGGGCCGTTGTGGTCGTCCTGGCTCTTCGGGGCTTCAGGGATCAGCGCGGCGAGACCGCGTCCCAGGCCCCTTCGTCGTTCGGTCACTGATTCCCCTCCGCCGTACTGTGCTGGTGGTTCTGGTGCGCCTCAGCGTTGCGCAGAGCGATCTCCCGGGCCGCCTCCAGGTAGGAGAGCGCACCGCTGGAGCCCGGGTCGTACGTGAGCACCGTCTGGCCGTAGCTCGGTGCCTCGGAGATGCGGACGGAACGCGGGATGTTCGTGCGCAGCACCTCGTTGTGGAAGTGTCCGCGCACCTCGTCGGCGACCTGCGAGGCCAGCCGCGTCCGCCCGTCGTACATCGTCAGCAGGATGGTGGAAACGTGCAGCGCGGGGTTCAGGTGACCCTTGACGAGGTCCACGTTCCGCAGGAGTTGGCCGAGGCCCTCCAGCGCGTAGTACTCGCACTGGATCGGGATGAGGACCTCGGTGCTGGCCACCAGTGCGTTGACGGTGAGCAGCCCGAGCGAGGGCGGGCAGTCGATCAGGATGTAGTCCAGCGGCTGCTCGTAGGCGGAGATCGCCCGCTGGAGTCTGCTTTCCCGCGCGACCAACGACACGAGCTCGATCTCCGCACCGGCGAGATCGATCGTGGCAGGCGCGCAGAACAGACCCTCGACGTCCCGCACCGGCTGGACCACCTCGGACAGTGGCTTGCTCTCCACGAGGACGTCGTAGATCGAAGGCACTTCCGCGTGGTGATCGATACCCAATGCCGTGGAGGCGTTCCCCTGCGGGTCCAGGTCGACGACCAGGACCCGTGCACCGTGGAGAGCCAGAGAGGCCGCAAGGTTCACCGTGGTGGTGGTCTTGCCGACCCCGCCCTTCTGGTTGGCGACCACCATCACGCGCGTCTGCTCGGGCCTGGGAAGTCCTTCGCCGGCGCGGTGCATCGCCTCGACCGCCTGCTGTGCGGCTCGGCCGATGGGGGTGTCGTCCATGGGAGGCAGCGTCTCACGTGTTTCACGTGAAACGTCCGCCAGTTCAGCGCGGGGACCAGGGACCGGATCGGCCATCGGTCCCGCGGTATCAGCGTCGGACCGCAACGGTTCACTCTCCTCGAAAGGCACCTTCGCAGAGTCAAAGCCTGCCATGCCTGAGGAGCGGGGAACCACTGAGCCCCGCGGTTCTGTGGACAACTCGCCGGTTGTGGACAACGTGTCGCGGCTGGGGGCGCGCTGCTTTCGGTCGTGGGGCTCTGCAGCAGCACGACCCCGACTGATGATTCCATGCAGAAGGGAGCGGCGTTTCACGTGAAACACGATGCACTCGACCCAGGCAGTGGATCCGTAGACACTCCGCAATGGGCAGCTTTGCCGCTTTTATGGAGTAAGGCGCGTCACGGCCCCCTCCGTGACGCCGCACGGGCGTCACGAACGTCAGCGACGGCGACGACCAGCGCGTCCCGCACGAGCCGCCTTGGCCCGCTTGGCCGCGAAGCGCACGCCCCCGGGACTCTCCCCGACTTCGGCCCGCACCACGGTCGAGGGCGGTTCCACCACGCTGGTACCGACCTGGACCACGGAGGTCCGCACCACACCGAGCTTCTGCAGCGCTGACCGCGCCCCGGTCAGCTCCTGCTCTGCCGTGTCCCCCTTCAGGGCCAGCATCTCCCCGTAGGGGCGCAACAGGGGCACCCCCCATCCGGCGAGCCGGTCCAGGGGAGCCACAGCCCGCGCGGTGACGACGTGCACGGGCTCAAGCGTGCCCAGGACCTCCTCGGCACGGCCGCGGACCACCGTCACATGGTCGAGACCGAGGAGTTCCACCGCTTCCTGGAGGAACGTGGTCCGTCGTAGCAGCGGCTCCAGCAGCGTGATCCGCAGATCCGGCCGCACGAGAGCGAGCGGAATGCCCGGCAGCCCCGCCCCCGAGCCGACGTCGCAGACCGTCACGCCGTCCGGAACGATTTCGGAGAGCACCGCGCAGTTCAGCAGATGGCGCCCCCACAGCCGGGGCACCTCGCGAGGGCCGATCAGCCCTCGGCGCACCCCGGCGTCGGCCAGCAGTTCCGCGTAGCGAATGGCATCGGGCAGGCGGTCGCCGAACACGACCTCCGCCTTCTCCGGCGGCTGGGCGAGCTCCTGCGCTCCGACGGGCTCGGTGTCACCACCTCGTCCGCCCGTGTCACCGTTCTCGCCCGTCACGGCAGGACGACCACGCAGCGCTGCGGTTCCTCACCCTCGGACTCGCTGCGCAGCCCTGCCGCCTTCACGGCATCGTGGACGACCTTGCGCTCGAAGGGCGACATCGGCTTCAGCTTCACCGGCTCGCCGCTGTTCTGCGCCTTCTCCGCAGCCTCGCCGGCCAGCTCCGTCAGCTCGGCGCGCTTGCGCGCCCGGAAGCCGGCGATGTCCAGCATGAGACGGCTGCGGTCGCCGGTCTCCCGGTGCACGGCCAGGCGGGTCAGCTCCTGGAGGGCCTCCAGCACCTCACCGTCCCGGCCGACCAGCTTCTGCAGGTCACGACTGTTGCTGTCGCTGATGATCGACACAGCGGCACGGTCGCCCTCGACGTCCATGTCGATGTCGCCGTCGAGGTCCGCGATGTCGAGCAGACCCTCCAGGTAATCGGCCGCGATCTCTCCCTCCTGCTCCAGGTGGGAAAGGGTGTCGGTGCCCTCAGCGGCTTCGGTGGTGTCCGTCACTGATGGACTCCCTCTCACTTCTTCGACTTCGCGGACTGGGGCTTCTTCTTGTTCTGCTGCGGCCGGCCCGGCTTGCTCGGTGCCGCCTTGGCCTGACCGGTCTTGGCCTGGCTCTGCTCACCCTCCGCCGCCTTGGCCGGAGCAGTGCCGGTCGCGGCGTTCTGCCGCTTGGACTTCGGCTGCCGCTTGGGCTGGGTCCGGTTGGCCCGGGCCTGCTCGACGGCCTCCTTGGCCGCGACCTCCACCGGGTCGTCCTTGATCTTGCCCTTGGCCCGCAGCTTCTCCTGACGCTGCTTGTAGGCGAGGGAGCCCGGCGTCGGGTTGCGCTTGATGATGTACATCTGCTGGCCGAGCGTCCACACGTTGGTGGTGAGCCAGTAGACGAGAACACCCACGGGGAAGTTGATGCCGAAGACCGCGAACATGATCGGGAAGATGTACATGAGCAGCTTCTGCTGCTGCATGAACGGCGTCTTGACCGTGAGGTCGACGTTCTTCGTCATCAGCTGGCGCTGCGTGTAGAACTGCGACAGCGACATCATGACGATCATGATGACGGTGACGACCCGGACGTCCAGCAGTGTCGCGCCGAGTTCGTCGATCGTGGCGGCGCTGTCCATGAACTTCGCCGCGATCGGGGCACCGAAGATCGACGCGTTCCGCGCGCTCTCCACCAGGCCCTCGTCGAGCACGCCGACCTCTTGGTCGTTCGCGATCTTGTTCAGCACCTGGAAGAGGGCCAGGAAGAACGGGGACTGCGCCAGGATGGGAAGGCAGCTGGAGAGCGGGTTGGTGCCCGTCTCCTTGTACAGCTTCATCATCTCTTCGGACTGACGCTGCTTGTCGCTCTTGTAGCGCTCCTGGATCGCCTTCATTCTCGGCTGCAGCGCCTGCATGTTCCGCGTCGCCTTGATCTGCTTCACGAAGAGCGGGATCAGCGCGATGCGGATCAGCACCACCAGGAAGACGATGGACAGACCCCAGGCCCAGCCGCTGTCCTCGTCGAAGACCAGGCTGAACAGCGAGTGGAACTGGACGATGATCCAGGAAACAGCGGTATAGAGAGGACCGAGGATCGTGTCCACGAATCAGGCTCCTTGGGCGTGGGACTGGGTCCGATGCTGCCAGCGGCTCCGGAGCCGCTGATGCCAGACCGGGTGCTTCCGGGCAGGAACATGGTCGACACCACCGGGCGACCAGGGGTTGCAGCGCAGGATGCGCCAGGCGGTCAGTGCCGTTCCCTTCACCGCACCGTGCCGACGAATGGCCTCGTACCCGTAGTGCGAGCACGACGGGTAGTAGCGGCACACCGGCCCGAGCATCGGACTGATGGTCCACTGGTACAGCTTGATCAGCCACAGGAGCGGGTACTTCACGTCGGCGGCCCTCCAAGCAGCCGCTGCAGCGCGGAGTCGAGATCCCGGGCGAGCGAGTCATGACCCGCGTCACCCGCGTCGGGCAACGCCCGTACAACCACCAGGCTACCGGGGGGCAGCTGCGGCAGCCGTTCGCCCATCAGATGGCGCAGGCGCCGCTTCACACGGTTACGCACGACCGCGTTCCCCACGGCTCGACTCACGACGAAACCCGCACGCGGCGGGGGAGCGTTGTCCCCCGTCCCGTGCGGGTCCGTTCCACTGCGCAGATGAACGACGAGTAGCGGGCGACCGGCCCGCCGTCCTCGCCGTACCGCGGCCGCGAAGTCCTCGCGCCGCCTCAGCCGGTGCTCGGTAGGCAGCACGTCATGGACCTGCGCCGTGGCTCAGGCCGACAGGCGGGCGCGGCCCTTGCTGCGCCGGTTCGCGACGATGGCGCGGCCGGCGCGGGTCCGCATGCGCAGCCGGAAGCCGTGGGTCTTCGCGCGGCGGCGGTTGTTCGGCTGGAAGGTGCGCTTGCTCACTCGGGGGCTCCAGAAATCCTTGTGTCTCAGGGAGACGCTGTGGGGCGTCGACTGGCTGTCACCGTGCGCCCACGAGTAGCTCGCAACGCCCGAGTGCACCGCTTCTTCACCCTGGGCCCGGGACCGGACCGTCGGGCTCGTGCCCATCGGAGGCAGGCGGCAGCAGCCATCGACAACTCGACCTGGTTACGGTACGCGCGGCCGTGGCATCCGGTCAAACCGGGACCGCGCGGAGGACCGGACCCCGCCACGCAGCCTGCGGAGGCGGCCGTTCGACGCGCAGCCCGCGCCCGGTGGGGAGAAGCAGCCCCACGCGCATGGCACAGTTGTGCACACCCTGTGGACAACAACTTGAGCCGCGCCAGCAGGGCCGACTACCGTGGCCGGACTCCGATTCCTCCCGGCCGTCCCAAGAGCCACACTTTCGCGGAAAGTGTCCCCAGCGAGTGAGAGAGCGTGCCCTGTGGCTGACGTACCTGCTGATCTTGCCGCAGTGTGGCCACACGTTCTCGAGCATCTCCTCAGTGAGAGTCAGGGCATCGAGCCCAAGGACCAGCGGTGGCTGCGGGACTGCCAGCCGCTGGTACTGGTCTCCGGCACCGCCCTGCTCGGCGTGCCGAACGAGTACGCCAAGGGGGTTCTCGAAGGCCGCCTCGCCCCGCTGATCGGCGACGCCCTCAGCCGGGAGTGCCAGCAGCCGATCCGGCTCGCGATCACCGTCACCGGGCCCGCTCCCGATCCGGGGCCCGCCCCGCCGCAGGGCGCCGCGGGGCCCGGCCCCGGCAGCGCGCCCCTCCCCGAGCAGCGCACGCCCCACTCGCGGTATGACGACGCGCCCCGGTACGAGGAGAGGCCCCGCTACGACGAGGGGCCCCGGTACGAGGAGCCGGCCCGCTACGACGACTCGCGGTACGACGAGCGGCGTTACGAGGAGCCGGCCCGCTACGAGGAGACGCGGTACGACGACCAGCGCTACGAGGAGCCGGCCCGCTACGAGGAGACGCGGGAGCTGCCCGCCGTCCGCCCCGCGTACCCCAACTATCCGCACGCGCCGCAGCCCGGCCGGCCGCAGCCCGGCGCCTGGCCCCGCCAGACGGACACCGACAGCTGGGCCCCGCCCCGCGATCCGTATCCGCCGCAGCAGCGCGGCTACGGCGTGCGCGGCGGTCAGCCCGGCTACGAGCAGCACCAGCCACCGCCGCAGCGGTTCGACGAGCCGCCGCAGCTTCCGGCACCGAGCGGCGCCCCCGGGCCGCTGGCCGCCCAGCCCGCGCCGGCCACGGGCCCCGGCGAACCGACGGCACGGCTGAACCCGAAGTACCTCTTCGACACCTTCGTCATCGGCGCGTCCAACCGCTTCGCCCACGCGGCGGCCGTCGCGGTGGCCGAGGCCCCGGCCAAGGCGTACAACCCGCTCTTCATCTACGGCGAGTCCGGCCTGGGCAAGACCCACCTGCTGCACGCCATCGGGCACTACGCCCGGAGCCTCTACCCCGGGACCCGGGTGCGGTACGTGAGCTCGGAGGAGTTCACCAACGAGTTCATCAACTCCATCCGCGACGGCAAGGCGGACGCGTTCCGCAAGCGGTACCGCGACATGGACATCCTCCTCGTGGACGACATCCAGTTCCTGGCGAGCAAGGAGTCGACGCAGGAGGAGTTCTTCCACACCTTCAACACGCTGCACAACGCGAACAAGCAGATCGTCCTCTCCAGCGACCGGCCGCCCAAACAGCTCGTCACCCTGGAGGACCGGCTGCGGAACCGCTTCGAGTGGGGGCTGATCACCGACGTCCAGCCGCCGGAGCTGGAGACGCGCATCGCGATCCTGCGGAAGAAGGCGGTCCAGGAGCAGCTGAACGCCCCGCCGGAGGTGCTGGAGTTCATCGCCTCGCGGATCTCACGGAACATCCGTGAGCTGGAGGGGGCGCTGATCCGGGTCACGGCCTTCGCGAGCCTGAACCGTCAGCCCGTCGACCTCGGCCTGACGGAGATCGTCCTGAAGGACCTCATTCCGGGGGGCGAGGACGCCTCTCCGGAGATCACGGCCGCCAACATCATGGCGGCGACCGCGGACTACTTCGGTCTGACCGTGGACGACCTGTGCGGCTCCTCGCGCAGCCGTGTCCTGGTCACGGCACGGCAGATCGCCATGTACCTGTGCCGGGAGCTGACGGACCTGTCGCTGCCGAAGATCGGCGCGCAGTTCGGCGGCCGGGACCACACGACCGTCATGCACGCCGACCGCAAGATCCGCGCGCTCATGGCCGAGCGGCGCTCGATCTACAACCAGGTCACCGAGCTGACGAACCGGATCAAGAACGGCTGAGCCGCTCCTGCTGAGGACCGCTGCCCGGCGCGGGCGGCGGTCCTCCGGCGTTTCCCGCCCCTCCCGTCATCGCCCCCCGAGGGCCGTATCGGCCACGCTTGCGGCCTTCCCGGCCTCGTCCCGCGCCCTGCGCCGACGTCTCCCCGCACCGCCGACACCGCTGAGGTGTGTCGGCGGTGTTCGAATGCGGTGGCCGCGTCCACAGCGCGGGGCGTGACGTCGCTTCCACAGCCTGGGGACCGCCCGGTTGTCCCGATCACGTCCACAGGGCGGGCGGCGGAGAGCCTGTCGTGGCAGGTCGCGGGGGTGGGGAAATGTGCACGCGCGGGCTCCACAGGCTGTGGACGGAAAGGGGCACGTCAACCGGTGTCCGGAGTTGTCCACGGGCTGCCCACAGGAAGAGGGACGTTGTCCCCAGGTTCTCCACACCCCTGTCCACTGTTCGACAACACGACGCGCCTCCTCACCGGTCGGAGTGAAAGCGGTCACAGGCACCCGTCGGAATAGGTTGTTGAGAACCTGGGTAAACCTGGGGACGCCGCTGTGGGGAAGTACCCCCCGCCTGTGCACCGGGTGTGCAGAACCTCCGCCCGTCCACAGCGCACCCCTCTTCGTCCACCGCTGCGCCCACAGGGCACGTGGACAAAATCCGGGTGCTGACCTGCGGGGATGGAGTTATCCCCGGAATCCACAGCACCTACTACTACGACCACAGAGATAAGCCGGGGAACTCGTGTCGAAGCGGGTCCTGTGCACAACTCGCCTCCCGGCCGCTCCCTCGCTCCTGCGACGAGTTGACCCCGACGGCCCTCAGCTGTCAGCGACGTGCGTCAGACTGGTCCCCGGCAACCAGCAACAGCAGGAGGCGGCTGAAGGTGAAGATCCGGGTAGAGCGCGATGTCCTGGCGGAGGCGGTGGCGTGGGCGGCGAAGAGCCTTCCGGCCCGTCCGCCGGTGCCGGTCCTCGCCGGCCTGCTGCTGAAGACCGAGGAGGGGCTCCTCAGCCTGTCGGGGTTCGACTACGAGGTCTCCGCACGCGTCTCGGTCGAGGCCGACGTGGAGGAGGAAGGCACCGTCCTCGTCTCCGGCAAGCTGCTGGCCGACATCTGCCGCTCCCTGCCCAACCGCCCGGTGGAGATCTCCACAGACGGTGTACGGGTCACGGTGCTCTGCGGCTCCTCCCGCTTCACCCTCCACACCCTGCCGGTGGAGGAGTACCCGTCGCTGCCGCAGATGCCGTCGGCGACGGGCACCGTCCCCGGCGAGGTCTTCGCCGCCGCCGTCTCCCAGGTGGCCATCGCCGCCGGCCGTGACGACACCCTCCCGGTCCTCACCGGGGTGCGCATCGAGATCGAGGGCGACACCGTCACCCTGGCCTCGACCGACCGCTACCGCTTCGCCGTCCGCGAGTTCCTGTGGAAGCCGGAGACGCCGGACGCGTCGGCCGTCGCGCTGGTGCCCGCGAAGACGCTGCTGGACACCGCGAAGTCGCTCAGCAGCGGGGACCAGGTGACGCTGGCCCTGTCCGGCTCCGGTGCGGGCGAGGGTCTGATCGGTTTCGAGGGCGCGGGCCGTCGGACGACGACCCGGCTGCTGGAGGGGGACCTCCCGAAGTACCGCACGCTGTTCCCCACGGAGTTCAACTCGGTGGCGACGATCGTGACGGCGCCGTTCGTCGAGGCCGTCAAGCGCGTGGCGCTGGTCGCCGAGCGGAACACGCCGGTCCGGCTGAGCTTCGAGCAGGGAGTGCTCACTCTCGAGGCCGGTTCCAGCGACGACGCACAGGCTGTGGAGCGGGTGGACTGCACGCTGGAGGGCGACGACATCTCCATCGCGTTCAACCCCGGCTTCCTGCTGGAGGGCCTGAGCGCGATCGACTCCCCCGTCGCCCAGCTGTCCTTCACGACGTCCACGAAGCCGGCGCTGCTCGGTGGCCGGCCGGCCGTGGACGCGGAGGCGGACGACGCGTACAAGTACCTGATCATGCCGGTGCGGCTCAGCGGCTGAGCCCGTCGCGGACCACCCCCGCACCCGGCGGCCGGGCAGGGCTCCGGGCGTAGGCTCGGAGCCGGACGGGCGTGTCCCGGCACGCTCGTGTCCGGCACACCGCACCGTGCCTGTACCCGCAGCGAGAAACGTCAAGGAGAGCCCACAGATGGAGCTCGGTCTCATCGGCCTCGGCAAGATGGGCGGCAACATGCGCGAGCGCATGCGCCGTGCCGGCCACACCGTCATCGGATACGACCGGAACCCCGAGCTGGCCGACGTCCACAGCCTGCGAGAGCTGGTGGACGCCCTGCCGGGCCCGCGCGTGGTGTGGGTGATGGTCCCCGCCGGGGAGCCCACCCAGGCGACGATCGACGAACTCGGGCAGCTCCTCTCCCCCGGTGACGTCGTCGTGGACGGCGGCAACTCCCGGTGGACCGACGACGAGAAGCACGCCGCCGAGCTGGCCGAGCGCGGCATCGGGTTCGTGGACTGCGGCGTCTCCGGGGGCGTGTGGGGCCTGGAGAACGGCTACGCCCTCATGTACGGCGGCTCCGCCGAGGACGTGGCGAAGGTCCAGCCCGCCTTCGACGCGCTCAAGCCCGAGGGCGAGTTCGGTTCGGTGCACGCGGGCAAGGTCGGCGCCGGGCACTTCGCCAAGATGGTCCACAACGGCATCGAGTACGCCATGATGCAGGCCTTCGCCGAGGGCTGGGAGCTGCTGGAGGCCGTCGACTCGGTGACGGACGTCCGGGAGGTCTTCCGCTCCTGGCAGCAGGGCACCGTGATCCGCTCCTGGCTGCTGGACCTGGCCGTGAACGCGCTCGACGACGACCAGCACCTGGGGCGGCTGCGCGGCTTCGCGCAGGACTCCGGTGAGGGCCGGTGGACGGTCGAGGCCGCCATCGACCACGCCGTGCCGCTGCCGGCCATCACGGCCTCGCTGTTCGCCCGCTTCGCCTCGCGTCAGGACGACTCGCCGCAGATGAAGATGATCGCCGCGCTGCGCAACCAGTTCGGTGGTCACGCGGTCACCTCGAAGAGCGATCACCTGGGGGCCGACGCACCGGGTGCCGACGTCACTCCGCCCGTCGGTGGCTGATCCGGCACCCGGCTGATGCACGTCGCACACCTCTCCCTCGCAGACTTCCGTTCCTACCCCCGGGCCGAGGTCGCTCTCGGCCCGGGGACGACGGCGTTCGTCGGGCCGAACGGGCAGGGCAAGACCAACCTCGTCGAGGCGATCGGTTATCTCGCCACCCTCGGCAGTCACCGGGTCGCCTCGGACGCACCGCTGGTGCGCATGGGGGCGGACCGGGCGGTCGTCCGGGCCTCGGTGGTGCAGGGGGAGCGACAGCAGCTCGTCGAGCTGGAGATCAACCCGGGGCGCGCGAACCGGGCTCGTCTGAACCGGTCCTCGCAGGTACGCCCGCGCGACGTGCTGGGCATCGTGCGGACGGTGCTGTTCGCCCCGGAGGATCTGAGCCTCGTCAAGGGCGACCCGGGGGAGCGCCGCCGCTTCCTGGACGAGCTGGTCACGGCCCGGTCCCCCCGCATGGCTGGGGTGCGGTCGGACTACGACCGCGTCCTCAAGCAGCGCAACACACTGCTGAAGTCCGCGGCCATGGCCCGTCGGCACGGGGGTCGGTCGCTGGACCTGTCGACCCTGGACGTGTGGGACCAGCACCTGGCCCGCGTCGGTGCGGAGCTGCTGGCGCAGCGGTTCGCGCTCGTGGCGGACCTGGAGCCGCTGGCGGACAAGGCCTACGAGGAACTGGCTCCCGGCGGCGGGCCGTTGGCGCTGGAGTACCGCTGCCCGGTGGCCGAGGGCTCGCGGGAGGAGCTGTACGAGCGGCTGCTGGTGGCGCTGGGGGAGGCCCGGCGGCAGGAGATCGAGCGCGGCGTGACTCTGGTGGGCCCGCACCGGGACGACCTGCTGCTTCAGCTGGGCCGGATGCCCGCCAAGGGGTACGCCAGCCACGGGGAGTCGTGGTCCTACGCGCTCGCACTGCGGCTGGCGTCCTACGACCTGCTGCGGGCGGAGGGGAACGAGCCGGTGCTCGTGCTGGACGACGTCTTCGCCGAGCTGGACGCCCGACGGCGGGAGCGGCTGGCGGCGCTGGTGGCCCCGGCGGAACAGGTCCTGGTGACGGCGGCCGTGGATGACGACGTGCCGGCCGCCCTCGCGGGGGCCCGGTTCACCGTGGCCGACGGTGAGGTGACCCCGGCATGAGCGACTCCGGTCCGCACGAGGGTCGGCTTCCCGACGCCGACTCCGCGTCGCCCGAGGATGGCGCCGGCGGCGCACCTGAGGCGCCGACGCCCCCGGTCTCCGGTGTCGATCTGGCCCGGGTTGCGCTGCGGGCGGCCAAGGAGCAGGCGCGCGCACGCGGGGAGGCCCAGGGGCAGGGCCGCCCGGTCCGGCGTGGCGGTCTGCGGTCGGGTGCGCGTCGGGACGGTCGGGACCCGCTGCCCCTGGGGGCGGCGATCGAGCGGCTGAAGACCGAGCGAGGGTGGGAGATGCCCATCGCGGTGGGCGGCGTGATGGGGCGGTGGGATCACATCGTCGGGGAGAAGAACGCCGAGCACTGTCGGCCGGAGCGGTACGACGAGGAGAGCCGGGTGCTGCACGTGCGCTGTGACTCCACCGCGTGGGCCACGGAGCTGCGCCGCCTCGCCCCGCAGCTCGTGCGTCGGCTCAACGAGGACCTGGGGCAGGGCACGGTCACCCTCATCAAGGTCCTCGGTCCCGGCGGTCCCGGTCCGCGTCACGGGCCGCTGCGGGTCCGTTGAGCAGCGTTCCGCCGCCATGTTTCACGTGAAACACCGCGCCGTGACCCCTGCCGAGCACCCTTCGCGAGTGACCCCGGTCACGGTAATCGGAGGTTGACAGTCCGAAGCGCTGAGGGCCCCTGTGAGCCTCCTGAAGCCCCCGGTCGCATATGGGGAGTCGGCCATCGTTCCCTCAGGGCGGCACATGGGGACTCAGGCGGCAGCAAACACCCATTCATGTCAGCGCTACCGGTAGACTGGCAGCACCCGCCGTACTGCGGACCAAGCCGAACGACGCAGTCGCTCCTGTCGTAACGGGAGACGACGTGTGCTGTGCCAGAAAGGGCGCTTCGTGGCCGATTCCGGCAACCCCAACGAGAATCCCCCGTCCCCCGCCGAGGACACCGCCGCCGACCCCGTATCCCTGGGCGAGCCGTCGTACGACGCGAGCGCGATCACCGTCCTGGAAGGCCTGGACGCGGTCCGCAAACGTCCGGGCATGTACATCGGTTCGACCGGCGAGCGCGGTCTTCACCATCTGGTGTACGAGGTGGTCGACAACTCCGTCGACGAGGCATTGGCCGGCTGGGCGGACACCATCACGGTGACGCTGCTCGCCGACGGCGGCGTCCGCGTCGTGGACAACGGACGCGGTATCCCGGTGGGCATCGTTCCCTCGGAGAACAAGCCGGCCCTCGAGGTCGTCCTCACCGTGCTGCACGCCGGCGGCAAGTTCGGCGGCGGTGGCTACGCGGTCTCCGGTGGTCTGCACGGCGTCGGCGTCTCCGTGGTGAACGCCCTCTCGCAACGGGTGTCCGTCGAGGTCAAGACGGACGGGCACCGGTGGACGCAGGACTACAAGCTGGGCGTGCCCACGGCTCCGCTGCAGCAGCACGAGGCCACCGAGGAGACCGGGACGAGCGTCACCTTCTGGGCCGACGGCGACATCTTCGAGACGACGGACTACTCGTTCGAGACCCTGTCGCGCCGTTTCCAGGAGATGGCGTTCCTCAACCGCGGGCTGACGATCTCGCTGACGGACGAGCGTGCCGCCGCCAAGCAGACGGCCGGTGCCGACACCACGGACTCCGCCGACGACGACCAGCCGCGCTCCGTCACGTTCCACTACGAGGGCGGCATCTCCGACTTCGTCCGGCACCTGAACTCCCGCAAGGGCGAGCCGGTGCATCCGACCGTCGTGTACTTCGAGACGGAGGACAAGGAGCGGATGCTGTCGGCGGAGATCGCCATGCAGTGGAACACGCAGTACAGCGAGGGCGTCTACAGCTTCGCCAACACGATCCACACCCACGAGGGCGGCACCCACGAAGAGGGGTTCCGCGCGGCGCTCACCGGTCTGGTCAACCGCTACGCGCGGGAGCGGAAGCTGCTGCGCGAGAAGGACGACAACCTCACCGGTGAGGACATCCGCGAGGGCCTGACGGCGATCATCTCCGTGAAGCTCGGCGAGCCGCAGTTCGAGGGTCAGACGAAGACGAAGCTGGGCAACACCGAGGCGAAGACGTTCGTCCAGAAGATCGTCCACGAGCACGTCACGGACTGGTTCGACCGCAACCCCAACGAGGCGGCGGACATCATCCGCAAGAGCATCCAGGCCGCCACCGCCCGCGTCGCCGCCCGGAAGGCCCGGGACCTCACCCGTCGCAAGGGGCTGCTGGAGACGGCGTCCCTGCCGGGCAAGCTCTCGGACTGCCAGTCCAACGACGCGAGCAAGTGCGAGATCTTCATCGTCGAGGGTGACTCGGCCGGTGGTTCCGCGAAGTCCGGACGCGACCCGCAGTACCAGGCCATCCTGCCCATCCGCGGCAAGATCCTGAACGTGGAGAAGGCCCGCATCGACAAGGTGCTGCAGAACACCGAGGTGCAGGCGCTGATCTCGGCCTTCGGTACCGGCATCCACGAGGACTTCGACATCGAGAAGCTCCGCTATCACAAGATCATCTTGATGGCGGACGCCGACGTCGACGGCCAGCACATCAACACCCTGCTGCTGACGCTCCTCTTCCGCTTCATGCGTCCGCTGGTCGAGGCCGGGCACGTGTACCTGTCCGCGCCGCCGCTCTACAAGATCAAGTGGTCCCGGGACGATCACGAGTACGCCTACTCCGACCGTGAGCGCGACCAGCTCATCACCCTCGGCCGCGAGCAGGGCAAGCGGATCAGGGACGACTCGGTGCAGCGCTTCAAGGGCCTCGGCGAGATGAACGCCGAGGAGCTGCGCGTGACGACGATGGACTCCGAGCTGCGCGTGCTGCGCCAGGTGACCATCGACGACGCCGCCGCCGCCGACGACCTCTTCTCGATCCTCATGGGCGAGGACGTGGAGTCGCGGCGCTCGTTCATCCAGCGCAACGCCAAGGACGTCCGTTTCCTCGACATCTGAGTCGGTCCGCCACCGCAGGCACCCATGGCCGCCAGAAAGGGACTTTGAACACCAATGGCCGACGACATCACCGCGGGGAACCCCGGAAGCCCGGAGGAGGGGCCGGCCACCGTGCCGCCCGTCGACCCGGAGATCGCCCTGCGCATCGAGCCGGTGACGCTGGAAACCGAGATGCAGCGCTCGTATCTCGACTACGCGATGAGCGTCATCGTCTCCCGTGCCCTGCCCGACGTGCGGGACGGGCTCAAGCCGGTGCACCGGCGCGTGCTGTACGCCATGTACGACGGGGGGTACCGGCCCGAGCGCGGCTTCTACAAGTGCGCCCGCGTCGTCGGCGACGTGATGGGGACGTACCACCCGCACGGTGACTCCTCCATCTACGACGCCCTCGTGCGCCTCGCGCAGTCCTGGTCGATGCGGATGCCGCTCGTCGACTCCAACGGCAACTTCGGTTCGCCCGGCAACGACCCGGCCGCCGCGATGCGGTACACCGAGTGCAAGATGGCCCCGCTGGCCATGGAGATGCTCCGGGACATCGACGAGGAGACCGTCGACTTCCAGGACAACTACGACGGCCGGAACAAGGAGCCGACGGTCCTGCCGTCCCGCTTCCCGAACCTGCTGGTCAACGGTTCGGCGGGCATCGCCGTCGGGATGGCCACCAACATCCCGCCGCACAACCTGCGCGAGGTTGCGGCCGGTGCGCAGTGGTACCTGGAGCACCCGGAGGCGTCCAACGAGGAGCTGCTGGACGCACTGCTGGAGCGCATCAAGGGGCCGGACTTCCCGACGGGCGCGCTGGTGGTGGGGCGCAGCGGTATCGAGGACGCCTACCGCACCGGCCGCGGCTCCATCACGATGCGCGCCGTGGTCGAGGTCGAGGAGATCCAGGGCCGGCAGTGCCTGGTCGTCACCGAGCTGCCGTACCAGGTGAACCCCGACAACCTCGCGCTGAAGATCGCGGAGCTGGTGAAGGACGGCCGGGTCGGCGGCATCGCCGACGTCCGCGACGAGACGAGCTCCCGGACGGGGCAGCGGCTGGTCGTCGTCCTGAAGCGGGACGCGGTGGCCAAGGTCGTGCTGAACAACCTGTACAAGCACACCGACCTCCAGACCAACTTCGGCGCGAACATGCTCGCGCTGGTCGACGGGGTGCCGCGCACGCTGTCGCTGGACGCCTTCATCCGCAACTGGGTCTCCCACCAGGTCGACGTCGTCGTCCGCCGCACCCGGTACCGGCTGCGCAAGGCCGAGGAGCGGGCGCACATCCTGCGCGGCCTGCTCAAGGCGCTGGACGCGATCGACGAGGTCATCGCGCTCATCCGGCGCAGCGACACGGTGGACGTCGCGCGGACCGGCCTGATGGGGCTGCTGGAGATCGACGAGATCCAGGCCAACGCCATCCTGGAGATGCAGCTGCGCCGGCTGGCCGCCCTGGAGCGGCAGAAGATCACCGCGGAGCACGACGACCTCCAGAACAAGATCAACGAGTACAAGGCGATCCTCGCCTCGCCCGTGCGTCAGCGCGGCATCATCAGCGAGGAGCTGACGGCGCTCGTCGAGAAGTTCGGCGACGACCGGCGCAGTCAGCTGGTGCCCTTCGAGGGCGACATGTCCATCGAGGACCTGATCGCCGAGGAGGACATCGTCGTCACGATCACCCGTGGCGGCTACATCAAGCGCACGAAGACCGTCGACTACCGGGCGCAGAAGCGCGGCGGCAAGGGCGTGCGGGGGACGAAGCTGCGCGAGGACGACATCGTCGACCACTTCTTCGTCTCCACGACGCACCACTGGCTGCTGTTCTTCACGAACAAGGGCCGCGTGTACCGGGCGAAGGCGTACGAGCTGCCGGACGCGGGCAGGGAGGCCCGGGGCCAGCACGTCGCGAACCTGCTGGCCTTCCAGCCGGACGAGCAGATCGCCGAGATCCTCGCGATCCGCGACTACGAGGCGGTGCCGTACCTGGTGCTGGCGACGAAGTCGGGGCTCGTGAAGAAGACGCCGCTGAAGGACTACGACTCGCCCCGCTCCGGCGGCGTCATCGCCATCAACCTCCGGCAGATGGACGACGGCCGTGACGACGAGCTGATCGGTGCGGAGCTGGTGTCCTCGGCGGACGACCTGCTGCTGATCAGCAAGAAGGCGCAGTCCATCCGCTTCACGGCGACGGACGACGCGCTGCGGCCCATGGGGCGCGCGACGTCGGGTGTGAAGGGCATGAGCTTCCGTGAGGGCGACGAGCTGCTGTCGATGAACGTCGTCCGGCCGGGCACGTTCGTGTTCACCGCGACCGACGGCGGGTACGCCAAGCGCACCAACGTCGACGAGTACCGCGTCCAGGGCCGTGGCGGCCTCGGCATCAAGGCGGCCAAGATCGTCGAGGACCGCGGGTCGCTCGTCGGGGCGCTCGTGGTCGAGGAGACGGACGAGATCCTGGCCATCACGCTCAGCGGCGGTGTGATCCGCACGCGGGTCAGCGGGGTGCGGGAGACCGGCCGTGACACCATGGGCGTCCAACTGATCAACCTGGGCAAGCGTGACGCCGTGGTCGGTATCGCGCGCAACGCCGAGGCGGGCCGCGAGGCCGAAGAGGTCGAGGCGGTCGTCGACGCGGTGGCCGGGGACGGCACGGAGGCGGCGGCCGATCCGGACGCCACCGACGCGGCCGGCCAGGACGTCGTGCAGCCGGGCGCCGTCGAGCACACCACGGACAGCGAGGAGTAGGGCGTGAGCGGTACCTCGGGCGGGGCGGAGCAGGGCGCGTCCCCTGGTGGCGGCCGCGGGCCCGCCGGTGGTCACGGACGTCACCCCGGTGGCGCGGGCGAGGGCACGAGCGGCGGCGGGACGCTGACGAGCGCGGCCCAGCCGCACCACCCGCCGCACGCCTACCCGGCGCCCGGGCACGGGCCCGGTGCCCCGCGCGCGTCCGCCGAAGCGCCGTCGGCCGTGCGGGTCCCCCGGACCGGGGCGCGCACCGTGCCCCGGACGCGCAAGGCGCGGCTGCGGGTGGCCAAGGCGGACCCGTGGTCGGTGATGAAGGTCAGCTTCCTGCTGTCCATCGCGCTGGGGATCTGCACGATCGTGGCGGTGGCCGTCCTGTGGATGGTCATGGACGCGATGGGCGTCTTCTCCACCCTGGGGAAGACGATCGCCGACGCGACGGCCTCGCCGGACGGCTCCGGGTTCGACCTGGAGGAGATGCTGTCGCTGCCGCGCGTGCTGCTGTTCACGGGCGTCATCGCGGCCATCGACGTGGTGCTGGCGACGGCTCTGGCGACGCTGGGGGCCTTCGTCTACAACCTGTCGGCCGGATTCGTGGGCGGTGTGGAGCTGACCCTCGCGGAGGACGAGTAAGCGCAGGTGGCCGGGCCCGTCCGGCTCAGCGGGCCCGGCCGCGTAACCGATTTTGGGCCGGCGCGGGAATGCGCTAATCTTTCCGTGCAGCGCGGGGCTATAGCTCAGACGGTTAGAGCGCTTCCCTGATAAGGAAGAGGCCACAGGTTCAAGTCCTGTTAGCCCCACAGTGGTAGACCGCAAGGTCAGACGCCCGGAACCTCCTCGGAGGGGCCGGGCGTTCTACATTGATCTACAGCTCAGAAGCCAACGTGAGTCCAAGAACGTGACCTCGGATCGCCTGGAGCGCCGGTACGCAGACGGATCGGTCTACTCGCTGTGGATTCCACGGCACGTTCGGTAGAGTGCCTGGTGGGGAGACGGCGCCTGGACCCTACGAGCCGCCGCCGTCTTGAGGCGCAACCCAGACCCGAGCCCGGGTCGGGGTATCGGGAGAGACCCCTTCCCGGAACGGACGCCCCCTGCCGCGATAGTCGGCGGGGGGCGTCTGCGTTGCACAGAGTAGACCGCCCCGACCCGAAGTCGGGCCGGGGCGGCTCGCCCTGGCGCGAACTTGCCAGGGCGCGGCGGCGCAGTGGAGGCGCATCACACTGCACCGCTCACCGCTGACTCGACCGTCAGCGGTGGTCCAAGGGGCGAGTCTCGACTCGATACCCCCGCGCAGAGATCGAAAACTGTCACATCCCAAGGCACTGACTTCGCGCCATGACCACCCAGAGCTTTGTCAGGTGTCCGCGCCTACCGACCCCACCCCGACCGGCTGCTCCAGTGGCGCCGCGAAGTCGGCGCGCGGGTGCGCGACTACCGGATGCTGCGCAACCTCACCCAGGAGGGCCTGGCCGGGCGCCTCGGCGTCGAGCGGCGCACCATCGTCCGCATCGAGCTCGGCACCACGTCACCGCCCCTCGACCGCATCCTCGCCGTCGCGGCCGCGCTCGACGCGGTACCGGCGGCGCTCATGCCGGGCTGGCCCGACCACACCTCGAGTGATTGACGGGCGCTCAGGTATATACCGTGGCCCGCTCGAAGCCCGCTCGACGACGAGCGCGGCCCGGAAGGTTCACGAGCCGGGAACGAGGAACCCGCGCCCCTGCACCGGATACCGCCGGTCGCTCGGCCGTACGGCCGCCAGGGCCTCCCCGGTGATGTCCCTGCCCTCGTCGTCGTGGACCAGCCACTCCCCGGCCGGGTCGCCGTCGTCAACCGCTACGGCCGTGCCGGGGCGGCCGCACAGGTTCAGAAGGCGTGCGAGCTGACGGGCTCGGAAGGCGTCCATGCGGCCTAGCCTATGGCCACTCGGGCTTGGGCATGGGCCGGATCGTGCAGGACGGGGCGTGCTGGCAGTTCGCCGCGACCGAGACGAGCACGTTCTCCGTGGGGTGCCCCCACAGCTCCGCGTCCACCTCGTACCCGGCCTCGGCGATCTTCTCCCGGGTGCGGTCGATGATGACCGGGTCGTAGTGCGTGGGGTCGTAGCCGGGGTAGTGGTGCACAAAGCTGCCGAGCTGGGTGCAGATGCGGGCGTAGACGGCCGAGTGCAGGAGCAGGGCGTGCCAGCCCTCATCCACCACCCGGGACGGCGCCAGGCCGACGCTGGGGTTCTTCGCACAGGCGACGACGAACTTCAGCGCCTCGTCCACGATCCGGCCGGCCATGGTCTCCGTCACGTCGGGGTTGTCGTTGAGGACGGTGGAACGGATTGAGGCGAACTCCTGCTGCGTCAGCAGGTCACGCAGGGCTGTGCTCATGCTTCTACCTCCGTTGTGATGATGGAACCCGCCGACCAGGCGGGGAGTCGGGCGGCACCCGGGGCAGGCCATCGGGAACCAGAAGGACACTGCGCCGTACCAGCGGACCCGTTGCGGAGGCACGTCCACCGCGCTGTCGTCCAGGTCGGCGCCGCAGTGGATGCAGGCGTCGCCACGCAACTGCTCGTCGGCCAAGCCCTTGCGACTGTGCCGCTCGTACGGCGGGCCCTGCGGCGGCGGACCGCCGGCCGCGGTGCGCACTGCGAACCAGGTCTGGTTCAGCGCCACTCTCTCGTCGCACAGGCCGCCGATGTGGCTGCACTTCGGGCAGTCGCGGGCGTGCCTGATCCAGTCGCCCCACGCCGCGTCTGCCAAGAGCTGGTCGGCCGTCAGCGTCATCGGATCAAGACCTCGGCCCGGCCCGGGCCGGGCGTGAGCCGAGGGGCGCAGTCCGGGCAGGCGTACACCGCCCGATCGGGCCCCGAGCTCATGGACTCCCAGCGCACTGGCACCGGCGCCCGAGTCGTGCGCTGACAACGGGTGCACAGCGCCGCCGCCGCGGGAACCCCGACGAGCCGCTCGGCCGCGACGGCGACGGCCTGCTGCAACAGGGCTCCGTCCGTCAGGTAACGGCTGGAGTTGGGTGGAATGAGCCAGTGCACCACACCGTCCACCGCGTTGAGCGACGGAACCTCGACGCTCGTGCCGACCGAGCACAGATGCCCCTCTGGGATGCGCGGCCACGCGGATACGGTCGCCGGAGGGACGAGCCAGCACCAGATACGGCTCGCATCGTCCGTGTACACACAGCCGGTGGCATGGCCAAGCTGCTCCAGCGCCAGCCACGCAATGTCGGCTGAGACGCGTACCGCATCCCAGTACACCCCCGCCCGCTGCTCCGTGGAGTCGCGGCCGGGCGGTGGGGACCAAGGCTGAGGAGGACTGGTGGGAGTCTGCACTGTATCCCTCGGCTCACGTTGGGTGACTACCTGTACTAGGAGCCTCGTCCGCCAGCGGCATTCCCGGGATGCCCAGCGGGAGTTACCGCCTCGGTAATACAGTCGTTGAACGTTGCGGAACGGGGATGCCCCGTGCCTAAGATCGCCAGGAAGTTGGCCCCATGGACGCCACCACCCCCGGCCCGCTCACCCCGGAAGTCCTCGACCGAGAAGACCTACGGCGAGCCCTCGCAGAGCACGACTTCGCGGCAGCCTTCACACTCATCAAGAAGTGGGGCGGACTCTCCCAGAACCGGATCGCCGCCGCCTGCCAGCTCACCCCCGGCAAGGTGTCCACCATCATCGCCGGACAGCAACAGATCACCAGCTTCGAAGTGGTCCGCCGCATCGCCGACGGACTCCGTATCCCCGGGCACCTCCTCGGCCTCGCACCCCGCCTATGGGAGCAGCAGCCGCCGCACAATCAGCAGACCCCGCCAGCGTCGTCCGGTGAAGGGCCAACCGAGGATGTGCCGTGGCGTACGGACGCCACAGTGCATCTGGCCACAGACCTGACGAGGAGCGATCTCGTGATGGACCGCCGCGCAGCAGCTCGCGCACTCACGAGCGCCGCCATCACCGGCACTGCTCTGCTTGACCCTCTGGAGGGCTGGCTACAGCCGGGATTCGGTGCCGACCCATCCCCGCGCAGGGGCCGCCTCGGAGCGCGGGACATAGACGAGTTGGAAGCGACTGCCCAGGCATTCCGGCGGTGGGACCACAAGTACGGTGGCGGCCTACGGCGCAAGGCCGTCCTCGGGCAGCTATCCGAGGTCGCCGCCCACCTTGAAGAGCATCAAAGCGACCATGTGGAACAGCGCCTGTACGGCGTCATGGCGCAACTCGCCGGCACCGCAGCGACGATGGCGTGGGACTCCGGCTTTCAGCGACGGGCCCAGGACTACTACCGGCTTGCGCTCAGAGCAGCGCACGCGGGGAACGACACCCCCTTCGGAGCCAACGTGCTCGCTGGCATGGCCCGGCAAATGCTCTGCCGGGACCGGCCGCAGGATGCGCTGGAGCTCGTGCGCCTCGCCCAAGATGGAACACGCGGGGCGGCGGGGCCGCGGCTGCGGGCAATGCTGCACACCCGGGAGGCGTGGGCGTACGCAGCCATGGGTCGTATCCCCGCGTTCCGGCGTGCAACCGAACAAGCCCGTGCCGCGCTGGCCGACGCGAAGCCGGGAGAAGAGCCCCACTGGATCGCCTACTTTGACGATGTCGAGTTGGCGGGCGTGACCGGCGGCCGACTGCTCGACCTCGCCCGGCAGGAACCCCGAACTCATGCCGACGCTGCCGCTGCCGAGATTCAGCGGGCCCTTGCTCGTCGCGGGCCGGAGGCAGCCCGCAGCCACGCCCTGGACTGGATCGGGCTCGCCGAGTGCTCCTTCCTCGCTGGTGACGTACACGCCGCTGTGCAACACACGAGGCACGCCGTCGCCGCCGCGCACACCACCCAGTCCGGTCGCGTCCGCACGCGACTCGGACAGCTCTATCCCTACACAGTGGGCCGATCGGTGACGCGAGACGTGCAAGAGGCCCGCGATATCATCCGCGACCTGCTGTCGAGCTGAGGAGAGGCACTGTGGTGACCACGCTTTCGGTGACCGGCCACATGGACCTGACCGACGAAACCGTGCCGCTTGTGCGCGACGCGCTCCGTGCACTCGTCGCCCAGCACCAAGGCGAACAGTTGGTGGGGGTGTCATGCATCGCTCGCGGCTCGGACACCCTCTTCGCGGAGGCCGTGTTGGAGGCCGGCGGTTCCCTCGTGGTCGTGATCCCATCGGAGGACTACCGGGAGCGGAAGGTCAAGCCGGACCACGCTCCCGTCTTCGACCGGCTGGCCGCGGCCGCGGGCGAGGTGCTGGTGATGCCGCATGCGACGGCTGACCGGGCGGCGTACGAGTCGGCGAACGCCGTACTCCTGGAGCGCGGGGAGCGACTGGTGGCTGTGTGGAATGGGCAGCCCCCGGGAGCGAAGGGCGGCGGCACGGCAGATGTCGTGGTTGCGGCTCGTGAGGCTGGGATGCCGGTCGATGTGGTGTGGCCGGAGGGCGCCGCGCGACGTAGCTGACGGCCGGGCCCCAACACGTGCGCGTAGCCCCCGCCTGCCCACGGCAGCAGCCCCCGGGCGGTGCGCTCCGGGGGCTGCGGTGTACTCCGGTAGTCAGCTGATGGTGTCCACCCACTGCGGGTCCTCGACTGACCAGTCGGCGGCCTCGTCCATGCGCGTCATGGTGACGGTCGCCTCCGACCCGACCATCCGGGGCGTTTCTGTGTCAGGGGCAGGACTCCTCGAACTTGACCACGTTCAACGTCACCGGCTCGCCGTCGAAGGGCGCGCCGGCGGCCGGCTCCTGGGAGCAGACCTGCCAGTTCGAGCCCACCAGGACCATCCGCTCCTCACCGGACGCGTCGTTCACGGTGATGGACGTGTTGTCAGGGAGGGCGTCGCGGGCGACGTTGGCGGACTCCCCGACCACGTCCGGCATCGTCCCCTCGGCGGCGTCGGGTCCCGTGCCGGTGGCGTCCCGCGCGGGGCAGTCCTCCTCCAGCTTCACCGTGCCGAAGTCCACCTCGACGTCGACGGGGTGCTCGCCGGCGCCCGGGGTCTGGAAGCACACCTTCCAGTTGCGGTCGAACGCCTGCATCCGGTCCCGCCCGGCCGAGTCGTGCGAGGTGAGGTCGGAGAAGCCCGCTTCCTGCGCGGCGTCCTGGGCCGCCTGGAGCCCCTTGCCGGTGAGGTCGGGCAGTGCGGCGGTCGCCGGGGTCTCGGTGGCGGGATCGTCCGGAGCGGGCTCCCCGGTCTCCCGCGTGTCCCGGGTCGGACCGGACGCCGCGTCGTCGCTCATGGCGTCCTCGGTGCAGCCGACGGCGGTGATGAGCGTTGCGGTGAGCACCGCGACGGCGGTGGCACGGATGCGGTGGTGCATGCGAGGTGACCTTTCGGCGGCAGCTGGACGCGTGGGGTGGCGAGGGGAAGACACCCGAGGAGGCCGGATGGTTGCACAGAGAGAGGGCGTCGCCACGGAACGGTGTGCGGGTGGAGCCCCTCCGACCACGACACCACGGCGGGCCGGGCCCGGCTCGACCGCCGCCCGGCGGCGAGGAGCGCGGCGTCGGTGCACGGCGGTGTTCTACCGGGGGGTTGTATCATCGGGCGCCAGTAGGGTCTGACGTCGTTGAAGGACGAGGTAACGCCGTGAAGAAGCTTCTCCTGTTCGCGCTTGCCGCCATCGGCGGACTCCTCGTGTACCGCCAGATTCAGGCGGACCGTGCCGAGCAGGACCTGTGGACGGAGGCCACCGACTCCGTGCCCGCGGGCACGGGTGTGTGAGCCGCTCCGCAGTCCGGTCAGTGTTCGGTTGAAAGCCCCGGCCCCGGCCGGGGCTTTTGCCGTCGCTGTTGCCCCACCGTGACGGCCCGCGCCTTGAACTGTGCAACGGCAAACTTTACCGTCGGGTGCGGGAGCCTCCGGGGCCGGTCATCGATGTGATGGGTAGTCAGTTTTTCGGGTCGGTGCCGGGCCGCGCGGTGCGGCGGGGGCCCGGACGGCGCTCGTGGTGGGTGGCCGATTAGCAGGAGCGACGAACAACGGGAGGGGCGGCGCATGGGGAAGCGGCGCGGGACGGGCGCGGGGGTCGCCGCCCTGGCTGGGCTGTGCGCCTCGGCGGTGCTGTCGGGCCCGGCGGTGGCGGCCGAGCAGGCCGAGGACGCCGGGGAGGCGCTGCCCACCTACGCCATGGCGGAGGACGCCAGGCCGGTGGAGGGCACGGCCAGCAGCTCCGGTGGGCCCGAGCTGGAGCCCGGGCTCTCCACGGACAGCATCGGGCCGGGCGAGGAGAGGTTCTACAGCGTCACGCTGGACGACACCTCGACCGTCTACCTGGCGGCCACTGCGGCGCCCAGGCCCGGGGCGGAGGTCCGGTCGTTCGGCGAGAAGCTGTCCATGCGGCTGCTGACGGTCGACGGCGACGAGTGCGACACCGCGGGCTCGGCGACGTTCGGCACCACCTCCGCGTACCCCGTCAGCGGTTACGCGGCACGCCGGGTCGGCGGTGGCATCGAGGAGTGCCAGGAGGCGGGCCCCTATCTGTTCCAGGTGGTGCGGGAGTCTCCGGAGGAGTCCGACCAGGCGCGGTGGCCCATCGAGATCGGCTACCACGTCGAGCCGGGGCTGGAGGGTGCCGTGCCCGGTCCACCGGGCGGCTCGGGGAGCGAGGAGCCGAAAGCGCCCACGCCACCGTCCGGAACGGCCCGGCAGGCCAAGGGCGGCACCGGCTTCAACGACGCCGGGGCGGTGGCCGACGGCGTGTGGCGGGACGGGATCAGGGCGGGCGAGTCGCGGTTCTACCGGGTGCCGGTGGACTGGGGGCAGCAGCTCTTCGCCCGGCTGGAGGTGCCGAACGCGGCGGCGGACGAGGACGGTTCGGCCGGGTTCGTGTCGGACGCCTTCTCGCTCCAGCTGTACAACCCGGCGCGCGCGGCCCTGTACGACAGCGACTTCGAGACGTACTCGGGCGAGCAGGCCGCGAGAAGCGTGGCCGGCGGCGCGGTCGACTACGGCAACCGTTTCGCCGACGAGGGCCGGGGCCGCAGCATCGCGGGCTGGCACTACCTCCAGGTGACCTTCCACCGGGACATGGACGCCCACTTTCCCGACGGTGCCGACGTGACGCTGCGGGTGACCGTCGACGGGGAGGCGCAGGAGGCGCCCGCGTACGTGAGCGACGTGTTGCCGGCCGGTTTCGGGGTCACGGACGCGGACCGGGAGGCGGCCGAGCAGGGCCTGACGGCGGCCGAGGCCCTCGCCCGGCGGGACGGCGGGCTGCGGCTGCTGGCCTACGGGGCCTTCGGCACGGGCACGGCGCTGCTGCTCGGCCTCGGCGCGTGGTGGCTGGTCGGCCGACAGCGCCCGGTCGCGTCCGGCGCGCCGCCGGTGGGCGCCGGGCCGGGCCACACTTTCCCGCCGCAGGGTTACGGTCCGCCCGGTACGCGCTGAGCGGCGCGACCCCGGAACCGGCTCGTGGCTGGCTCAGGACCGGCTCAGGACTGGGTGAGTGCCCAGACGCCCACGGCGAAGCACAGCAGCGCGAGGGCCAGGACGGGGACCGCCACCGTGGCGGGCGGTCCCGGGCGGCGCGCGAGGGGCGCGCTCGGCACCGCTGGGCCGAAGGCCTCCGCCGGGTGGGCGCCGGGCGCCGGGAAGGCGGAGGCGGGGAGCAGCGGCGTCGGGCTGGGGGTGACGGGGACGGGGACGGGGACGGGGGCGGACTGCCTCGGCTCCGGGTGCGCGGCCGGGTGCGCGGTCGGGGGCCGGACGGGCGTCGGCGGGGCCAGGTGGAAGCTGCCGGTCGTCGACGCGTCGGCCTGCGGAAGGGGCGGTGCCGGTGGCTCGTGCGCGGCCCCCGGCGAGGCGTGGGCGGCCGAGGCGTGGGCGGCGTGGGGGCCGTCGGCACCGTACCCCTGCGGCAGGGGGCCGATCTGGTCGAAGATCTCCACGGTGTCGGTGGTCCTGCCGAGCGGCAGGGTGACCCCCGCGTCCAGCAGCTCCAGTGCCCCGGCGAGGGCCTTGCGGGCTCCGGTGGCGGTGCGGAAGCGGGCGTGCGGGTCGGGCTGGAGGAGCCCGCCGAGGACCTGCCACAGCGGCTCGGGCACCCCGTCGGGGGCGTCGGGCATCCCGTGCTCGTAGGCCGTGAGCAGGGCCTGGGCGTCCGGTTTGCGGCCGGTCAGCAGGTAGAGGCCGACGAGCCCGACGGCGTAGAGGTCGGCGGGGAAGTCCGGCTCGGCGCCCAGCATCTGCTCGGGGGCGAAGTAGCCGGGGGTGCCGACGACGTAGGCGGTGTCGGTGAGCCGGGGCTCGCCCTTGCGCATGGCGATGCCGAAGTCGGACAGCCGCAGGTGCGGGCGGCCGGTGCCGGTGGCGTCGAGGAGGATGTTGGCGGGCTTGATGTCGCGGTGGACGACGTCCTCGGCGTGGACGGCGGTGAGGCCGGCGAGCAGCTGGTCCAGCAGGCCGCACACCAGGCGGGGCGGCAACGCGCCGTAGTCGCCGATGAGATGGGCGAGGGAGCCGCCGCGCACGAGGTCCATGGCGAACATGACCTGGTCGTCGTCGGCGGCCCAGCTCGTGGGGGCGAGCACGTGCGGGTGGTCGATGCGCAGGGCCTGTTCCCGCACGAAGCGCAACAGGGCGTGGGCGTCGCTCTGCTGAAGGACCTTCGCCGCCACATACCGCTTCCTGCGGTGGTCCCACGCCCGCCAGACGGCACCGGCGCCGCCCCGGCCGATCGGGTCCACCAGTTCGTACCGGCCAGCGAAGACCTCGCCCATCGTGCCGTGCCGCCCTCTCAGCTCCCGCGCTCAGCCCTGGTGGGCCTCGTAGTGCCTGACCGCGTCCGAGGTCTTGCCCGCCCCGTACACCTTGAGGAACTCTGCCAGCTCGGGGTGGGTTCCGGCGAGGGTCTGGGAGGCCTCCAGGATCTCCTGGGCGTCCGAGATGGCCCGCAGCAGGGACTGGATCTCGCGGACGGCGCGCTTGACGGTGTTCTGCTGACCCGACGTGGTGGTGCCGGCCGCTCCGCCCAGCACGCTCTGCCCGGCGGAGCGGCGGACCTCCTCCATGCGGCGGGTGGCGTCGGCGGCGCTGACCTGCCCGCTCGCCACCTCCCCGGCCAGCTCCTGCAGCGCCTGGACGCGCTGGACGACGGCCGGATTGCCGATCTTGGCCCGCTGTCCACTCATGAGCTGCGAGAGCATCGGGGCCGACAGGCCCAGCACGGTGGCCAGCCGCGCCTGGTTGAGGCCCAGGTCGTCGATCAGCCGTCGGAACAGCGTGCCCAGCGGTTCGCCGTACCAAGCGCTCTGCAGCTCCCGGGCCTTGGCCGTGGGGTCCTGCTGTGCTGCTTCCATGAGTCTCCCCTGTGTCTCCCCTGTCCGCTTCGCGCCAGCGAACTTGCGGTGCATCCTACGGAGCCGTGCCCTCCGGGGCGATACCCGGTCGGAATCGGACGGCCGGAGCGGGTACTCTGGTGGCCGACGGGGCCTTAGCTCAGTTGGTAGAGCGCTGTCTTTGCATGGCAGATGTCAGGGGTTCGACTCCCCTAGGCTCCACTCGGTCGATGCCCTCCGAGCTGCGGGAACGCGGTTGCGGAGGGCTTTGTCGTGGGCGCGGGTAACGCCGCTGCGCGGCTTAGGCACCCTCGGTGCGTCTCGGTTCCGTCGCCAAGAGGATGATCCAGGGATGATGACGCTCACGAAGGAAGACGGCCCGGCAGACATGACCGGGGTGACCCACCTGTCCCTTGGAGTGTCCTGGGACTTCACCGCGGGAAGCAGCGGTGGCGTGCTGGGCAAGCTCCGCCGCAAGACCGGGACCGACCTGGACCTGATCGCCATCGCGATGCACGGCGGGGACCCGGTGCGTCTTGCGGGCCTCGACTCGCTCGACCCGATGGGCAACGGCTCCCTCGTGCACAGCGGTGACAACCAGAGCGGGCACGGGGACGGGGACGACGAGACGGTGACCGTCGAGTTCGCCCGGATCCCGCACCACATCACGTCGATCGTGTTCGTCGCCGCCGCGTACAAGAAGGGCAGCGCCTTCCAGAAGGCGCGCAACGTCAGCTTCAAGGTCTACGACGGGACCGGGGGCAGCTCGCAGCAGGTCGCCGACATCTGGCCGAGCCTGCTCAGCAAGGACAACGGCTGCGCGGTGGCCAAGGCGGTGCGCATCGGCGACGGTTGGAAGCTTCAGGTCATCAACGAGACGGGCAAGATCAAGCAGGGCGACGAGCACGACCTGATGCGCTTCGCGACCAGCAAGTGACAGCGGTGCCGTCACGTCGGTGAGCAGTGGCGGGTGCTGCGGGGAGGAGCGCGAGGTGGGGTTCCCACAACTCCCCGCAGCCGTCCACCGGGTGTGTCGGGATGGCAGGATGCCGGAGCATGGCGAGCAGAGAGGACAGCGACGAGTCCTACGTCGTCGGGCTGTGCGACCGGATCCTCGGCGAGAGCGCACTGACGCAGCACCGCTTCGACTGGCTGCTGGGCGACCCGGGCGCCGGGGGCCGACGGGTCAGGCTGCCGGTCGACGCCTACTGGCCGGGCCGACGGCTCGTGGTCGAGTACCGCGAGCTGCAGCATGACCGGCCGATGCCGCACTTCGACAAGCCGGACCGGCTCACCGTGAGCGGCGTGCACCGGGGCGAGCAGCGGGCCCTGTACGACGCCCGGCGCGAGGAGCTGATCCCCGCGCACGGGCTGCGGCTGGTCATCGTCCGTCCGGCGGACCTGGTGGCGGACGGCCGGGGGCGCCTGCGCCGCGACGAGGCGGCCGACCTGGCGGCGCTGGAGGCGATCCTGGCCCCCGGCCGGGACGGTGAGCGGGACGGCACCGCCCACGTCTGACCGCCGGGGCCCTGCGCCCGGGACGGGAGAACGCGCCTCCCGGCGGCCGGGCCGCCACCGGCGCACGCCCGGACGGCAGGCACGCCGCCGCGTTCCCGTGGTGGGCGAAGAACCGGCTCGGCACGCCGACGAGATCGGGCAGCGCGACGGTGCGCCCGAAGCGACGTCGTCGGGAGGGGGCGTGCGGTATCGCCGGTCACTCGCGCGGGCCGTCCGGGAGGCGGGGCCCCGGGGCCCGTGGGAGCCTCGAACGGAAGCGATGGCCGCCTCCCGTTCCCGTCCCCCTCGGGGCGGAGGCGCCTGGACCCGCCTCGCCGGAGCGCAGTGGTATGGATGGTGACAGCTCGTTCCTCTCCTCACCGGAGTCGGCGGAGCCGCGCGAGAACGCGTACCTGGTGTTCGACGAGGAGGGGGTCGTCACCGGGTGGAGCCCGCCGGTCGGCCCGCTGCTCGGGTACCCCACGGCGCGGCTGCGGACGCTGCGGGTCCGGGATCTCGTCGACGACGCCGTGGCGGCGCGGCTGCTCACGCACGGGGACGGTGAGCCCGACCCGGCAGCCGTGCCCGTCCCCGTCCGGTGTGCGGACGGGGGCCGCGTCGAGCTGGTGCTGCGACCGCACCGCGTCCGGGTCGGGGCGGACGCCTGGCAGTCGCTGGTGGAGCTGGAGGATCCGGAGCTGGTGCGCCGGCGCTACTTCCGCGACGCCGTGCTCCGCGGCCTGTTCGCCAGGTCGCCGTTCATCATCGACGTCTTCGACGACCGGCTCCGCTTCCTCGCCCAGAACCACTCGCAGATCCGCCCGCACGGCTCGGCGTCCCGGGTGGTGGGCCTCACCATGCGGGAGGCCGCTCCGGGGGGCCACCTGGACTACGACGCGTTCGAGGAGCGTCAGCGGCGCGTGCTGGAGACCGGGGAGCCGCAGATCGCGGGGGAGATCCGGGGGCGGCTGCCGGGCGAGCACGATCGTGAGGTCGTCTACTCGGAGACGATCGCCCCGCTGCGTGACGCGTCGGGTGCGGTGATCGCGCTGCTCCACCTGGTGCTGGACACCACGGACCGGGTCCATGCCCGCGAGCGCCTCGCGCTGGTGAACGAGGCCAGCGGGAAGATGGGCACGACCCTCGACGTGACGCGGACCGCGCGGGAGATCGCCGAGGCCGTCGTGCCGGGCTTCGCCGATCTCGCCTGCGTCGACCTGCTGGAGCCCGGGGACGGGACCGGGGAGGCCGCACTGACCCGGCGGGCGACCGCCGGGGCCGCCGGAAACGCCGGGGAGCCCGGTGCGTCGCTGCCGCTCCCCCCGCTCCCGCTGGCCCTGCGGGCCCTGCACGACGGTGGGCCGCTGCTCCTGACCGGGGAGCGCCTCGCCGCCGAGCTCGCCCCGACGGGCCGCGCCGCGGGGGAGGACGGGCCGCACTCGTGGCTGCTGGTGCCGATGCGGGCGCGGGGCGAGTCGCTGGGCGTCGTGGGCTTCGCCCGGTCGCGCTGGTCGCCGCTCTTCGAGCCCGACGACGTCCTGCTCGCGGAGGAGCTGGCGGCCCGGGCGGGGGCCAGTGTGGACAACGCCGTGCGGTACTCGCAGGAGCGGGCCACGGCGCTGGCGTTGCAGCGCAGCCTGCTCCCCCAGCGCTTCCCGGACGTGCTGACGCTGGAGTCGGCCTCGCGCTACCTGCCGTCCTCGGGGCAGCCGATGCCGGGGGGTGCGTGGTTCGACGTGCTGCGGCTCTCCAGCGCCCGCATCGGCCTGGTCGTGGGCAGCGCGCCCGGCACGGGCCTGGCCTCGGCCGTCACCATGGGCCGGGTCCGTACGGCCGTCCGCACCCTCGCGGACCTCGACCTGCCGCCGGACGAACTGCTCTCGCAGCTGGACGACCAGGTGCGGCGGCAGCAGGAGGAGCTGGCCGAGGGCGCCAGCAGTGCGGCGGGGACGACCTGCGTGTACGCGGTGATCGACCCGGTGGCCAGGAGTTGCACGCTGGCCACCGCGGGGCACCCGGCCCCCGTCCTGGTGCCGCGAGGCGGGGCGCCCGGACGGGTCGACGTGCCGTCGGCCCCGGCCCTCGGAACCGGTGCCCCGCTGTTCGAGAGCCGGACGCTGCCGCTGGACGAGGGCGACGTCCTGCTGCTGCACACCGGCCCGGCCCCGGAGCGGGCGGCTCCGGACGCGTGGGCCGACGCGGTCGGCGCGTTTCTCGACGGGCTCCGGACGTCGGCGGGGCCCGGGGACGACGGCCCGGAGCCCACCCTCGACGCCCTGTGCGACGCCGTGCTGGCCCGCCTCGGGCCGACGGAGCTCGGGACGGACCTGGCCCTGCTGTCCGTGCGCGCGCACCCGCTGCCCGAGGACCGCCACGCCGCCTGGGAGCTGCCCGTCGACCCGCGTTCGGTGGGGCGTGCCCGCGAACTGACGGCACAGCAGCTGACCCGGTGGTCGATGGAGGAGCTCGTCCCGACCACGGAGCTGCTGGTCAGCGAGCTGGTGACCAACGCCGTCCGGTACGGCGCCCCGCCGCTGCGCCTGCAGCTGATCTGGGGGCGGACGCTGGTCTGCGAGGTGTGGGACGGCAGCAGCACCGCCCCCCACGTGCGGCGGGCCCTCGACACGGACGAGGGCGGGCGCGGGCTGTTCATGGTCGCCCAGCTCGCCGAGTTGTGGGGGACGCGCTACGGGCCGCGCGGGAAGGTCATCTGGGCGGAGGAGGCCCTCTGACGCGGCCCCCGCCTGACGCCGGGCCCCCTCCGGCGTCAGGCCCGGCGTCAGGCCCGGCCCGGCGTCAGGGGGTGCCGACGGGCGGCGCCGGTGCGGGGCAGGCGACGTCGCCGGGGCGCACGCTGAGGTTGAGGTGCGGTGTGGTGAGGAGGCCGGGGATCTGGATGTCCTGGACGGTTCCGGTGATGCCGTCGAACTTCGCGTAGCCGGCCTGGATGCCGAAGCGGTGCTCGGGGGCGCCCAGCGGGTTGTCCACGGGGTTCCCCGCCTCGTCGTCGACGGTGGTGACATCGGCGCCGTCGACGTTGAGGTCGACGACGCCGTCCATGTCCAGGACGCCCGTGGCCTCGCGGACGTCCAGCACGGTGTTCTGCGTGGTGATCTCCCACGAGGCGGGGTCGTCGTCGCCGAGGGTGAACAGGAGCGTGTAGGTCGCCCCCATGATCTCCTGCTGCTGGCTCAGACACAGGCCGTTGATGACGCCGTCGGCGAAGCCCATGCGCAGGACGCGGACGGTGCCGGTCGTGCCGTCCGGCCGGGTGTGGGGCACGTCGACGACGGCGGCGCCGTACTGCGTGCCGTAGACGCTGCTGGTCGCCAGGCGCAGGGGCCGGTCCTGGATCTTCAGGTCGAGCGCCAGCGCGCCGGACGTCATGGCGCCGCCGAGGCCGCCGGCCGTCAGCAGGGCGGGGAGGGCGACGAGCGCGCCGCGCCGCCAGTGGGTGCGCCCTTCGGGCAGTGCGCGGAGGGTCATGGGGCCGTCACCGTGATCGTTCCGGGGAGGTGGATCGGGTTGTCGGTGTTGCTGATCCCGGCCTGTTCGTCGATGGTCCGGATGGCGTAGATCCGGCCCTCGAAGTCCTCGGCGCCGGCGGTCAGCGGGATGAGGGAGCCGAAGAGGTTCAGCAGCCCCTGGACGCCGCAGATCCTGACCAGCACGCGGACGCAGATGTCGGTGATGTCGCCCCACATGACGGTGGTCTGCGGGTTGCCCTGGTCGTCGGCACCGCCGAGCGAGCCCTCCTCGGGCACGTCGATGACGACGGTGTGGCCGTCGGCGCGCTGCGTGACGTTCATGTGGTGGCGGATCGTCAGCTTCTTGAACGTGTACTGCGTCGTGGTCACCTCCGTTCCGTCCGAGAGCCGGATGCGGACGCCGGTCCGCACGCTCAGGGACTGGGCGAGCAGCCGGTCGATGCGGACGTCGAGTGGGTCGGGCGAGGGGAGGAACGGGACGCCCAGCGGAGGGTGTTCGGCCGCGACGGGACCGGCCGCCGCACCCTCCCGTCCGGGCAGGACCGCCGTGGCCACGGCGACGAGCAGGGCGAGCGCGACGGCCAGGGCGCGTCGGGCGCGGCGCCCGGGGCCGGGCCCGTACGTGCGCGCGCCCATCACGCACCGTCCGCCGGGTCCGGGGCGGGCCGACGGCGGTGCCGAGGCGGCCGCTTGGGGCCCCAGCCGACCATCATCGAGCCGCCCAGCACGCCGAGGGCCATGCCGACGACGAAGCCGCCGAGGTTGGACGTCACCAGCGAGACGACGGCGAGCACGGCCCCGATGAGGCCGAAGGTCCAGCGCTGCGCGGGCAGGGCGAGCGGGATGAGCCCGGAGAGGATCATGCCGCCCCCGACGAGGTACCCCGCCACGCCGCCGAAGCCGGTGGTGACGATGAGCTGGAGGGAGCTGAGGGAGAACTTCAGGACCGTCCAGCCCCCGGCGACGAGCCACACACAGCCCCAGAACGGGCGGGTGCGGCGGAAGGCGCCGAACCAGACCCACAGGGCGCGCAGGGCGTGACCGGCCGCGCGGGCCCGACGCCGAGCGCCGGGGCGCGCGGCGGGGTCGGTACCGGGGTCGGTGGTGGGGTCGGTCGCGGCCGTGGCACCGGTCAGCATGTCGTCGCCTTCCCGCCGACGACCTTCAGCGTCAGCTGCGGCAGGGCGAGGGAGCCCGCGATCTCGGCGTCGTAGGCGGTGGCGTCGAGGCCGTGGAGTTCGACGGAGCTGCCGCCGTCCTCGCCCGTGGAGCCGAGGCCGAACGCGCCGGGCCGGGCCCCGGTCAGCGGCTTGCCGTCCACGAGCACCTGGTCCGCCGACTGCCCGATGACCGCGTTCTCCAGGGTGGTGACGCCCGAGGAGTTGAGCTCGACGGCC
The DNA here is from genome assembly GCF_037911585.1 of Streptomyces sp. GSL17-111. Lineage (NCBI taxonomy): Bacteria > Bacillati > Actinomycetota > Actinomycetes > Kitasatosporales > Streptomycetaceae > Streptomyces > Streptomyces sp. GSL17-111. Next base: position 2,913,461 of record NZ_JBAJNS010000001.1, read on the forward strand.
TGGAGGTAGAGGTTCGACGCGTCGATGTCGGGGGTGAACTCGGCCGGCGCGCCGTCCTGGACGTCCTGGCCGGCCGTCAGCAGCAGCGAGTACGGGACGCCCGCGATCTCCTGGTGGACGATCGCGCACAGCCCGGCGAGACCGGCGCTCGCGAAGCCGACGCGGGTCATGCCGGTGTCCGTGGAGGTGGTGCCGTCGGGGTGGCCGACCGGCGGGGTGTTGACGATCGCGCCGAAGCCCAGCCCGGAGACGCCGTTGGAGGTCAGGGAGAAGGGCTGATCGGTGACGTTGAACGTGGCGGCGAGGGCGCCCTGGGTCAGGGCGGTGGCCAGCGCGCCGACGGCGAGGGCCGCCGGGACGAAGGCGAGCGCGCCGCGTCCCCACCGGGTGCCGCGCCGGGTGCCGTCCTCGGCCTCGGCCAGCATGCGCCGGTTCCAGGACGCCACGCCCTCGGCGCCGGTGGCGGGCAGCCTGCGGAGGGCGCCGAGGGTTCCGAGGGCGACACGCCGGTGGGCTCCGCGTCGGCGCGGAGCGGTGAGGGAGGGCGGGGGAAGGGTCATGGCCGTCTGCTCCGTGGGTGGGCGGTGGGCGGGGGCGGTCACGGCGTGCCCGGCGCTTCGGCGGGCTCCGCCGCCGGGAGGCGCCGGAGGCGGCGCCACCGGCGGGCGGGCCGCTCGGGCAGCCAGCCGAAGGCCATCGACCCCCCGAGGACCGCGAGGACCATGCCGACGACGAAGCCGCCGAGGTTGGACAGCGGGAAGGACGCGACCCCGGCGATCACCGCGATGACTCCCGCGGTGTGCCGCTGGCCGGGCATCAGGAGGATGAGCAGGGCCATGGCCATGAGGAGCACGCCACCGGCCATGCCGGCGATGCCGCCGACACCGACCTGGAGGATCTTCCCGAGCGGCGCCATGGGCAGGAAGAAGATGACGAAGCCGCCGAGCCCCGTCCACAGCGCGCCCCAGAAGGGGCGGACGCGGCGCCACCGGCGGAAGGCCGTGCGGGCCCGGCGCAGCGGCGAGCGGGACGTCCGGGGGCGTGCGGCCCCGCGGGCGCCCGGGCCGGGCGCGTCGGGGGAGGGGGTGGGAGCCGGGTCGGTCGTCATGGCGGCCTCGCAGGAGAGCGGGAGGGTCGTCGGTGCGACGTGCGACGTGCGACGTGCGACGTGCGGGGTGGGGCCCGGTCGGCCTGGCCCCACCCCGCACGCCACCCGCGTCAGCCTTCGCAGCCCTGGTCGCCGTGCTTGATGCCGATGGAGAGGTCCGGCAGCGTGATCGCGCCGGAGATGGTGGCGCCGTTCGCGTCGGCGGCCAGGTCGGCCAGGTCGGTCCGGCCGCCGGTGGCGTCCAGGCCGAACTGGCCGGGGGTGCCGCCGGTGAGACCGGTGTCCTTGATGTTCTCGCTGTCAGCGGCGGCGCCGATGGTGTTGGGCGTGACATCGCTGGCGTTCAGCGTGGCGGTGGCGGCGCCCACGGCCTGGGCGTCCAGGACGAGCTTGTTGGCCTGGAGGCCGTCACCGCCGGCCAGCTGTTCGGGCGTCAGGGGGGTCTGTGCCGCCGGGGAGTGGATGTTCAGCGACCAGGTGCCGAGGTCGCCGATGACCGGCAGGTTCACCGACTGGGTCGCGTGGACGCAGATGCCGTCCAGCCCGGCCCGGGGGATGCCGACCTGGGCCACGGCCTTCTCGCCGCCCGCGTCGACGGAGTTCATGATCGCGCCGATGCCGTCGGGGGCGGCCACGGTCTTGGAGCTGAGGGTGAACGGGACGCTCGTGAGCGACAGGTTCGCCGCGAGGGCGCCCTGCACCATGGCGGCCGTCATGGCGCCGACGGCGATGCCGGCCGGCAGGGCGAGCGCGGCCGATCTGCGCCAGCGGGTGACTCCTCTGACCGATTCCTTCATGGGGTTCTCCAACCGTCGTCCCCGCGCTCGGTGCGCAGGGGGGGAGTGGGTCCGGCCGTGGGGCTCCGGGTGGGGACCGCCCCGGTGCGGGGCGGATGTTCAGGGGCCGTCGCCCGGCACCTCCGTCAGGTGCGGGCGGTTGCCGATGCCGTGCGGGGCGGACGGCGGCCAGACGCGCGCGCCGACCCGTCCGGCGACGTCCTCCAGGCGTCCCCACCCGTAGACGCGGGAGTCGTCGGAGACGTCGGGGTTGTCGCCCAGGAAGAAGAACCGGCCCGGCGGGACGGTCCGCATGCGGGGCGCGGCCGAGCGGGTGCCGTCCGCCCGGCAGCAGTTGCCGGTGCGCCCGGCGCGGTCGCTCCAGGCGTCCGACGCCACCCGGTGGAGGCGGTCGTCGCCCGCCGTCCTGAGCAGCACCTCGAAGGGGTCCTGCGGGGTGGAGACGATGCCGACGCGATCGCCCGGCAGCGCGATGACGCGCTTGACGATGAGCACGTCCGTGCGGGGCCGGTGCATCAGGACGAGGTCGAACCGGCGGACGTCGTCGGCCGAGCCGGGGGCGGCGAGCAGCCGCTCGCCGTCGTGCAGGGTCGGTGCCATGCTGGCGCCCTCGACGCGCACGCTCAGCGCGGTGACGCCGACGGCCGTGCCGCCGCTCAGGACCGTGAGCACGGCGAGCAGCGCGACGAGGAACCGGCGCGGTCTCATCCGGCCGTTCCGTCCGGTGCGGACCGGGGGTCGGACATCGGTGCTGTGGTCATGACGGGACCGTAGGGAGCGATCCACGCGGCTTCTGTGACCGTACCGCTCAGTTTCGTTGACCGTGCCCGAGTCGGTAGCTGCGGGGCGTGGCGCCCGTCCAGCGGCGGAAGGCCCGGTGGAAGGCGCTGGGTTCGGAGAAGCCGAGCTGCTGGGAGAGCGCCTCGATGGAGACGCGACCGGAGGCGAGGACGGCGATCGCGTGGTCCCGCCGGAGCCGGTCCCGGACCTGCTGGAACGACGTCCCCTCGGCGGCCAGTTGACGGCGCAGCGTCTGCGGGCTGACGGACAGCCGGGCGGCGATCTGCTCGGGGGTGGGCAGCGGCCCGGGCAGGGCGTGCCCGAGGAGGCGGCGGACGCGGGCGGACACGGTCGCGGCGTAGTCGAGGCGGGCGAGGACGTCCACGGGCGCGCGGCGCAGGAACGTCCGCAACCCCTCCGCGTCCTGGAGCACCGGCTCGTCCAGGAGAGCGCGGTCGAAGACGATGGCGGTGCGCGGCGTGCCGAAGACGCAGGGGGCACCGAAGAGCAGGTCGTACTCCAGCGCGTGGGCGGGCGCGGGGTAGGAGAACTCGGCACGGCGGAGCACGATCCGGCGCCGGAGCAGCCAGCCGGCGAAGCGGTGCCCGACGACCGTGGTGCCCTCCGAGCCGAAGTGTGCCGGGCCGTCGCAGTCGGCCACGTCGAACTCCACGGCCGCCTCGTCCCGCGCGCCTCCGGGTTCGACCAGCCGCAGCCGGGGGCCGGCCGGGAAGAGGTCGTAGAACTCCTGGCAGCGGCGCAGGGCGGCCCGCAGGTCGCGGCTGCCGTGCACGCCGTCGTACACGACGACCCGGCACATCATGGCGAACGTCCCCACCTTGAAGGGGATCGGCCCGAAGCCCAGCAGTTCGTCGTCGAGGGCGGTCCACAGTGCCTTGACGAGCAGGGCGAACTGGGCGGGCGACACCCGCGCGCGGTCGTCGTCGAGCAGCTCCGGCGCGATGCCGGCCCGGCGCAGGACGGGTTCCGTGGAGAGGTTCCGCCGCTCGGCGCCGTGCAGGACGGCGCGGACGTGGTGGACGCTCACCGAGCGCGTCACCACCGCGGCCTCCCCGGCACGGTGGCGCCCGGGTCACGCGGGGCGAGCGGTGGGGTCATGGCCGGGGCCGGGGTGCCGCGGTGATGCTGGGGAGCACCGGTGGGCGCGCCCGCCGGCCGTCCGCGCCCGCGCCCACGCCCGTGCCCCCCTCCGACAGGAAGAGCCCCACCATGGACAGCGAGCTGTACACCGCCGACCACGACAGCTTCCGCGAGACCGTCCGCGCCTTCATGGAGCGGCACGTCGTCCCGTTCCACGACACGTGGGAGACGGAGGGCATCGTCCCGCGCGAGGTGTGGGTGGCGGCCGGGAAGCTCGGGCTGCTGGGTACCGACGTGCCGGAGGCCCACGGTGGCGGCGGGGTCGCGGACTTCCGGTACAACGCGGTCGTCAGCGAGGAGATCGTGCGGGCGGGCGCCTCGGGCGTCGGCTTCACGTTGCACAACGACGTCGTCGCGCCGTACCTGCTGCGGCTGACGACGGAGGAGCAGAAGCGCCGCTGGCTGCCGGGCTTCTGCTCGGGGGAGCTGATCACGGCCATCGCCATGACGGAGCCCGGCGCGGGCAGCGACCTGCAGAACATCCGCACCACGGCCGTGCGCGACGGCGACCACTACGTCGTGAGCGGGTCGAAGACGTTCATCACCAACGGGATCAACGCCGACCTCGTGCTCGTCGTGGTGAAGACGGACCCGGAGCAGGGCGCGCACGGCACCAGCCTCCTCGCCGTCGAGCGGGGCATGCCCGGCTTCGAGCGGGGCCGCAACCTGGACAAGATCGGCCTGAAGGCGCAGGACACCGCCGAGCTGTTCTTCGACGACGTCCGGGTGCCGGTGGCGAACCTGATCGGCGAGGAGAACAAGGGCTTCGTCCACCTCATGGACGCCCTGCCGCAGGAGCGGCTGTCGATCGCCGTCGTCGCCGTGGCGGTGTGCGAGCAGGTCCTGGAGGCGACGCTCGCCTACTGCAAGGAGCGGACGGCCTTCAACCGGCCCATCGGCTCCTTCCAGGCGAACCGCTTCACGCTGGCCGAACTGGCCACCGAGATCACGATCGCGCGCACCTTCCTGGACCGCTGCGTCACGCTGCACAACGCGGGCGGGCTGAGCGTCCCGGACGCCGCGATGGCCAAGTGGTGGACGACGGAGCTGCAGAAGCGGACCGTCGACACCTGCCTCCAGTTGCACGGCGGCTACGGCTTCATGTCCGAGTACCCCGTCGCGAAGGCGTTCCTGGACAGCCGGGTGCAGACCATCTACGGGGGCACGACGGAGGTCATGAAGGAGATCATCGGGCGCTTCCTCGGTCTGTGAGGGACGCCCGCCCGCCCGGGGCGTCGCGTCCACGGCGCGCAGCACGGCGTCGCGGGTCAGGGCAGGAGGTACGCCTTGCGCCACAGGCTCCTGGCCGGTCCTCCGACGAGTCCGGCGTCCTGGAGGAAGGGCATGATCTTCTCCCCGGCGTACCGGACGGACGCCCGGTAGTGCGGGTTGGCGTGGGCGGCCCGTGTCGCGGCCTTCGGGTCGAGCCCGACGGCGGCGTAGGCGCGGGGGTTGAGCAGGCTGCGGGAGATGGCGAACGACACGGTGGCGATCAGCGTCTGCTGGTAGGTCATCTCCGCCCGACCGATGCCGCGCCCGGTGCCGCGGACGACCTCCTCGCGGGCGAAGGTGACGTGCCGGGCCTCCTCGACGATGTGGATGTGGTTGACCATCCGCAGCAGGGGCTGGATCGAGTCGTCGCCGACCATCTCGCGCTGCAGCCGGTCGGTGATCTCCTCGGCGACGAGGATGGAGCCGTACAGCGCGGGCCCGTAGGAGATGGCGGGCAGGATCTTGGCGACCTGGTGGAGGAAGCGGGGCGGGCCGTAGTTGGGGCAGCCGATGCGCTCCACGAGGCGGGCGAACATGGTGACGTGCCGGCACTCGTCGGCGACCTCGGTGAGGGCGTACTGGACGTGCGCGGTGGTGGCGTCCCCGTTGTAGGCGGCCTTGACGAGCATCTTCATGAGCAGCAGCTCGAACCAGAGGCCGACGCTCGCGATGGTGGCCATCTCGTGCTTGCCCAGCTCGCGCCGCTGCTCCTCGGCCATGCGCTCCCACAGCGGCGTCCCGTAGAGGGAGACGCGGTGCGGCAGGATGTAGTGCTTGTCCGGGTCCAGGGGCGCGTCCCAGTCGATGTCGATGTCCGGGTCGTAGGACTTCTTCGCCGACGAGGCGAGCAGGCGCGCGGCGGTCTTCTCGCGGTCGCCCACCTTCGCATCGGTCCGTACGCGTGCCATGCCACTCAACTCCCTCGGGACGGGACCGGTCCGCTGCCCGGGAACAGGGCGCGGCGTCCGCCGCAGTATCTGTTACCTCAGGTAGCGGTTACTTGGGGTAGCATGAGCGGCGCACGCGTGGGAGTCAAGAGCGGAAGTGGGCGTGAGGCCCGTGGACGGACGCAGGGAGCGGTGGAGCTCGCACCGCGCCGCGCGCCGCGAGGAGTTCGTCGAGGCGGCGCTGCGCGCCCTCGCCCGGCACGGTCCCGAGCTGCGCGTCGAGCAGGTCGCGGCGGAGGCCGGGGTCAGCAAGCCCGTGCTCTACCGCCACTTCACCGACAAGGCCCACCTGCTCGCCGCGCTCCACGACCGGGTGGCCGCCCTGCTGATGGAACGGCTGGAGCCCGCCCTCGATCCGGACGACCCGCCGCACGTCCGGATCAGGACCGGCGTGGACGCGTTCCTCTCGCTCCTGGAGGAGCACCCCAACCTCTACCTGCTGGTGAGCCGCACCGTGCCCGCCGGCGCGACGAACGAGGGCGAGGGCGTGCGGGCCGGCAAGGAGCTGGCCGCCCAGGCGCTCACGCACCTCTTCGACGACTACCTGCACGCCTACGGGCTCGACACGCGCGGTGCCGCGCCGATGGCGCACTCCGTCGTCGGCATGGTCCACAGCACGGCCGAGTGGTGGCTGGAGAAGCGGGCGATGAGCCGTCAGGAGGTCGTGGACCACCTGAGCGAGACCGTCTGGGACTGCCTCGACGGCTACCTCCGGCGCCGTGGCGCCCGGTTGGACCCCGACACCCCCACCAGCCCCGACGACGTGCTCGTCGCCCGCGCCGAGCACACCCGCACCCCCGACTGAGGAGCCGCCGTGTCCGATCCCCGCCAGCAGCACGCCCCGGACGAGCAGCACGAGCAGCACGCCCCGCACGACGACGGGTACAGCGGGGCGGCCACGCTCGTCACCGACGGCGCCGAGCTCGCCGTCACCGTCGAGCTGCGCGGTCACTTCCAGCCGATCGACGGCCGCTACCGGTGGTACGGGCGGCTGGCCGCCGATCCGGAGGTGACGCGCCTGTGCGGCGGACGCCGCGCCTCCGTGACGCTGCGCACCCCGCACGGCCAGGCGCCCGCCGAGGCCGCCGACCCCGATCCGTGGGGCCGCTACCGCGTGACGGGCACGGGCACGCCGCCGTTCCGCACCGCCGGCACCCGGCCGCCGGGGATGTGAGGGCCGCTCAGCCCGCGCGCAGTTCCTCCGGCGGCGTCCGCTCCTCGTCCACCGGTTCCGTGCGCTCCAGCTCCGCCCACACGATGTAGCGGTAGGCGGAGCTGAACATCGGCGTGCACGTCGTCAGGGTGAGGTAGCGGCCCTCCTCCGTCTTCCCGGACCCCTCGGGGACGTCGGCGAGCACGCCGACGTTGTACTTCGAGGTCTCCGGCAGCTTCGCGTAGACCGTGTACACGTACCAGGTGTCCTTGGTCTCGAAGACGACCGGATCGCCCTCGTCGATCTTGTGGATGTTGTGGAACTTGGCGCCGTGCCCGTCCCGGTGCGCGGCGAGGGTGAAGTTCCCCGATTCGTCCCACGGCATCGCGGACTTCTTCGGCTTCTCGTAGTACCCGGCGATGCCGCCGTTGAGCTTCTCCGGGTCCGTGCCGGGGAGGACGAGCACGTCGTCGTCGCTCATCGCGGGCACGTGCAGGAAACCGATGCCGTCCTTGGGGTCGAAGTCGGCCGGAGCCCGGTCCTCGCCTCCGCCGTCGCCCTCCTCCTGCTCGGCCCACTGGTCGCGCAGCTCGCTGCTCTCCTTGCCGGCCTGGCGGTCGGCGAGGACGTTCGTCCACCACAGGGAGTAGGCGACGAAGAGGGCCAGCACGAGGCCCGCCGTGATGAGGAGTTCACCCAGGACGCTGACCGTCGCGGCGACGCGTCCGCGGGTGGGCCGGGGCGGCCGCGGACGCTCTTCGGTCTCCGCGTCGTCGTCCCGCTCGGTCACTGCCACGTGGGTTCCACCGTTTCGATCGCTCCGCCGGCCCGGCCGGCTATCCGACGAGCGCGTCCGGCTTCCCCTCGCTGCGCGGGCGCTCCTCGACCATTTTGCCCCAGACGATGAGACGGTACTTCGAGGTGAACTCGGGGGTACAGGTGGTCAGGGTCACGTAGCGACCCGGCTCGGTGAAGCCCGACTTGGGCGGGACGGGGGCGATGACCTCCACGTCCGACGGCGAGGTCTGCGGCAGGACGCTCGTCATCTCGTAGACGTAGTAGGCGTCCGCCGTCTCGACGACGATGGGGTCGCCCGCCCGGAGCCGGTTGATGTAACGGAACGGCTCGCCATGGGTGTTGCGGTGCCCCGCCACCGCGAAGTTGCCCTCCTCGTCCCAGGGCATCGCCGTCTCCAGGCCGGACGCCTCGTCGTAGTGGCCGACGAGCCCCTTGTCGAGGACGCTGTCCTTGTCGATGCCCTCGGCCACCGGGACGGCGACGTCCAGCGTCGGCAGGTACATGAGGGCGAAGCCCTCACCGGGCTCGAAGGCGTCGGGCCGCCGCTCGGCCGCCTCCTGCGCGTCCCACCTCTCCTCCAGCCGACTGGTGGCCTGCTGGGTCTCGAACCCGGCCTGCACGTTCGTCCACCACAGCTGGTAGGCCACGAAGAGGAGCAGCAGCACGCCGCAGGTGATGAACAGCTCGCCCACGCCACGGCTGGCCATGACGGCGGCGTTCTCCTTGCGGGCGCGGGCGGCCCGGGCGGCGGCCCGACGCCGCGCGGCGCGTCCCTCGAAGGGCTCCTCGTCGTCCCGGCGCGCCGGGGGGCGGGCCCGCCGCAGCGCGACGGTCTCCGGGTCCGGCTCCTCGCCGGGCGGCGGGACGGCCGGGGCGGCGGGTGCCGGGGCCGGGACGGGAGCGGGCCGGGGCGCGGGCGGCGGCGGGGGGCCGCCCGGGGTGTGCGGGCGGAACCAGGGGGAACCCCCGGCGGCCTGCGCGGGGCGCCGGCGGCGCCCGGGCCCCGCCCGGCCCTCCGCCCGCCCGTCCGGCTGCGCCGTGCCGTCCGGCTGCGCCGAGGGAGGCCGCCGACCGGGCAGGGGGTCGTTCAACGGGTCGTCGAGGCGCCCGATCGCCGCCAGCAGATCCTGCGGATCGGCGTACGGGTCCTCGGGCGTCGTCACCTGCCGACGACCGGGGCCAGGCCCCGGGAGCGCTCGACGGCTCCGGTGTCACCGCACTCGGTGAGCCAGTTCGCCAGCATCAGGTGGCCCCACTCGGTGAGCACGGACTCGGGGTGGAACTGCACGCCCTCCACCGGCAGCTCCCGGTGCCGCAGGCCCATGATGACGCCGGAGTCGGTGCGGGCCGTGACCCGCAGGGTCTCCGGGACGGTGGCGGGCTCGGCGGCCAGCGAGTGGTAGCGGGTGGCCGTGAACGGCGAGGGGAGCCCGGCGAAGACGCCCGCGCCCTCGTGCACCACGGCCGACGTCTTGCCGTGCAGCAGCTCCGGGGCGCGGCCCACGACGCCGCCGTAGGCGACGACCATGGACTGCATGCCCAGGCACACGCCGAACACCGGCACCCCGGTGTCCGCGCAGTGCCGCACCATGTCCACGCACACCCCGGCCTCCTCGGGCGTGCCGGGCCCCGGGGAGAGCAGGACGCCGTCGAAGCCGTCCTGGGCGTGCCCCGTGCGCACCTCGTCGTTGCGCAGGACCTCGCACTCGGCACCGAGCTGGTAGAGGTACTGGACGAGGTTGAAGACGAAGCTGTCGTAGTTGTCCACCACGAGGATGCGTGCGCTCATCGGTCCGCTCAGCCCTTACTCGTCGCCCGGGTCAGTTGTCGTCCACCGTCACGTCGCCGAACGGCAGCAGCGGTTCGGCCCACGGGAACACGTACTGGAACAGCACGAACACCACCGCGAGGACGAGGACGAGCGAGATCAGCGCCCGCACGAGTGCGTTGCCCGGCAGATGCCGCCAGATCCAGCCGTACATGCCGTGGTGCCGTCCCTTCGGTCCCCGCCCGTGTCGCGCGGCGCGGCGCGCCGGGTGCGGCGCTCCGTGCGGTCACCAGAGTACGTCGCCGGGGCGCGCCCGCGGCGTCAGTCCAGCGGCTCGGCGTACTGGAGGTCGACGGGGCCGGAGTAGCCGGGGAGCGTCGTGTCGTCGTGCCCCTCGACCTCCCAGCCGAGGCCGTACGCCTCCACGTACTGCTTGTACGTGCTGATGGCGGGTGAGCGGTCCAGCGCCTCGCGCAGCCGCTCCGGGTCGCCGACGGCCGTGACCTCGTAGGGCGGCGAGTAGAGCCGGCCCTGGAGGATCAGGGTGTTGCCGACGCACCGCACGGCGCTGGTGGAGATCAGCCGCTGGTCCATGACCCGGATGCCCTCGGCGCCGCCGGCCCACAGCGCGTTGACGACGGCCTGCAGGTCCTGCTGGTGGATGACCAGGTAGTCCGGCTCCGGCTCGGGCCAGCCGGGGAGGCGGGCGGTCGCGTCGGAGGGGGCGTCGGTGAGCGTCACCGTCAGGCCGGCGCCGCTGACCTCCTCCGTCTGGGCGGTGTCCGCCAGCTGCTCGGCCCGGCGGCGCTCGGCGGCGCTGCGGCCCTCGTCCCGCTCCTCGGCCAGCGCCTCGACCTCCTCGCGCAGCTCCGCGGTGGAGGACTCCAGCGTGCCGTTCTCGCGGCTGCGCTCGGCGATCAGGTCGGGCAGACGGAGCATCGGGTCATCACTGCGCAGGTCGGTGCCCTGCGCCGTGTTGAAGCTCACCCAGAAGATGAGGCCGGCCAGGGCGAAGACACCGGCGCTGGCGGTGCGCGCGAGGCCGGAGCGCAGCCCGCGCCGGGACCGGTCCGCGCCCGGGGGAGACGTCGACGAAGAGGTCACCGTACCCTTGTCTCCTTCCACCGCCTGGAACCACTACGCTAACGGACCACAGCACATCCGTTCAGCGCGCGGTCAAGCGCATCGACAGGAGACCCTCTCGTGCCGAAGTCCCGGATTCGCAAGAAGAAGGACGGTTACACCCAGCCCGAGGCGAAGCGGTCCAACAAGATCGACCTCTCCTCCGGTCGCAGTTGGGTCGCGCCGCTGATGCTGGCCATGTTCGCGATCGGGTTGGCCTGGATCGTCGTCTTCTACCTGACCGAGGGTTCCCTGCCCGTCGACGCGCTGGGCAACTGGAACATCGTGGTCGGCTTCGGCTTCATCGCGGTGGGCTTCGTCGTCTCCACGCAGTGGAAGTAGCGCGTCCCTCCCGTTTCCCCCGTGACCGCGTCAGCGCCGGACGGCTCACCCGCACCCGGCGCTGACGCGGACGTCTGCTGTGCGCCTGCTTCCTCGGGCTGGTCAGCGGGGTGGCCGGGGTCGGGCTCCGAGCCCGGTCGAACCGGTTGTCCACAGGTTGTCCACAGGGCTGGGAAAAGTTCAGACGATCTGTGGATAACGCACATCGGGTTGACGCCGGCCGACGCGTCCGGACAAGCGTTCTCCCTTGTTCCCCAAGGGAAACGGACCTGTGTGCGAACGCCTGCGCGTCATGCACAAGATCCGCTACCACCTGTGGATAACTGCTCGTCCGCTGCCCGTCGGCCTCAGCCGAGCAGGGCCGATGTCCGGATGACGGCGGCGAGGACGAGGGCTCCGAGGAGCACCCCGCACGTCCCCCACTGCACCAGCGCCCGGCCCTTGCGCGGTGCGTGGATGAGGGCGAAGGCGAACACCGCGCCGATGATCAGACCGCCGAGGTGGGCCTGCCAGGCCACCCGCAGGCCCGGAATGAAGCCGATGACGAGGTTGATCGCGAGCAGGACGAAGATCGGCCGCAGATCGTAGTTGAGCCGCCGCATCAGGACGGCCGTCGCCCCGAACAGGCCGAAGATGGCGCCGGACGCGCCCAGCGACGGCTGGTTCTGCGCGACGAGCACGTAGGACACGACGCTGCCGCCCAGTGCGGACAGCAGGTACAGGGCGACGAAGCGCAGTCGGCCCAGCGCCGCCTCCAGGGGCGGGCCGAGGAACCACAGCGCCATCATGTTGACGCCGATGTGCCAGAACTCCGAGTGCAGGAAGGCCGAGCTCAGCAGCCGGTACCACTCGCCGTCGGCCACCCCGACGATCTGCAGCCCACCGGCCTCGACCTGCCCCGACAGAGCGAGGCCGATGAGCTGGAGGTCGTCGATGAACTGCCGCCCGAGCGCCAGCCCGGCGACGAACACCGCGACGTTCAGCCCGAGCAGGATCTTCGTCACCAGCCGGGTGTCCTGCACCACCGCGCCGCCCGCCAGCGTGCGCGGCCGCACGGCCCGGCCGGCCGCTCCCGACGCTCCGCGCACGCACTCGGGGCACTGGTAGCCCACAGCGGCGTCGATCATGCAGTCGGGGCAGATCGGCCGGTCGCACCGGGTACAGCTGATGCCCGTCTCCCGGCCCGGGTGCCGGTAACACCCCGGCAGGGTGTGGCCGGGCCCCAGCCCGCCCTGCTGGTGCTCCATCGTCTTCCCCTTCGCCCTCTCGGCGTGGCCGCCCCCACACGGTCGCGGCCCCACCTGTATCGACGGACAGGTGGGGCGGACCGTTCCCCGGCCGCCGCGCCGCAGCGCCGTCGCGGACGGGGAGCGCGCGCTCAGCGGCGCTCGATGACCACCGACTCGATCACCACGTCGTTGACGGGGCGGTCCGTGCGCGGGTTGGTGTCGGTGGTGGCGATCTCGTCGACGATCTTCTTCCCGGCCTCGCTCGTCACCTCACCGAAGATGGTGTGCTTGCCGGTCAGCCACGTCGTGGGCGAGACGGTGATGAAGAACTGCGAGCCGTTCGTCCCCGGGCCCGCGTTCGCCATGGCGAGCAGGTAGGGCTTGGTGAAGCCCAGGTCCGGGTGGATCTCGTCGCGGAACTCGTACCCGGGGCCGCCGGTGCCGTTGCCCAGCGGGTCACCGCCCTGGATCATGAAGCCGCTGATGACGCGGTGGAAGACGGTCCCGTCGTAGAGCTTGTCGGTCGTCTTCGCGCCCGTCTTCGGGTGCGTCCACTCCCGGGAGCCCTCGGCGAGCTCGACGAAGTTCTTGACGGTCTCGGGCGCGTGGTTCGGGAAGAGCTGGACCTCGATGTCGCCGCGGTTCGTCTTCAGGGTGGCGTAGAGCTGCTCGGCCACGATCTACCTTCCATAGTCCTTACTGACGGTCCCCGATCCTCCCATGGACCGCCCGCCGCCGGGCCCGAGGCTCGCATCGGAGTGACGATCGGGCGACGTCGGGCGTCGCCGGTGTCCGGAACGACGGAGTCGGCACCGGGGCGTGGCATCGTCGGATCACGGGCCGCCCGGCTGCACGAAGTGCCCGAACGGGGGTACCCGCAGCCGAACGCGTGACCCGAACGCCCGTCGACGCATGCCGAATCCGCCGACGGGGGGCATGATCTCGATTCGGGTGTAAAGGCGAAGAAGGACGAGGATCGCCGGGGTACGAGTCCCCGGACCACGTGCCACCGAGGAGGAGGACACCGTGACCCGCAAGGACAGCGTGCGCGCCGCGACCGGCACCGCGAAGGAGAACGTGCGGCATGCCGCCGAGGTGGTGGGGCCCAGGGTGGGCCTGGCCGCGCGCCAGGCCCAGCACACCGCACGCGAACAGTACGAAGGCATGGTGGCGCCACGCCTCGCGCACGCCCGCACCGCACTGCCCCCGGCCGTCGACGACGCCGCCAAGCGCGCGGCCAAGCACAGCCGCAAGGCCGCCAAGGAGGCCCGGTGTTACGCGAAGGAGGCCGCAGCCTACGCCGCGCCGCGCGTCGAGGCCGCACGGGCCGCCGCGGCACCCGCCCGTGAGGAGGCCATGGCCCGTTCCGCCGCCGCCATGGCGGCCCTGCGCGGCGAGGTCACGGCGAAGGAGGTGCGGAAGATCACCCGCAAGCGCGCCCGCCGCGCGGCCTACGGACGGGGTCTGAAGCGGCTGACGGTGCTGGGCCTCGTCGGCGGCGCCGTCTACGCCGCCTGGCGCTGGTGGGACCAGCAGGCCAACCCGGACTGGCTGGTCGAGCCGCCCGCCGCGACCGACGTCTCGGAGGGCGGGGTGCCGGCGGACGCGTCGTCCCTCGACCCGGAGGTGGAGGCCAAGCAGGCCGAGGAGTCCGGGGAGGCGGCGCGGTCCGAGGGCGGCGAGAAGAAGGGCTGACGCGCCCGGAGCACCACGTGGGAGGAGCCGGACCCGCAACGGGTCCGGCTCCTCCCACGTGCGTTACTCCACCGGGCCGGGGTCAGTCCCCGTCGCCGTCGCGGCCCCACTGGCCCTCGAAGAAGCCACCGATCGGGTTGTCGTCGCCGTTCCCGCCGTCACCGTTCCCGTCCGGGACGGTCTGGATCGTGACGACGGAGCCCTTGGGCGCCTCCTGCTCCTCCTGCGGGGCGACCGCCTGGACGAAGGCGTTCTTGTCCGGTCCCTGGATCTGGACCTGGAAGCCCGCGTCCTGGAGCTTCTTGACCGCGGGCTGCACGCGCTCGCCCACGACCTTCGGCACCTTCACGTTCTCCTGCTCGGGCGCCTTGGCGACCTCCAGCGTCACCGTGCTGCCCTTGGCCGCCTGCTCGTTGCCGGACGGGCTCTGGCTGATGACGGTGTTCGGGGGCTTGGAGCCGTCCTCCTTCTCCGTGACCTCGACCACGAAGCCGGCGCCCTCCAGCTGCTGGCGGGCCTGCTCGACGTCCTTGTTCGTCACCGGCGGGACCGTACGGGTCTCGGTGCGCACGACGGAGAGCGTGATCTGGGTGCCCGCCTGGACCTTCTCCCCCCGGGCCGGGTCCTGCTCGATGACCGTTCCCTCGGGCTCGCTGGAGGAGGACGCGGCCTCCTCCGTCACCTCGAAGCCGGCCTCCTGGAGCTCGCTGCGGGCGTCGTCGTAGGAGTCGCCCACCACGTCCGGCACCTCGATCGGGGCCGGGCCGTCGGACATGACCAGGGTGATCGTGTCGTTCCGCTCGACCTCGGTGTCGGGCTCCGGGTCCGTGCGGCAGACGGTGTCCTTCTCCTCCTCGCAGTGCTCCCGCGGCCCCTCGGAGACCTCCAGGCCGGTGTTCTGCGCCCGCTGGGTCGCCTCCTTCAGCGTGAGCCCGGTGAGCTTGGGCACGGCGACCGTGTCCGAGCCGCCGCCGCCGGACAGGGCCTTGCCGATGAAGATGGCGCCGATCAGCACGAGGATGCCCGCGGCGACGAGGAGGATCGTGGAGAGCTGGCTGTTCTTCCGCTCGCGACGGCGCCCGCGCGGCTCGTCGTAGCCGTATCCGCCGTCGTCGTCGCGCATCGGGGGCAGCATCGACGTCTGCCCGGCGCCCGCCGTGCGCAGGGCCTGGGTGGGCCGGTCCTCGGCGTGCGCGTGGGCGGCGCCGTAGCCCGCACCGTACCCGGCGGCGCCGAGCGCGGCGGCGGCACCGACCGGCTGCCCGTCGAGGGACGCCTCCAGGTCGGCGCGCATCTCGTCCGCGCTCTGGTAGCGGTAGTCGGGGTCCTTGGCGAGCGCCTTGAGGACGATGGCGTCCTGCTCCGGGGTGATCTCCGGGTCGAAGACGCTCGGCGGCTGCGGCTCCTCGCGCACGTGCTGGTAGGCGACGGCGACCGGGGAGTCCCCGACGAAGGGGGGCCGGACCGTCAGCAGCTCGTAGAGCAGACAGCCGGTCGAGTAGAGGTCGCTGCGCGCGTCGACGGTCTCGCCCTTGGCCTGCTCCGGGGAGAGGTACTGGGCGGTGCCGATGACGGCGGCGGTCTGCGTCATCGTCATACCGGAGTCGCCCATGGCGCGGGCGATGCCGAAGTCCATCACCTTGACCTGGCCGCCGCGCGTGAGCATGACGTTGGCCGGCTTGATGTCGCGGTGGACGATGCCGTTGCGGTGGCTGTACTCCAGCGCTTGGAGGATGCCGGCGGTCATCTCCATGGCCCGCTCGGGCAGCAGTTTGCGCCCGGAGTGCAGCAGCTCGCGGAGCGTGGAGCCGTCGACGTACTCCATGACGATGTACGGGATCGAGATGCCGTCCACGTAGTCCTCGCCGGTGTCGTACACGGCGACGATCGCGGGGTGGTTCAGCGAGGCGGCCGACTGGGCCTCGCGGCGGAACCGGGCCTGGAACGTGGGGTCGCGGGCGAGGTCGACGCGGAGCGTCTTGACGGCGACGGTGCGGCCCAGACGGGTGTCGTGGGCCAGGTAGACCTCGGCCATGCCGCCGCGGCCGAGCACCTGGCCCAGCTCGTACCGCCCGCCTAGGCGACGCGGCTCGTCCATATCTCCAGCCCTCTCCGTTCGTCCGGACCGCACCGGCGTGGGGTCCGGCGGCGTGCTGCTCGGCATACGGTACCCGGACGCGGGTGGGCGACCGGAACGCCGACCGACGCCTCGACGTCTGTGCGCAAGGTCACTGACGGCCCTCCAGCACGGCCCGCATGACGTCCTTCGCGATGGGCGCGGCCAGGCCGCCACCGGACACTTCGTTCCGTTCGGCGTCGCTGTCCTCGACCACCACCGCGACGGCGACCGGTGAGCCGTTGTCCGTCATGGCGTAGGAGATGAACCACGCGTAGGGCGTCTCACTGTTGTCCACACCACGCTGGGCGGTGCCCGTCTTGCCGCCCACTGTGACGCCCTCGATCTGGCCGTTGGTTCCCGTGCCGTCCTCGACCACGGTCTCCATCATCTGCTGGATCTTCTTGGCGTTGGACGCGGAGATCGGCTGCCCCATCTCCTGCGGCTCGTTCTGCTCGACGACGCTGCGCGGGCCCTCCAGCCGGTCGACCATGTAGGGCTGCATCAGCTTGCCGTCGTTGGCGATCGCCGCGGTGATCATGGCGATCTGGAGCGGCGTGGCCCGGTTGGACGCCTGCCCGATGCCGGCCATCGCGTTCTGCGGGGCGTTGTCCTCGGGGTAGACGCTCTCGGCCGTGCGGACGGGGACGAAGAGTTCCTCGTTGTAGCCGAACTTCTCCGCCATCTCCTTCATCTCCTCGTTGCCGAGGTCGGCGCTGATGCCGGCGAAGGTGGCGTTGCAGGAGAACTGGAGGGCGACGCGCAGGGTGGCGTCGTCGCACGGAGGGTTGCCGAAGTTGCTGAGCTCCTTGTCGGTCTGCGGGAGCTCGTACGGGTCCTCGATGCCCGACTTCTCGTCGATGTCGTACTTGCCGCTCTCCAGCGCCGCGGCCGCGGTGAGCACCTTGAAGGTGGAGCCGGGCGGGTACGTCTCGCGCAGTGCCCGGTTGAGCATGGGCTTGTCCGGGTCCTCGTTGAGGGCGACCCAGTTGTCGCTGGCCTCCGCGTCGTTGCCGACGATGGAGCCCGGGTCGTAGGACGGGGTGCTGGCCAGGGCGAGGATCGCGCCGGTGCGCGGGTCGATGGCGGCGACGGCGCCCTTCTTGTTCCCGAGGCCCTCGAACGCCGCCCGCTGGGCGGCGGCGTTCAGGGTGGTGACGACGTTCCCGCCCTCCATCGGCTTACCGGTGATCATGTCGATGGTGCGGTTGAAGAACAGCCGGTCGTCGTTGCCGGTGAGGATCTTGTCGTGGACGCCTTCCAGCATCGTGGCGTTGAACACCGACGCGTGGCCGGTCACCGGCGCCCACATGGCGCCGTCCTTGTAGGTGCGCTGGTACTGGAAGTCGCGGCTGTCGGTCTCGGTGGAGCCGGTGACGGCCTTGCCCTCGACGATGATGTCGCCGCGCGGGTGGGCGTAGCGCTCGATCAGCACCCGGCGGTTCTTGTCGGAGGAGCTGAGCTCCTCGGCCTGGACGAACTGCACCCAGTTGACCCTGACCAGCAGGGCGATCACCAGGATGCCGCAGAAAACGGCGATCTTGCGGATGGGCTTGTTCACGACCGCACCACCTGGGTCATCTCGACGTCGGGATTCGGGGCGGGCGCCGGCGCCGGGCGGCGCGCGGTGTCGCTGATCCGCAGCAGGATGGCGAACAGGGCCCAGTTGGCGATGACGGACGAGCCGCCCTGCGCGAGGAAGGGCATCGTCATACCGGTGAGCGGGATGAGCGCGGTGACGCCGCCCGCGACGACGAACACCTGGATCGCGAAGGCGCCGGACAGACCCACGGCGAGCAGTTTGCCGAACGGGTCGCGCGCGGCCAGCGCCGTCCGGATGCCGCGTTCGATGAGCAGGCCGTACAGGACGAGGATGGCCATCATGCCGGTCAGGCCCAGCTCCTCGCCGACGGTGGCGAGGATGTAGTCGCTCTTGACGGCGATGCCGCCGATGAGCCGGGTGAAGCCCTCACCGAGCCCGGAGCCGAAGAGGCCGCCGGAGCCGAAGGAGTACATCACCTGGGCGGTCTCCGTGACGCCGCCGTTGGCGCCCAGCTGCAGCGGGTTGAGCCAGTTGTCGACGCGGTCCTGCACGTGTGTGGTCGTCGACGCCACGACCACCGCGCCGGCGGCGGAGAGCAGCAGGCCGAAGAGGACCCAGCTCGTGCGCTCGGTGGCGACGTAGAGCATCACGACGAACATGCCGAAGAACAGCAGCGAGGTGCCGAGGTCGGTCTCGAAGACGAGGATCATCAGGCTCAGGGCCCAGATCGCCAGGATCGGTCCGAGGTCGCGGCCGCGCGGCAGGTAGAGCCCCATGAAGCGGCGGCTGGCCAGGGCGAGGGCGTCGCGCTTGACCATGAGGTACCCGGCGAAGAAGACCGTGATGACGATCTTCGCGAACTCGCCGGGCTGGAGGGAGCCGACGCCGGGGATCGTCACCCAGATCTTCGCGCCGTTGACGGGCGGGAAGAACATCGGCAGCGCCAGCAGCACGAGCGCGACGGCCATGGAGATGTAGGTGTAGCGCTGGAGGATGCGGTGGTCCTTGAGGAAGACCAGCACCGCGAGGAACAGCGCGACGCCCAGCGCCGACCACATCAGCTGGCCGGGTGCGGCGTTCTCCGGTCGCACGCCCGGCTCCTGGTCGAGCCGCCAGATCAGCACGAGGCCGAGCCCGTTGAGCAGGGTGCAGATCGGCAGGATCAGCGGGTCGGCGTACGGGGCGAACTTCCGCACCAGCAGGTGGGCGACGCCGGCGAGCAGGCCGAGGCCCAGGCCGTAGCCGATCATCCCCGCCGGGAGGGTGCCGTTCTTGGCCAGGCCCACGTTGGCGTAGGCGAAGACGGGGATGACGACGGCGAAGACGAGGAGGCCGAGCTCGGTGTTGCGGCGGCTGGGGAGTCCGCCCGCCGAGACCGTGCTGGTACTCCCGGTGGTGCTGTTGCTGCTCATATGAACTCGCTGCCCCTCACGGCGTCCGGCACTGCTTCGCGAGCCGCTGCTGCTCGTCGGTCAGCCGGGGACCGGGCGCGGGGTCGTCCGCCACCGGTTCGCGACCGTCCTCACCGCCGGGCTGGGAGCTGTCGGCGTCCTCCTTGGCCTCCTCGGCGGACGCCTTCTGGTCGGCCACGATCTCGCAGACCTCGGCCTGGGCCCCCAGCTTCTGGATCTTGTCCTCGGCCTGGGCCAGCGTGCCCATGGAGATGGTGTCCTTGACCTGGTTGCGCTGGTAGACGGGCAGGTACTTGAGTTCGATGCCGGTGTCCTCCCTGACCTCGCCGAGGTCCAGGGGGCCGAGCTTCTGGTTCAGACCCTGGTAGAGGGCGACCCGGTCGCCCTCCGCACCGATGTAGTACTGCCCTCTCGACCACTTCCAGGCCGCGTACAGGCCGCCGCCGAGCAGGGCGAGGGCCAGCACGATGAGCAGGCTCCGCTTCACCCAGCCGCCCTTGCGGGCCTTGCGCCGTCGGCCGGACTCCTCGACCGGGCCGTCCCCGTCCGCCCA
Source organism: Streptomyces sp. GSL17-111 (assembly GCF_037911585.1). Classification (NCBI taxonomy): domain Bacteria; kingdom Bacillati; phylum Actinomycetota; class Actinomycetes; order Kitasatosporales; family Streptomycetaceae; genus Streptomyces; species Streptomyces sp. GSL17-111. Next base: position 2,933,257 of record NZ_JBAJNS010000001.1, read on the forward strand.
CTCCCCGAACGTGCCGGGGGCCGCGCCGCTGCCGGGCGGGCCGAAGCCCTCCTGCCCGTCCGCGGAGCCGGGCTGCTGCTGGGGCACGGAACGGCTCAGCTCGGCGGCGCGGGAGGCCGGGGTGGCCTGCGCGCCGGGGCCGCCGAGCGGGTTCTGCGTCTCCGCGACGGCGCCGACGACGACCGGTGTGTCGTTGAGCTGGGCGGCGGGGGTGTCGTTGCCGTCGACGTCGAGGACATCGGCGATGATCACCGTGATGTTGTCGGGGCCGCCACCGCGCAGGGCGAGCTGGATCAGCTCCTCGACCGTCTCGTGCGGCCCCTGGTAGCTGCCGAGGGTCTCCTCCATCGTCTGGTGGCTGACCACGCCGGAGAGGCCGTCGGAGCAGATGAGGTAGCGGTCGCCGGCGCGGACCTCGCGGATCGAGAGGTCCGGTTCCACCCGGTCGCCGCTGCCCAGCGCGCGCATGAGCAGGGAGCGCTGCGGGTGGGTGGTGGCCTCCTCCTCGGTGATGCGGCCCTCGTCGACGAGCCGCTGCACCCAGGTGTGGTCCTGTGTGATCTGGGTGAGCACGCCGTCGCGCAGCAGGTAGGCGCGGGAGTCGCCGACGTGGACGAGGCCGAGGCGCTGACCCGTCCACAGCAGGGCGGTGAGGGTGGTGCCCATGCCCTCCAGCTGCGGGTCGTCCTCGACCATCACGCGCAGCTGTTCGTTGGCCCGCTGCACGGCGTCGCCGAGTGAGGTGAGGACGTCCGAGCCGGGGACGTCCTCGTCCAGCTCGACGATGGTGGAGATCACCTCGGAGCTGGCGACCTCACCGGCGGCCTGGCCGCCCATGCCGTCGGCGACCGCCAGCAGCCGGGGCCCGGCGTAACCCGAGTCCTCGTTGTGATCGCGGATCATGCCGTCGTGTGATCCGGCGGCGAAACGCAGTGACAGACTCATGCGCACCTCGCCCGTCGGCTCCGGGTACATCCGCACGCTGCCCACCCTCCGGTCGTCATGTTCGTCTACTTCCGCAGCTCGATGACCGTCTTGCCGATGCGCAACGGCGCACCGGGCGGGATCGGCGTCGGAGTGGTGAGTCGGCTCCGGTCCAGGTACGTGCCGTTGGTGGAGCCGAGGTCCTCAACGATCCACTGGCCGTCGCGGTCCGGGTAGATCCTGGCATGCCGGCTCGACGCGTAGTCGTCGTCCAGCACGATCGTCGAGTCGTGGGCGCGGCCGAGGGTGATCGTCTGGCCCTGGAGGGCGACGGTCGTGCCGGTGAGGGAGCCCTCGGTCACGACCAGCTTCGTGGGCGCGCCCCGGCGGCCCCGGCCGCCGCCGCGTCCGCCGCCGGTGGACTGCTGCGGACGGGCCTGCGGACGGTCCGGGGCGCGGCGGGCCTGCGCTCCGGACCGCTGAGTGACCCGGGTGCCGAACAGGTCGCTGCGGATGACCTGTACGGCCACGATGACGAACAGCCACAGTACGGCGAGAAAACCCAGCCGCATGACCGTCAGGGTCAGCTCTGACATTGCCCCCGCTTCACCCTTCGGCTTGCCGGTAAATGATCGTGGTGCTGCCCACGACGATCCGTGAGCCGTCGCGGAGCGTAGCGTGTGTCGTCCGCTGTCCGTCCACCACGATGCCGTTGGTCGAACCGAGGTCCTGCACGACGACGGTGGGGCCGGTGCGGATCTCGCAGTGCTTGCGGGAGACGCCGGGATCGTCGATCCGGACGTCGGCCTCGGTGGAACGCCCGAGGACGAGGGTGGTGCGGGAGATCTGGTGCCGGCTGCCGTTGATCTCCACCCAGCGCCGGACCGGGCCGGGCGCTCCGGGCCCCGCCGCCGGACCGCCGGGCGGTGGGGCGGACGGCATGCGCGGCGCGCCCTGGGGCATCGGGGGCAGGCCGCCGCCGTGGTCGCCCGGGGCTCCGGGCTGGGAGGTGCTGGCGGCCATCGTGCGGCTGCGCACGCGGTAGAGGCCGGTGTCGAGATCGTCGGCCTTCTCCAGGTGGACCTTGACCGAGCCCATGAAGGTGTAGCGCTGCTGCTTGGCGTAGTCGCGCACCATGCCGGCCAGCTCGTCACTGAGCTGGCCCGCGTAGGGGGCGAGCCGCTCGTAGTCGGGCGCGCTCAGTTCCACGATGAAGTCGTTCGGGACGACCGTGCGGTCCCGGTTCCAGATCGTGGCGTTGTTGTCGCACTCGCGCTGGAGCGCGCCGGCGATCTCCACCGGCTGGACTTCGGACTTGAACACCTTGGCGAAGGTGCCGTTGACGAGGCCTTCGAGACGCTGCTCGAAGCGCTTGAGAACTCCCACGGTGCACCTCCTTCCCAACTTCCGGTGTCCTAGTACGCCTGCGCCGGGCGGGCAGGGCGCAGCTGCCGATACTGCTTACTGATCGTATCCACGCGCCGGGAAAACGGCTGGTTCCGCTTCGTTCCCCGACGTCGCGGGTGTCACCTCTCACACGGGATCGTAGAGGCGTCCGGCTCCCAGTGTCCCCCACCCGGCGGTGGACGCGGGGCGGCCGTTATGGATGTGAGAGCACTCCCGGCACCGTGCTAGTGTTTTGGACGTCGCCAGGGAGCGGCCCGAAGCGGAACGGAGTCATCCGGACGGCGGAGGAAGGTTCCTCACGACACACCCATGCGCGGGTGGCGGAATAGGCAGACGCGCTGGATTCAGGTTCCAGTGCCCGAAAGGGCGTGGGGGTTCAACTCCCCCCTCGCGCACATCGACGCAACGGTCGGCATCGTTCACGGTGCCGACCGTTGCGCGTTTCCCGGCCCGGCCCGTCGGAGTGCCGGAGGCATCGCTCCGTCACGCCCCGCGTGCCGCGCCCCACGTCCGGTGAGAGTCCAAGGTCACAGGTGATCGCCGGTGCGCTCGTCAGTGCTAAGCCCTAGCCTGCCGCTATGACGGTCCTGCCTGATGACGGGCTCTCTCTGGCCGCCGAGTTCCCGGAAGTCACACGCGCGCAGTGGCAGCACCTCGTCGAGGGTGTGCTGCGGAAGTCCGGCGCGAGTGAGGCCACCGGGGCAGGAGCCGAAGAGGCGCTCTCCACCCCACTTGAGGACGGGCTCAGCACCCGCCCGCTGTACACCGCCGACGACGCCCCCGGGGGCGGCGCCGGGTATCCGGGCTTCGCGCCCTTCGTGCGCGGCGGCACGCCCCGTGGCGGTTCGCCCGCCGGGTGGGACGTGCGCCAGCAGCACCGGAGCGCCGACGTCGCCCGCACCAACGAGGCGGTGCTGGCCGACCTGGAGAACGGCGTCAGCTCCCTGTGGCTGGTGCTGGGCCGGGCCGGACTGCCGGTGAGCGCTCTGCCCGCCGCGTTGGAGGGCGTCTACCTCGACCTCGCGCCCGTGGTGCTGGAGGCCGGAGAGGAGTTCGACGAGGCCGCCCGCGTCCTCCTCGACGTGTACGCGCAGCGCGACGTGCCCGCCGCGCAGGTGCGGGCCCAGTTGGGCGCCGACCCGCTGGGACTGCTGGCCCGCACCGGGGACGCCGGTCCGACGGCCGCCCTGCTCGGCGCCGCCGCCGCGTGGGCGGGCCGTCTCGGCGGCGACCACCCGGGCGTGCGCACGCTGACCGTCGACGCGCTGCCGTACCACGAGGCCGGCGCCTCCCCGGCGCAGGAGCTGGGCTGTTCGCTGGCGACGGCGGTGGCCTACCTGCGCACGCTGACGGAGTCCGGGCTGAGCGCCGAGGACGCCTGCCGTCAGCTGGAGTTCCGCTACGCGGCGACGGCCGACCAGTTCACGACGATCGCCAAGCTGCGGGCCGCGCGCCGGCTGTGGGCGCGGGTGGCCGAGGCGTGCGGCGTCACCACCGGCGCGGCGGCGCAGCGGCAACACGCGGTGACGTCCTCGGTGATGGTGACGCGCCGCGACCCGTGGGTGAACATGCTCCGCACCACCGTGGCGACGCTCGCGGCGGGCGTGGGCGGCGCCGACTCCGTCACGGTGCTGCCCTTCGACCACGCGGCCGGGCTGCCGGACGCCTTCGCGCGCCGGATCGCCCGGAACACCTCCACCATCCTCATCGAGGAGTCGCACTGCGCCCGGGTGATCGACCCGGCGGGCGGCTCCTGGTACGTCGAGCGGCTCACGGAGGAGCTGGCACGGGCGGCCTGGGCGTGGTTCCAGGAGATCGAGGGCGCGGGCGGCCAGGAGGCGGCGCTGCGCGACGGCGTCGTGGGCGAGCGGATCGCGGCCACCTGGGAACGCCGCCGGGAGGCGCTGGCGCACCGCCGGGAGCCGGTGACGGGGGTGAGCGAGTTCCCGCTGCTGGACGAGGAGCCGGTGCGCCGCGACCCGGCGCCGGAGCCGCTGTCCGGAGGGCTGCCGCAGGTGCGCAGGGACGAGGCGTACGAGGCGCTGCGGTCCCGTTCGGACGCGCACCTCGCCGCGACCGGTGAGCGGCCGAGGGTGCTGCTGGCGGCGCTGGGCAAGGCCGCCGCGTACACCGGCCGGGCGACGTTCGCGGCCAACCTGTTCCAGGCGGGCGGCATCGAGCCGGTGCTCGTCCCCGTGGACGCCGCGGACCCCGCCGGGGCCGCCGAGGCGGTCCGGGAGGCCGGGGCCGCCGTCGTGTGTCTGTGCTCCAGCGACGCGGTCTACGCCGAGGAGGCCGTTCCGGCCGCGCAGGCGGTGCGGTCGGCGGGCGCGCGCTCGGTGTTCCTCGCCGGGCGCCCCGGTGAGCTGCGCGAGAGCCTGGAGGCAGCCGGTGTGGGCGGGTACGTCGCCGTCGGCGGGGACGCGGTGGGCCTGCTGGCCGGCGTCCTGGACGAGCTGGGAGTGAAGTGATGAGCAGCATCCCCGACTTCACCGGGATCGAGCTGGGCACCCCGGCCCCCGAGGGGGACGCCGACGCCTGGCGCGCCGCGTACACCGAGGCGCGGGCCGGGCGGGACGGCGAGGCCGGTCCGGGCCCGGAGGACGCGGTGTGGGAGACGCCGGAGGGCATCGGCGTCAAGCCGCTGTACACGGCCGAGGACCTCGCGGGGCTGGACTTCCTGTCCACCTATCCGGGCACGGCGCCGTACCTGCGCGGCCCGTACCCGACGATGTACGTCAACCAGCCGTGGACGATCCGCCAGTACGCGGGCTTCTCCACGGCCGAGGAGTCGAACGCCTTCTACCGGCGCAACCTGGCGGCCGGGCAGAAGGGCCTGTCCGTCGCCTTCGACCTGCCCACGCACCGGGGGTACGACTCGGACCACCCGCGTGTCACGGGTGACGTCGGCATGGCGGGCGTGGCGATCGACTCGATCTACGACATGCGACAGCTGTTCGACGGCATCCCGCTGGACCGCATGAGCGTGTCGATGACGATGAACGGCGCGGTCCTGCCCGTCCTGGCGCTGTACATCGTCGCCGCCGGGGAGCAGGGCGTCCCGCCCGAGAAGCTGGCCGGAACCATTCAGAACGACATTCTGAAGGAGTTCATGGTCCGCAACACCTACATCTACCCGCCGCAGCCCTCGATGCGGATCATCTCGGACATCTTCGCGTACACCTCGCAGAAGATGCCGCGCTACAACTCGATCTCCATCTCCGGCTACCACATCCAGGAGGCCGGGGCCACGGCCGACCTGGAGCTGGCCTACACGCTGGCGGACGGCGTCGAGTACCTGCGCGCGGGGCTCGGCGCGGGCCTGGACGTGGACGCCTTCGCGCCCCGGCTGTCGTTCTTCTGGGCGATCGGCATGAACTTCTTCATGGAGGTCGCCAAGCTGCGCGCCGCGCGGCTGCTGTGGGCGAAGCTGGTCCGGGGCTTCGACCCGAAGAACCCCAAGTCCCTGTCGCTGCGCACGCACTCGCAGACCTCGGGCTGGTCGCTGACGGCGCAGGACGTCTTCAACAACGTCACGCGCACGTGCGTGGAGGCGATGGCGGCCACCCAGGGGCACACCCAGTCGCTGCACACCAACGCGCTCGACGAGGCGCTGGCGCTGCCGACGGACTTCTCCGCCCGCATCGCCCGCAACACCCAGCTGATGCTCCAGCAGGAGTCGGGGACCGGCCGGGTCATCGACCCGTGGGGCGGCAGCGCCTACGTGGAGCGGCTGACGTACGACCTGGCGCGGCGGGCCTGGCAGCACATCCAGGAGGTCGAGGAGGCCGGCGGCATGGCGAAGGCCATCGACGCGGGCATCCCCAAGCTCCGGGTGGAGGAGGCCGCCGCCCGCACCCAGGCGCGCATCGACTCCGGCCGCCAGCCGGTCATCGGCGTCAACAAGTACCGCGTGGCGAGCGACGAGCAGATCGAGGTGCTGAAGGTCGACAACTCCTCGGTGCGGGCGCAGCAGATCGACAAGCTGCGCCGGCTGCGTGCGGAGCGGGACGAGGCCGTCACGCAGGACGCGCTGCGGGCGCTGACGCACGCCGCCGAGAAGGGCCACCAGGACGGCGGCTCCCTGGACGGCAACCTGCTGCACCTGGCCGTGAACGCGGCCCGCGCGAAGGCGACCGTCGGGGAGATCTCGGACGCGTTGGAGAAGGTGTACGGACGGCACGCGGGTCAGATCCGTACCATCTCCGGTGTGTACCGGGAAGAGGCCGGGCAGTCCTCCGCGCTGGAGGGCACCCGCACGCTGGTGAGCGACTTCGAGGAGGCCGAGGGCCGCCGTCCGCGCATCCTCGTCGCCAAGATGGGTCAGGACGGGCACGACCGGGGGCAGAAGGTCATCGCGACGGCCTTCGCCGACCTCGGCTTCGACGTCGACGTCGGCCCGCTGTTCCAGACGCCGGAGGAGGTGGCGCGGCAGGCCGTGGAGGCCGACGTCCACATCATCGGCGTCTCCTCGCTGGCCGCCGGGCACCTCACGCTCGTGCCCGCGCTGCGGGAGGAGCTGGCGGCGCAGGACCGCGAGGACATCATGATCGTCGTGGGCGGCGTCATTCCGCCCGCCGACGTGGAGCCGCTGCGGGAGATGGGGGCCGCCGCGGTGTTCCTGCCGGGCACGGTCATCCCGGAGGCCGCGCACGACCTGGTGCGCGCCCTGGCGTCCGGGCTCGGCCACGAACTCTGAGGACCGGTGGGGAGCTGTAGACGGGTGGGCATGGCTGCCAGGAAGGGTAAGCCCGACCTCGACACGTACGTGCAGGGCGTCCTGGACGGCTCACGGGCGTGGATCGCGCGGGCGATCACGCTCGTGGAGTCCACCCGCCCCGATCACCGGCGCCTCGCGCAGCAGCTCCTCACGGAGCTGCTGCCGCACGCCGGCAAGGCGCGGCGGGTGGGCATCAGCGGGGTGCCCGGGGTGGGCAAGTCGACGTTCATCGACGCACTGGGCACGCTGCTGACGGGGCTCGGCCACAAGGTGGCGGTGCTGGCCGTCGACCCGTCGTCGGGCCGGACCGGGGGCTCGATCCTCGGGGACAAGACGCGGATGGCCCGGCTCGCCGTGGACCCGAACGCGTTCGTGCGGCCCTCGCCGACGTCGGGGACGCTCGGCGGGGTGGCGCGCGCGACGCGGGAGTCGATGGCCGTCATGGAGGCCGCCGGGTACGACGTGGTGCTGGTGGAGACGGTCGGGGTGGGGCAGTCGGAGACGACGGTCGCCGCGATGACGGACACCTTCCTGCTGCTCTCGCTGGCCCGGACCGGGGACCAGTTGCAGGGCATCAAGAAGGGCGTCCTGGAGCTGGCGGACGTCGTCGCCATCAACAAGGCGGACGGTCCGCACGCCCGGGACGCGAAGGCGGCGGCCCGCGAACTGGCGGGCGCGCTGCGGCTGTTGCAGCCGCCGAACGCGGAGTGGAACCCTCCGGTCCTCACCTGCAGCGCGCGGGAGGGCACGGGCCTGGAGGAGCTGTGGGAGCGGATCGAGCAGCACCGCTCGCTCCTCGTCGGCACCGGTGCGCTGGCCGCGAAGCGCAGCGAGCAGCAGGTGGAGTGGGTGTGGTCCATGGTCCGGGACCAGCTGCTGGACCGGCTGACCCACGACCCGGCGGTGCGGGAGCTGGCGCCGGGGCTGGAGGCCGACGTGCGGGCGGGGAAGCTGACCGCATCGCTGGCGGCCGACCGACTGCTGGCCGCCTTCACCGCCCTCGGGCCCGCCGGGGAACGCGACGCCTGACGTCTGACGTCTGACGTTTGACGCCTGAGGGTCGACCGCCGAGGTTCGACGCGCCCCGCCTCCCCGTGGACGGGCCGGGGCGCGGCCCGTCCTGCCGGGGTGACGGCGGTCAGGCGTGGGCGGCGGCCAGCAGCTTCGCCCGGCTCTCCGCCGCCGTGTGCGCGGCGTCGCGGGACTTCTCGAAGAGCGGGATCAGCTCCTCCATGGCCGGGACGGTCGGGGCCAGCGTCAGCTCGGGCACGATGAACTCCACGTCCAGCCCCATCTGCGTCGCGAAGACGTACCGCAGGTAGTCCTGCACGTAGTCGTTGCCCTCCTGCGGGGTGCCGGGCGCGTAGGAGCCGCCCCGGCTGGCGACGATCGTCGTCGGGGTGCCGGCGGCGCTCGGCTCGGGGGCGGCGGCCGTGCGGCCCATCACGAGCACGTGGTCGATCCACGCCTTGAGGGTGGAGGGGATCGCGTAGTTGTACATCGGGGCGCCGATGAGCACGGCGTCCGCCGTCTCCAGCTCGCGGATCAGGGTCTCGCGCAGCTCGGAGGCGAAGCCGGAGCCGTCGAGGTGCGGCACGGGGTCCTGGGAGAGGTCGCGGTAGATCACCGTGCCCTCGGGGTGCTCGTTCTCCCAGGTGGTGCGGAAGGCCGCCGTGACGGCGCGGGACGCGCTGGTGTCGCCGTTCAGGGACGTGTCGAGGTGCAGCAGCGTGGCCATGGTGGTTCTCCTCAGGATGGCGGGGAGGCGGGGAGGCGGGAAGGCCGGAAGTCCGGGAATCTCGGTAAGTGGGTGCACTTCCGTCTGCACCTATTGGTAGCACAGCTACTTACTAATCGGAAGTCCCTTGCGCTCGTGCAGTACCCTGGGCGCATGGCCGAGCCACGCGAACAGACCGAAGCGGCCGGGACGTCCACGGCGTCACCGGGCTGCAGCTCGCCCACGCACGGCATCACCCGCGTCTTCGAGCTGCTGGGCAAGCGCTGGACGGGCGTGATCATCGCCGCCCTGATGAGCGGCCCCGGGCACTTCACCGAACTGCGCCGCGCCGTCCCCGGCATCAGCGAGCGCATGCTCTCCGACCGGCTGGGGGAGCTGGCCGCGCTGCACCTCGTGCTGCGCACCGTGGACGAGGGCCCGCCGCTGCGCGTCTCCTACGCGCTGACGGAGGCCGGGCTCGCCCTGCGCCCCGCCATGGTCGAGCTGACCCGCTGGGCCGACGCCCACCTCCCCGAGGGCGGCTCCTCCTGCCCCCAGCAGTTCCAGCCCTGAGCGGCGCGCACGTAGGGTGGCCCGGGTGAGTACGCCACAGCAGCCCCCGCACGCCCACAGCGAGCAGCCGGAGTCCGGGACGGACCGGCTGGAACGGGCGGTCCGCGCGGCGGAGACGGCGCTGATCGAGTACGAGATCGCGGTCGAGACCTTCCGCATCGAGGTGGAGAACTTCTCCCGGCTGCACCAGCAGCGCCTCGGCCCCGTCTACCTGCGGCTCGACGAGCTGGACGCCCGGATCGCCGAGGCGGTGGCCGCCCGCAGCCAGGACCCGGAGGACGTCCGCCGCGCGCGGCAGGCGCGGGCCGCCGTCGCGCCGATCCCGGGGATCGACGAGCTGCTGGGCGGCTGGATCCAGTCCGAGGGCATGTCGCCGGAGGCCCAGGCCATGCTGAACGAGCGCTCGGTGCGCCCGCCGGAGCGGGTCCGGCCCGGTGAGGAGGCCCGCCGCCGCTACCGCGAGCTGGTCCGCAAGGCCCACCCGGACCTGGTGACCGACGAGGACGAGCGGCTGCGGCGCGAGGAGTTCATCGTCCGCGTGAACCGCGCTTACGCCGACGGCGACGAGGAGGCGCTCGCCGCCCTCGCCGAGGAGTGGGCGGCCGGGCCGCCCCGGGAGCCCGACCCCGTCAGCCGGGGCGAGGAGCTGTACGCGCGGCTGGAGTGGCTGGCGTCCCGCAAGGACTGGCTCAGCCAGGTCGTGCGGGAGCTGGAGGACAGCGCCATCGGCTCCATGCTGAAGCTGGCGCACGACGACCCCGACGGCCTGCTCGACGAGATCGCCCAGCAACTCGACGCCCAGGTCGCCGAACGGGAGCAGCGGCTCGCCGAGCTGCTGGAACCCTAGGGGCACGGGCACCACCGCCCGCACCACCCCGCCCGCACCCGAGAGGAAGCGCGAGACCGATGAACCACGCCCCCATCCCCTCCGTGGACGTCAGGGACGTCCCCGCCGACGCCTTCCTGCTGGACGTCCGCGAGCCCGACGAGTGGGCCGCCGGACGGGCCGAGGGCGCCCTCCACGTCCCGATCGGCGAGATCGTCGGCCGGGCCGCGGAGGTCACCGAGCGCGCCGGGGACGACCGGGTCTACGTGGTGTGCCGCGTCGGCGGGCGCTCGGCGCAGGTGACGCAGTTCCTCGTCGCCCAGGGCGTGGACGCCGTCAACGTGGACGGCGGCATGCTGAGCTGGGCCGCCGCCGGGCGCCCGATGACCGGCGACGCGGACCCCGCCCACGTCCTGTGACGGGGGCCGGCGCCGTCAGGCGTCGAAGTCGACGGTGACGGACGGGGTCGCCGGGCGCGACTGGCAGGCCAGGACGTAGCCGTCGGCCAGCTCGTCGTCCTCCAGCGCGAAGTTGCGGTCCATCCGCACCTCGCCGTCCAGCAGCCGGACCCGGCAGGTGCCGCACACCCCGCCCTTGCACGCGTAGGGGGCGTCCGCGCGGTGCCGCAGCACGGTCTCCAGGACCGTCTCCCCGGCGCGGGCGGGCCAGCTTCCGCCGCGTCCGTCCAGGGTGGCGCTGACGGTCGCCTCCGGGCCCGCCTCCGCCTCGGCCGCCGGTGCGGCGGGTGCGGGCGTCCCGGCGGCGTGGAAGATCTCCTGGTGCACCCGGTCCCGGGGGACGCCGAGGGTGCGCAGCGCCTCCTCGGCGCCCTCCACCAGGCCGTGGGGCCCGCACAGGAACCAGCCCGCGACGTCCGGCACGGGCAGCAGGGCGGGCAGGAGGGACGCCAGCCGTGCGGCGTCCAGCCGTCCGGTGGGCAGGCCCGTCTGCCGCTCCTCCCGGGAGAGGGTGTGCACCAGGTGCAGCCGCTCGGGGAAGCGGTCCTTCAGCTCGGCCGTCTCCTCCAGGAACATCGCCGAGGCGGTCGTGCGGTCGGCCCGCAGGAGGCAGAACCGCGCGTCCGGCTCCTGGGCGAGCAGGGTCGCGGCGATGGACAGGACGGGCGTGATGCCGCTGCCGCCGACGACGGCGGCGTAGTGCCCGGGGCGCGGCTCCAGCACGAAGCGGCCGGTGGGCGGCATGACGTCGACCTCGTCGCCGACGGCCAGTTCCTTGAGCGCCCAGGACGAGAACGCGCCCGCCTCGACGTGCCGGATGCCCACCTTCAGCAGCGGCTCGGGCCCGGCCGGGGTGCAGATCGAGTACGTGCGCCGCACCTCCGTGCCGTCGATGACCCGGCGCAGGGTGAGGTGCTGTCCGGGCCGGTGGAGAAAGGTCTCCCGCAGCTCGGGCGGGACCGCGAACGTCACGGCCACGGCGTCGTCGGTGAGCCGCTCGACCGCCGAGACGCGGAGCGCATGGAAGATCATCACAGCTCCTTGAAGTGGTCGAACGGCTCCAGGCAGGCGGTGCAGCGACGCAGCGCCTTGCAGGCGGTGGAGGAGAAGCGGCTCAGCAGCGCGGTGTCCGTGGAGCCGCAGTGCGGGCAGCGGATGGCGAGGGTGAGGGGGACGGCCCCGCCGTCCGCGTCCCGCAGTGGCCGGGGCGGCGCGATGCCCGCCTCGGCGAGCTTGCGGCGCCCCTCGGCGGTGATGTCGTCCGTGCTCCAGGCCGGCGCCAGCACCGTGCGCACGGCGACCTCCGGCATGCCGCGCGCGTGCAGCACCCGCTCCACGTCGGCGGCCATCGTCTCCACGGCGGGGCAGCCGGTGTAGGTCGGCGTCAGCTCCACCTCCACCCGCCCCGGGCCGGTGACGTGCACCGCCCGCAGGACGCCCAGCTCGGCGAGGCCGACCTGCGGCAGCTCCGGGTCCGGCACGGCACCGGCCAGCTCCCACAGCTCCGCCTCCAGCGCCGTCATGTCGGCGCGGGTCCCGGTCACCACGACGCCCCCGGGTGGCTGCGGTGCAGGTGCTGCATCTCGGCGAGCAGCCGCCCGAAGGGCTCGGTGTGGACGCCCTGCCGCCCGGCCCCGGCGGCCCACGGCGCGGCCTGCGGGCCCTTCGGCACGGTCAGCGTGGCCTGCGTGACGATGCCGGTGACGCTGGTGCGCCAGGTGTCCTCCAGGGTGTCCCAGGCGACGTCCAGGCCCTCGACCGGCCGGAACAGCTCGCCCGTGTACCGCCACAGGGCGTCCAGCGCGGTCTGCATGCGCCGGTGGCTCTCCTCGGTGCCGTCGCCCAGGCGCAGCGTCCACTGCTCGGCGTGGTCCCGGTGGTAGGCGCACTCCTTGACGGCCTTCGCGGCCAGGGCGGAGAGCGGTTCCGTGCCGCCCGCGAGCTGCCCGTACAGCAGCTCCTGGTAGGTGGAGAAGTAGAGCTGGCGGGCGATGGTGTGGGCGAAGTCCCCGTTCGGCTGCTCCACGAGCTGCACGTTGCGAAAGTCCCGCTCCTCGCGGCGGAACGCCAGCTCGTCCTCGTCGCCGCTGAGCGTCAGCAGGGTGCGGGCCTGGCCGAGGAGGTCCAGCGCGATGTTGGCGAGCGCGACCTCCTCCTCCAGCTCCGGAGCGTGACCGGCCCACTCGCCGAGCCGCTGGGCGAGGATCAGGGCGTCGTCCCCGAGGGGCAGCGTCGCCATGTTCCCGGGGCTGTCCGGGCGGGCTGCGGTGCTCACAGGTTCTCCACCCCCTCGGGGACCTCGTAGAACGTCGGGTGGCGGTAGGGCTTGTCGGCCGAGGGCGCGAAGAAGGGGTCCTTCTCGTCCGGCGAGGAGGCGGTGATCTGCGCGGAGGGCACGACCCACAGGGAGACGCCCTCGTTGCGCCGGGTGTAGAGGTCACGCGCGTTGCGCAGGGCCATCTGCGCGTCCGGCGCGTGCAGGCTTCCGGCGTGCGTGTGGGACAGCCCGCGCCGTCCGCGCACGAAGACCTCCCACAGCGGCCATTCGGACGATGTCCCGCTCATGCTGCCTCCCCGCTCCGCGCGCCGGTGTGCTGGGTGGCGTGCTCGGTGGCGTGTTTGGTGGCGTACGCCGCCGCTGCCCCGCGCACCCAGGCGCCGTTCTCGTGCGCCGCCCGGCGCTGACTGATCCGCTGCTCGTTGCACGGGCCGTTGCCCTTGAGCACCTGCTGGAACTCCGACCAGTCGATCGGGCCGAAGTCGTGGTGCCCGCGCTCCTCGTTCCACCGCAGCTCCGGGTCGGGCAGGGTGAGGCCGAGCGACTCGGCCTGCGGCACGCAGATGTCGACGAAGCGCTGGCGCAGCTCGTCGTTCGAGTGCCGCTTGATCTTCCACGCCATGGACTGCGCGGAGTGCGCCGACTCGTCGTCCGGCGGGCCGAACATCATGAGCGACGGCCACCACCAGCGGTCCACCGCGTCCTGCGCCATGGCCTTCTGCGCCTCGGTGCCCCGGCTGAGGGCGAGCAGCAGCTCGTAGCCCTGGCGCTGGTGGAAGGACTCCTCCTTGCAGATGCGGATCATGGCCCGCGCGTAGGGCCCGTAGGAGCAGCGGCACAGCGGCACCTGGTTGGTGATCGCCGCGCCGTCCACGAGCCAGCCGATCGCACCGACGTCGGCCCAGGTCAGCGTCGGGTAGTTGAAGATCGAGGAGTACTTCTGGCGGCCGTTGTGCAGCTTGTCGAGCAGCTCGTCCCGGCCGGTGCCGAGCGTCTCGGCGGCGCTGTAGAGGTACAGGCCGTGGCCCGCCTCGTCCTGCACCTTGGCCAGCAGGATGGCCTTGCGGCGCAGCGACGGGGCCCGGCTGATCCAGTTGGCCTCGGGCTGCATGCCGATGATCTCGGAGTGCGCGTGCTGGGCGATCTGCCGGACGAGGGTGGCCCGGTAGGCGTCGGGCATCCAGTCGCGCGGCTCGATGCGCTCGTCGGCCGCGACGGCGGCGTCGAAGGCGGCCTGGAACGCCTCGGTCTCCGCCTCCCCCGGTGCCTCTGGGCCGTGTCCCGGCAGCACTGTCGTCATGCTGAGCCCCTCCGTCGTCCCGTCGCGTCGCACCAACCGACCGATCGTTCGGTTCAATGATTGGCGCGACCGGCCCCCGCTGTCAAGGAGTGGCTAACCTCTGGGGGGACCGCACCGAGGGAGACGGGGAGCGCATGGAGTCCAACGACAGGCCACCGGCACCGCGACCACCCGCGGAGCCGTGGCCGCGCGTGGCGGCGGGCTCGGAGGAGCCGCCCGCCGACGCCCCCCGCGCGGACAGCGCCCCGGCGGGCGAGGGCGGCCCCCCGGAGGCCACCGAGGCCACCGCGCGCGCCGAGCAGGGCGACGGCGCGGCGGGCGTCCTGGCGCTGCCGCTGCTCCCGAAGCTGCTGCTCGTCGCCGCCGCCGCGGCCGTCGCCGTCGCCGTCGCCGCGCACCTGGGCGCCGTCTTCCTGCACGTCGCGCCGTCGAACACCCTCAGTCGGCAGCACGACGAGACGCTCGACGACTACATCTACCCGGAGTTCGAGCAGAACTGGAAGCTGTTCGCCCCGAACCCCCTCCAGCAGAACATCGCCGTGCACGCCCGCGCGGAGATACGTGACGAGGACGGCTCCCTGCGGCGCACCGGCTGGGTCGACCTCACCGCGATGGACGCCGAGAGCATTCGCGGCAACCCCTTCCCCAGCCACACCAACCAGAACGAGCTCCGGCGCGCCTGGGACTTCTTCACCGGCTCGCACGACGACGACAACCGCCCCAACGGATCGCGCGGCGAGATGTCCGAGAGCTACCTCAAGCGGATCGTCATGCTCCGCCTCGGCCCCCGGCTGGGCGCCGACCGGGTGACGAAGGTCCAGCTCCGCTCCGCCCGCCGCACGGTCGAACCGCCGCCGTGGAGCAAGGAGTCCGTGAACACCGAGACCCGCTACCGCGTGCTGCCGTGGTGGCCCGTCGTCAGCGCCGACATCCCGGAGGCCGCCCGATGACGCACCCGGTGCCGCCCGCCGCCCCCGCCACCCCGCCGCCCGCGGGCTCCACCCGCAGGCCGTCCTTCGCGATGCGCTTCGACCGCGCCCTGCTGACCGGCTTCCTGCGCGTCACCGGGACGGCCCTCGGCCCGTACCAGACGGCGATCGTCCGCATCGGCTTCGCCGCGACCTGGCTGTTCTTCCTGCTGCGCGAGATCCCGCACCGCCACGAGCTCTACGGCCCCGACTCGCCGTGGAGCTTCACCCTCGCCGAGCGCCTGATCGGTGACAACGACGCCTTCACCGTCCTGCTGTGGTCCGACAGCACGCTCTGGTTCGAGGCCGTGTACCTGTTCGCCGTCGCCGCGAGCGCCGGTCTCCTCGTGGGCTGGCGCACCCGCACGATGTCCGTCTTCTTCATGATCGGCGTGCTGTCGCTGCAGAACCGCAGCGTCTTCATGGGGGACGGCGGTGACAACGTCATCCACCTCATGGCCATGTACCTCGTCCTCACGCGCTGCGGGCGGGTGTGGTCGCTGGACGCGCGCCGGGCCCGGCGGCGTCCGCAGCCGGACCGGGGCGCGGACGCCACCGGCGTCGTCCTCGCCGCCCTCACCGGCGTCGCGCTCGTGACCTGCCTCGGCCTCGGGCTGCTCGCGCCCGGCTGGGCGGTCGTCTTCGCCCTCCTGTGGGTCGCCCAGGCCGCCTGGTGGGTCGTGCGCCGCCACGCCCCCGGGGCGCCGCGCACGACGCTCGACGCCCTGGCGAACCTCGTGCACAACGGCGCCCTGCTGGTGATCATCGCCGAGGTGTGCCTCATCTACGCCACCGCCGGCTGGTACAAGGTGCAGGGCTCGCGCTGGCAGGACGGCACCGCCGTCTACTACCCGATGCACCTGGACTACTTCTCGCCCTGGCCCGCTCTCTCCGAGGCCCTGGGCTCCCACGGCACCATGATCATGCTGATCACCTACGGCACGGTCATCGTCCAGGTCGCCTTCCCCTTCACCCTGTTCAACCGCCGGGTGAAGAACGTCCTGCTCGCCGTCATGATCGTCGAGCACCTCTCCATCGCCGTCCTCCTCGGGCTGCCGTTCTTCTCCCTGGCGATGATCGCGGCCGACGCCGTCTTCCTCCCCACCGTCTTCCTGGTCTGGCTCGGCGCCCGCGTCTCCGGCCTCACGGCCCGCTTCCGACGCCGTCCGGCGGTGGCCGTGCCCGGCCAGCGCGCCCCGGCGGACGACGCCGAGGACGCGGAGGACGCCGAGGCCGAGGACGCCGCCGCCGTCGGGGAGCCGGACGACCGCTCGTCGACCGCGCCGACCTCGACCGCGCCGTCGTCGACCGGCCGCTGACATCCGTCACGCCGGAGCACCCCCGCCGGGTCCTACGGTGGGTGGCGTCGGCCGGACGGGCCGGAGCGGTGAGTGAAGGAGCGTGCGGGCATGCGCAGGTGGCGCAACGTGCTGCTGGCGGTGGGCGCCCTGTGCGTCTTCCTGGTCACCTGGTCGATGGCCGTGTGGCTGCTGGGGCTGGTGCTGCTGGTGCTGTCGGGCATCGGGCACCTGCTGCACCACCGCGCCCGGCGGCGCGTGCAGGCCGGTGCGGAGCCGGTGGCCGTGGCCGTCCCCGTCACGGGCCGGTGGCGGGCGCTCAACAGCCCGGCCGCGCGGACCCCGAGCCACGGCACGCACACGTGCGCGCAGACCTTCGCCGTCGACGTCGTCCACGAGCCCGAGGACCCCGAGGGCACGGACCGGCCCGGGTTCGCCTGGTGGCCCCTCGCCCGCCCCCCGGAGGAGTTCCCCGCCTTCGGCGTGCCGGTGCTCGCCCCCGGCGACGGTGTGGTCGTGCGCGTGAGCGACGGAGCGCGGGACCACCTCAGCCGCACGTCCTGGCCCGCGCTGGGCTACCTGTTGGTGGAGGGCTTCGTGCGGCAGCTCTTCGGCGCCCGGAACCTGCTGGGCAACCACGTGGTGCTCGATCTCGGCGGCGGGACGTTCGCCCTCCTCGCCCACCTGCGGCGCGGCTCGCTCACCGTCGCGCCGGGGGACCGGGTCTCCGTCGGCGAGCCGCTCGCCCGCTGCGGCAACTCGGGCAACTCCTCCGAGCCGCACCTGCACGTCCAGTTCATGACGGGCCCGGACTGCCGGCAGGCGCACGGGCTGCCGTTCAGCTGGCGCTACCGCTCCGACGGCGCCGACCGCACCGGCGTACCGGCCGACAACACCCTCTTCTCCGCCCCCGACGGCGCCTGAGCCGACACGCCGGGATCACCCCGCCCCGCCGAAAGGCACACCACTTCGTCCCCCGGCGGTCGTGCCCGGGGCATAAGCCGGAACATTTCTGGACCAAGTTTCCGGGATTTCGCCCACCAGCAGCCCTGCTTTGCCCCAGACTCCCCCGCAGAACCGACGCGCCGTCAGTTCCTGGCGGAGCGTAACACCCAGAGCCGTGTGCGGACCGGCCGCCAGCGGACGAGGAGGCAGCTTTGACGTGGCGCACCGACCTGGCGAGCGGCAAGGTCCGGGTATGAACGGCGGACCGGAACCCGGACAGGACCGCCCCACCCCCGGCCCCGGGCACCCCACCGCGTCCGAGCATCCCGCCGCCGTACCGCCGAGGCCAACGACGGCACCGTCGGCCTCCCCGCCTCCTTCCCGGGGCCGCTGGGCCGACCGCCGCACGCTGCTCCTCCTCGGTGGCGTCGGCACCCTCGTCCTATCCCTCGTCGCCGGATTCCTCCTCCTGACGTCCTCCTCGGACACGGACTCCCCGACCGCCGATGGCAAGGGGGCTGAGGCCGAGGCACCCGCCCATCGGGGGCCGTTCGAGGAGGCGGTCGAAGAGCTGGCCGTCACACCGGGGCTCGAGTACCGGGACACCGCCGTCGCGGGGATCACCGAACGGGACGTGACGGTGACGGCGTCGGGCATCCAGTACGGCAGCACCGACGGCTCCAAGAGCTACGGCCGCGATGTCCTGCGCATCGACGACAAGACGTTCACCCGCTTCCGTGACGACCCCGCGCCGGACCCCGAGAGCGCGGATGGCGAGGAGGGCGACGTGCCCGGCCGGTGGCAGGTCGGCTCCCTTGGCGAGTCCGACCTGCTGGACGACGTCCTCGACCAGTACCGGTCCCCTCCGCAGCTCGCTGCCGAACTCTTCGAAGCTCTCCAGGAGACCGACACCTTCCCGGACCCCAAGGACCCCGGCCTGCCGTCCGCCGAGATCGGCGGGGTGCCGGCACTCCAGGCCGACACCCCGGCGGGCCGCCTCAGCGTGACGAGGACCCCGCCGCACCGCGTCCTGGCGCTGGAGCCCTACGACCTCCGCGAGGCGGCCGAGCGGCTGCGCGAGAAGGCCGAGCAGCCCGAGAAGGGGACCCCGGCCGAGCTCCCGCGCGTCACGATGGGCCCGCTCGCGGACGGTGACTCCGACGGCTTGGAGTTCTCTCCCGTCACCGGCGACGACGTCTCCGATCTGTACGAGACGCTGGAGCGGCAGGCCGAGCAACTCGGCGAAGCCTCCGACGGAGGCATCGTCTTCACGCTCGACGGTTCCGGCGACCTGTCCTGCGGGCCGTCCGGCTGCTCGGTGGCCCAGAAGTTCGACGGTGAGCTGACCGCGCGGGCGAAGGAACGCGTCACTCGGGGCGAGGTCACCGCTGTGATGAGCGCGAGCATCACCATCGACGGACGGAGCGCAGGCCGCTGTACCAGCGCGCCCTCCACCTTCCCCGTCAAGGGCAGCGCCGTGTCCGGCACCCTCAAGTGCTCCGCGCCTGAGGCCGGTCCGGTCTTCTCCTCCGTCGAGGCCCGCTACAAGGCCAAGGCGGAGGCGGACTCCCGACGCTCCGGCGGGCGCCCGGTCACCTACCGCTTCCCCTACCGCGCCAACACCCTCGTCGACGCCCGCGCCCTGGCCGTCACCGAGGCGAAGTCCCTGGTGGAACGCGTCCGCCAGGAGGCCAAGGACGCGAAGACCTGCGCGACGAAGCAGCCCGCCCCGCAGGGCGGGGGCCCCGCCCCCGCGTCGGCCGGGCACCTCTCTCCGGCCGTGCGGACCGTCGCGCTGACGGCCGTCGGCCACTGGGACAGCAGTCCTGTCGCCGGCTCACCGATTCTTGTCCCGAGCAAGGGAGGGTGCCTTCCCGCCTTGCGCGAGTGGAGCAGCCAACGGTTCCAGTTCGGGCACCACACCTTCCTGCTCGACAAGAAGGGCATGGAGCACATCCTCAAGCGGCACCATCCGAAATACTGGGATGGCTCGGTCAAGAGCCGGCAGACGTTCCTGGACAGCCGCATGAGCGTAGACGACGTCCGCAAGGCCATCGAGCAGGTCATGCGTCAGAATCGTGAGGAGTTGATCAAAAAGGGTGCCAAGGGCGTGTATCCACTGAACGGCACGGTGGACGGCGTGGAGTACACGCTCGGAATCAACAGGGGCAGAGTTGGCCAGTTCTATCCCAAGTGAGCCGGCACGGGGTGCTGGCGCGGTGGTCGAGGTCGAGACGTTTCTGCGGGACGAGGACGGCCGGTTCGTGACCGCAGCCGCGTGTCGCATGCCTCCGCCCGACACGGACTACGTCGAGGGCGCCGTCCGGCTGTCCGTGAGAGGAACCGAGATTCTCGGAACCGAGGAGTGGGATTACGTCGACCAGCTGTGGTGCTACATGGCCGACATGCTGACGTGCCTGCACTCCTCGGGGTATGCGGAGACGTACTTCCCCGATCAGCCGATCAAGCTGTCCTTCCGACGTGTCGGGTCTCGTGTCGTGGTGAGCGCCGAAGTCGGCCGGGACACCAGAACCTCCGATGCTCCCTCGGCAGCCCTGGACGCTGCCCTCCGGTCCGGAGGCAGGGCCTTCTTCGACCGGATGGCCGATCTCGCTCCCGGCAACTCCTACACCGAAGCCCGCCGCGCTCTCGAATCCTGACCGGACCGTCGTCCCGAAGAAGCGGCACGGCGTCGTCCGACCGGCCTACGCGGTCAGCCCGCTCCGGCGTCGGGGTGACGTCGGAGCGGGCCGAGGGCTGCGTCCGGCTCGGTCAGCGGACGACGTTGCGGACGGCGTCGATGACGCCGCCGTTCGAGATCATCCCGATGTGCCCGAGGCAGGCGGTCTTGCGGTTGTCGGCGCCGGACAGGATCGTGCTGCTGATCGGGTTGATGACGAGGTCGCAGGGCGAACGGAACGTCGTGTAGCTGACGTTGCCGGGGGTCGGGTCACCGGAGTTGAGCTGGTTCAGGAAGCTCGACCCGCCGCGCATCTCCTTGCACGAGGTGATGAGGAAGCTGCAGAACCCGGCGATCGCGGTTCCGTTGTTCGGGCCGCCGAGCGACACCCAGTCGTCGACGTGGGCGGTGCCGCCGAGGTTCTTGAGGTAGTAGCGCGAGGAGAGGCCGCCCATCGAGTGGGTGACGATGTCGACCTTGCTGGCGCCGGTGCTCGCCAGGACGCCGTCGATGTAGTCGGACAGCTGTCCGGCGATGGTGGCGTTGGAGCGGAACGAGTTGTACCCGAAGACGTGCAGCTGGTTGTCGCTGTAGCCGTTCGCCTTGAAGTCCGAGGTCATGGTGGAGAACTGACCGCTCTTCCCGGCGAAGCCGTGGATGAACACGACGGGTTCGGAGGTGTTGGCCTGAGCGGGGGCGGAGGTCAGGGGGACGACCAGGGCAGCGGCCACCAGGGCGCTGAGGGACGCGAGGGCACGACGCAGGCGCATGGGAACTCCTGTCGGTCACGCAGCGGGGAGCTGCGAGGTGGGGAGAGATCAGGGAGCGCGCGCCCCAAAGCAGAAGCAGGCCAGTGCTTCTGCGGCCATAGATTACTCACACGTAGCTTGTGGTTAACATCACGGAGACATCACGGTCTGTGATCATGGAAACGGACGTGCCGGGGGCGATCGGAGGGTCGCGGAGTCGCCCGCCGGACGTCCGGCTACGCCGGTTCCAGCAGCTCCTTGAGCCGGGCCAGGTCGGCGGCGACCATGTCGGCGTCCCGCTGGAAGTCGCCGTCGCTCGTGCCCGGCTGCCGCCTGAGGGTGAACACCACCTCGCTCGCCGCGCCGTCCGCGAGCACCCGGAGCGGGTTGTATACGGTCTCGCCCGTGGGCAGCGTGACGTAGTGGTCCAGGACGCCCAGTTCGTTGTGCGGCACGAAGGCGACCTCGACGCGTCCCATGGGAGCGTCCTCCGCGACCCACCGACCGTCGACCTCCGCGATGGAGTCGCCCAACCCCTGCGCCCAGGCGGGCAAGTGGGTCGGGTCCGACGCGTACGCGTAGACCTCACCGGCCGGGCGGTCGATGCGGACACTGATGTGGCGGGACTCCTCGGCGACGTGATCCATGCCCCGACGGTAGCGACGCCCCCTCCGCATGCCTTGGAGGAATCGGCCGTACCCGGTCGCCTGTCGGCGAAAGCCCCGCACGTCGACGCCGCGAGCGGTCTCAGCCGTAGCGCTCGACGAGCGCGTGGCCGATCGAGGCCAGGTGGTCCAGCACGTCCGGGGGGCCGGTCACCTCCAGCCATTCGACCAGCCCGGCGAGCTCACCGGCGAGTGCGTACGCGTGGTCGCCGCCGATGACGACCTCGATGCGGCCGTCCGGCGTGGAGCCGCCCACCTGGAGCCTGCCGCCCAGCATCATCCGCAGCAGGTACATCCCGGCGGGCGCGCAGACCGCGTGGACCTTCAGGGGCGTCCGTCTGCGGTCGATCTCGTCGGCGATCTCGCGCCAGCTCTCGGCGAGGTCGAAGTCCTCGGGCCGGTGCGCGGGATCGTCGGTCGGGTCGGCGGACGAGACGCGGTCGATGCGGAAGACCCGCCGACCGGCCTCGGTGTGGGCGACGAGGTACCACGACGAGCCCTTGGCGACGATGCCCAGCGGGTGGACGGTCCTCTCGGTCTCGGCGCCTTCGCGGTCGACGTAGCCGAGCCGCACCTGGACGCCGCGGATCACCGCGTCCTGGAGCGCGTCGAGGAAGCGCGGCGGTCGGGGCTCGGTCCGGCTCGACCCCCATCGCTGCGGGTCCGTGACCAACGAGGACGCCGCCGCCTCGGCCTGCCCCCGGAAGGGCTCCGGCAGGGCGTGGACGAGCTTGCGCAGCGCCGCCTTCACCGCCGGCGTCGCAGCCGAGGCCGGACCGGCGACCAGGAACAGGGCGCGGGCCTCCCGCGCGGTCAACCCGGACAGGTCGGTGCGGGCGCCGCCCACCAGGCGCCAGCCGCCGCCTCGGCCCTGCACGGAGTACACGGGCACCCCGGCCATGGACAGGGCGTCGAGGTCGCGGCGGGCGGTGCGCTCGGAGACCTCCAGCTCCCGGGCGACCTCGGCCGCTGTCACCTGCTCGCGCCGTTGCAGCAGCAGGAGGACGGCCACCAGCCGGTCGGTTCGCATGCCGACGACACTGGCACAACAAACCGGTCATGAGGTGACCGGTTTCGCTCGGCAGGATGGCGTCATGGCCTCAGCGGTGAGGAATACCTCCCTGCGGGCCGTATCGCCCCCGGCCCGTCGGGGCGCGCGGGCGCATTCCTCGGAACGTCCGCCGCCCGAGCCACCCTGAAATCCGGAGAGAAAATGTCCAAGCCGGTCGATTTTCCCGAGCCCACCCTGGTTCCCGTCAACGGCGTGGAGCTCGAAGTCTTCGAAGCAGGTCGGCGGAACGCCGGCAGGCCGCCCGTCGTGCTCTGCCATGGCTGGCCGGAGCACGCCTATTCCTGGCGCCACCAGATGCCCGCTCTTGCCGCAGCGGGATACCACGTCATCGTGCCGAACCAGCGGGGATACGGGAACTCATCCCGTCCGGCCGACGTGACGGCCTACGACATCGAGCACCTGTCGGGGGACCTCGTCGCGCTGCTCGATCACTACGGGTACGAGGACGCCACCTTCGTCGGTCACGACTGGGGTGCCATGGTCGTCTGGGGGCTGACCCTGCTGCATCCGACCCGCGTCAACAAGCTGATCAACCTGAGCCTGCCGTACCAGGAGCGCGGAGAGAAGCCCTGGATCGAGTTCATGGAAGAAATGTTCGGGGGCGACTTCTATTTCGTCCATTTCAACCGGCAGCCAGGTGTCGCCGAGGCCGTGTTCGAAGAGAACACCTTCCGGTTCCTGCGCAACCTGTACCGGAAGAACGAGCCCCCCAGGGAGCCCCAGCCGGGTATGGCGCTGATCGATCTGGCCAGAGCGGAGACGCCACTCGGTGATCCCGTCATGAGCGACAGCGAACTGGCCGTCTTCGTCTCCACCTTCGAAGCGACGGGATTCACAAGCAGTGTGAACTGGTACCGGAACCTCGACCGCAACTGGCAGCTGCTGGCGGACGTGGACCCGATCATCCAGCAGCCCGCACTCATGATCTACGGCGAGCGGGACGTGATCCAGAAGTCCGAAAGGCTCGCGCGGTTCGTGCCTCGCGTGGAAGTCGTCAGTCTGGACTGCGGCCATTGGATCCAGCAGGAGAAGCCGGAGGAAACGAACCGTGCGATCACGCAATGGCTGGCACAGCAGGACGCTAGGTAGCGTCCCCGGCTCGGGGCGGTGGTTGGTGGGTGCGGGCGATGAGGGGGCGGTGAGCGGGCTGGAGGTCGTCGGGCAGGTCGTCGGGGGTGAACCAGCCGGCGTCCAGGATCTCGAAGCCGTCCAGCGACAGCGTGCCGCCGGTCAGCCGGGCCTCGTACGCCACCTCCAGCCGCAGCCGGTAGCCGCTCTTGAGGTGGATCAGCTCCCCGGCCCGCACGTCGAGCTGGGTCTCCTCCTTCACCTCGCGCTCCACCGTCCGGCCGAACTCCTCACCCCGGATCGCGTACCCGGACGGCAGCCCCCACTGCCGTCCCTCCGGCCACATCCGGTGCTTGAGCAGGAGGACGCGGCCCGCGTCGTCGCGGACGACGCCGGTCACCCCCACCATGAACGTCGCGTTGGCCAGCCACAGCACCCGCCACTGGATCGGCCCCCGCGTGGCGTGCCAGGCCCGCGCCGCAAGCCGCCTCAGCACGGGGTCTCGCCCACGGCGTTGGTCATGGTCGTGCTCCTCTTTGCTGGCATGGCCTGCGCCCGACGAGCGTGACCGTTCGTACCCGGGCGGTCGTCACGCCTTGATGTCGGCCACGAAGGCGGACCAAGCGGCGGCGGGGAAGACGAGCGCGGCGTCGTCCGGCCGCTTGCTGTCCCGGACCGGGACGACCCCCGCACACCCGTCCGCCACCTCGACGCAGTTGCCACCGGTGTTGTTGCTGTAGCTGGACTTGCGCCACCGGGCCGCGCCGGGGAAGTCCCGGGCCACCTCGACGCAGTCGCCGCCGGTGTTGTCGCTGTAGCTCGACTTGCACCAGGTGGCGGAACGGAGGTCAGGGGTCGTGTGGCTCATGCGTAGTGCTCCTTCATGGTGTCCCGGATCAGGCGCTGGGAGGCCGCTGGTGGCAGAGCATTGACCTGCAAGAGGTCGTACGCATGAGCGTATCGGGTGACTCGGTCGGGCAGTTCTACGAGTTCACCGCAGGAGTACCCCTCCAAATAGGCCACGTCCGGGCCGTCCGGAAGCGAGAGAAGTGTGAGAGACCCGCCGGTGACTGGGTGTTGCGGCGCTTCAAACGGCAGCACTTGACAGTGATGTGCGGGTGTTTGGCCATGTCGATCAGGTGTGACAACTGCTCGTGCATGGTCACCTTCTCGCCGACCCGTCGATGGAGTGCTGCCTGGTCGAGAACGGCCCAGAGGAAGGCGGGGTTGTCCCCCTCCAACAGCTCTCGTCGGCTGACTCGTGCTTCGACCTGGCGGTCCAGCTCCTCCTCGCTGAGGTGCGGCAGCCCCTCACGGAGGCTGACGCGTGCGTACGCCGGAGTCTGGAGGAGACCGGGCACCGAGTGAGCTGTGTACTTCAGCATCTTGACGGCTCTGGCCTCTTTCTCCATGAACTCGCGGACCCAGTCGACGTAGGTCTCGCGGGTCATGTGCCACCACAGGTCGGAGATCTCGCCGTCCGCGTCGAGGGCGACGTCGATGGCGTCGGCGAGGGCGCGGGGTGGTGGGTCGGTGGCGAGTTCGACCTGGGCGATGCGGTTGTGGGAGACGTGGACGTGGCAGCCCAGCTCGCGCTGCGTCCATCCCAGGGCTTCGCGGCGCTTGCGGACGCGGGAGCCGAGGTAGGCCGCCATGGAGGCGCGGGGGTCAAGTGGCTTGCTGGAAGGCATGGTCAGGGCCTCGTTTCAGCCTTCTGGATCTGAAGGGCTTGACACTTCCCCATCCTAGGTATGACTCGCCACGCTGTGTGCCGAACGGGGATACCCAACGTGAAAGGCGCGAACGCACATGGCGATGACGGACGGGCGCAGGATGGCCCTGGAGCGGCTGCGGGAGGCGGAGGGCGCGGCGAACGAACTGCGCGAGGAACTGCGGCTGGTGGGACTGGTGTTGCCCTCGCTGCGGATCGACCCGGTGTCGGCGGCCGGGACGGAGCCCTCGCCGCTGATCGATCTGGGGCGGTGCAACGTGGAGACGGCGCGTCAGCTCGCGGTCGTCCTGCGGCACCGGATGCGGCCGTGACGCCGGAGCGCGGCGCGTGCGCCGTGGACCTGCGGACCGGCCGGGTCGGCGAAGTGATGGACCAGCTGGGCCGGTTCGTGCAACTGCGGCCGTTGCGGGGCGGTGTGGAGTGGGACTGCCCGCGTGACCAGCTGCGGGAGGCCACGGCGGCTGAGCGGCTGCGTGCCGACCTTGCCGAGGTGAACCGCCGAACCCGACTGTTCCGATAGGCAAGTTGACCGGATTTGATCGAGTGGCGCACGGGGTGGGCGCTGTGATTAGAGTAATCACAATCGCACGCTTCGTGCAGCCCGCATGAAGCGGCCCTCAACGGTGCTAGCAACACCGGTGAGGGCCTTCATCACCAAGGTCAATGGAGGGCCCTGGGATGCTTCGGCATGTTATCGCGCCCACGCGCTTCTACTCGCAGATTCCCAACGAGCTGATCCGTCATCCGAGGCTGAGCAGTACAGCCGTGCGGATGCTGGAGTGGGCGTTGTCGCTGCCCGAGGGCTCGCGGGAGACGTTCACCTCGCTCAGCGAGAAGCTCCCCGAGGGACGGATCACGGTCCGCAAGGCACGGCAGCAGCTCGCCGCCGAGGGATACGTCCACACCCGACAGACGCAGGACCGGGAGTCCGGCCGCTGGCAGACCGTCGTGCTCATCTCCAACGTGCCGCTGACGACGGCCGCCGCTGTGGACGCCGCCTTCGCCGGGGCTCCGGGCGGCCGGGTGCTGCCGGTCGGCGAACCGGGGGAACGGGCCGTCGGCGACTCACCCAAGGGTGAAGAACAACCGGAGAACACACCCCACCCTCCCCGTCCCGCCGCTCCGGACGCCGAGCCGCACGCGGAGCCGAGGTCGGAACCCGAGCCGGAGCCGGGTCCGGAGCCGGTGCCGGACGAGCCGGAGCCAGGCGGCGGTGACGGTGCCGGGTCGGGGCGTGCGGCTCGCGTCCTGGCCGAACTCGGACGGGCCGAGCCCCGGCTGCGGCTGGGCGTCGCCGAGGCGGCGCGGCTGGCGCCGCTGGCGCGGCAGTGGCTGGCCAGAGGCGTCGGTGAGGCGGAGCTGCGGGAGGCGCTGACGGCGGGGCTGCCGCGCCGGGTGCACGCCCCGGCGGCGTTCGTGGCGCACCGGCTGACGGCGAAGCTGCCGCCGCCCGTCGCCCCGAGGACGCCGCCGCCCCCGCCGCTGGCGGAGTGCGCGGAGTGCCGCGACCCGCTGCCTCGTGGGCAGCGCACCGGGATCTGCCGCCCCTGCGCGGGGCTCGTGCCGCCGCCCGAGCCGGCGCCCGGCCTGCCACCCGCCGCCGCCCGCGCCCGCGCCGCCTTCGAGGCCGCCCGCGCCCGCACCCGCTGTGTGTAGGAAGAGAGAAGAGGACTGATGAGCGGTGGCATCGCTAGTAGCATTGATGTCATGACTGATGCCACTCGCAAGTATTCCGTATCGCTTCCCGAGAGCCTGGCGGAGGCCGCGCGGGCTCGTGGCGGGCCATCGGGGTTGTCCGCATACGTGGCAGCAGCGCTCGCCAGGCAGATCGAGCGCGACAACCTCAATGAGCTGATCGCCATGGCTGAGGCCGAGCACGGCCCGATCACCGAGGAAGAGGTCCGTCAGGCGCGGGAGGAGCTGCGGCAGGCACGTGACGAGCAGCTCGGGAGCTCCGGGGCGACCGCCGCATGAACCGAGCAGTGGCCACACCCGGCGGCACCCTTGTGCTTGACCGTGAGGGTTTGGCGAAAGCTGTGCTCAGAGACCGAGGCGTCACGAAGTGGCTTGAGCTGGCCCGCGAAGACGATCTCCGTGTGGTCACGAGCGCCGCGACGCTCGTCGAGGTCGTTCATCCGGGTGTGCGACGTCCAGCCCTGGACTGGGTGCTCTCCCGCATTGTGGTCGAACCGGTGACCGAAGAGGTGGCACGCCGAGCCGCTGGGCTTTTGGCTGATGTGGGTCTGCACGGCCACCAGCATGCGATTGACGCGATGCTCGCGGCCACGGCCCTGAGGGCGCCGAGCCCCGTCACCGTCTTGACCTCGGACGTGGACGACCTGCGGACGCTGTGCCGATCCGGTGTGGTGGTGATCAAGGTCTGAGGAAGCGCCGACTCCGGCGCCGGGCCTCAGCGCTTCGGGGTGTAGGTGAGGATGACGAGGCCGGTGGCGTGGGTCTCGGTGCCGGTGAGGTCGAACGTGTGCTGCCCGAGGTCGCGGTAGAGAAGGTCGGACGGCTGGGCCTTGCCGGAGAGGACGGGGTGCAGCCACACCCGGAACTCGTCCAGGAGGCCGTTCTCCAGCATCAGGCGCGTCACGTCGCCGAAGCCGTACTGGAGGATGTTGCCGCCGTCCTGCTCCTTCAGCTCGCGGATGCGGGCGGCGACGTCGCCGTCGAGGACCGTGCAGTTCGACCAGTCCGGGTTCTTGAGCGTGGAGGAGACGACGTACTTGGTGATGTCGTTCATCCGGTCGGCGAAGGCGTTCTGGCCGGCCTGGGCGGACCAGGCGGGCGCGAAGCCCTCGTAGGTCTTGCGGCCCATGATGAGGGCGTCGCTCTCGGCGAGCTGGCTGCGGGCGGCGACCTCGGCCTGCGCGCCGAAGTAGTTCATGTGCCAGTCCTGCATGTTGGTGATGTCGCCGTCGAGCGTCATGTAGGTGGCGTTGACGATCTTGCGCATGGTGGCCGTCTCCTCGGCCCTCGGTGCGTCCGCCGCTGTCGGAGGGTGAGACCCCCAGCGAAGCGGAAACTCATCGCGGAGCCGAGGATGTCCAGGATTCCGGAAACGCGGGCCGCTCCCGCACCGGGCCCGCCTCGGGGCCACCGCACCACACGAAGGAGTGGTCGGGGGTGACCGTCATGCCGAAGTCGTACAGCGGCGGGGAGCCCTCGGCCGTCCACCAGTCCCAGGCGCTCCCCACCTCGTCGGCCAGCCGCCGGGGGCCACCCTGGCGGGCGACGGCCGCGCCGACGTGACCGGTGAGGACGGCCCAGGACGCCGCCCCGTCGTGCAGCCGCACGACCGGTTCACCGCCTGACGGGCCGGGGGAGGGGGCCGGACCGGGGAGGACGTGGACGTCCGGCCGGGCCACCCGCAGGGCGAACAGCAGGTGCGCGTCGTCGCGCAGCGCCCGGACGTCGTGGCGGAAGGGCCGCTCGGTGCCGTGCGGCCGGGCGTCGTGGACGTGCCACCAGTCGGCGCCGGGCGGGGTGCCGCGCGCGGGCATGAACGTGGCGAGCCCCTGCACCCACCCCGTCGCCGAGCGCCCGTCGTCCGCCACGGTGAGCGCCACGTGCCCCAGCCGCCCCCACGGGAACACGAGCCGGCCGCCGGGGCGGGTCTGCGCGACCCACGGCCACGGCACCTCCTCCACGGCGTACGTGGCGATCACGCGATCCCACGGGCCGTCGTCCGGACGGCCCGCCGCGCCGTCTCCGACGCGCACCGCGACGTCGGCGCCCGCCGCGCGCAGGCGCCGCCGCGCGGCCTCGGCCAGCTCCGCGTCCACCTCGACGCTCACCACCCGCCCCGGCCCGGCGCGGTGGGCGAGCAGCGCGGCGTTCCACCCCGTGCCCGTGCCCAGCTCCAGCACGCGGTGTCCGGGCTCGACGCGCAGGGAGTCGAGCATGTCCACCACGACGCCCTGGCAGGAGAGGCTGGAGGAGGGGACGCCGTCGGTGAGCTGCGTGACGGCCGCGTCGTCCGGCCCGCCGTAGACAAGGGAGGCCCAGGTGTCGGGCGCGGTCGCCCGGTCGACGGGGACGTAGGCGTGGCCCGTCCACTGCCACAGCCGGTCGGGGGCGAAGACGTGCCGGGGCAGCGCCTCCACGGCGTCCCGCAGCCACAGCGAGCGCTCCGGCCACTCCCCGGACGCCTCCATCGCCTCCGCGAGCCGCCGCCGCAACCCCCCGAACTCCCGCACCGTCAGCCCTTCTCACACATTACTGGCAACTCTGGGCGACACATCGTAATCCCACGGTGAGATCCGGGGAGGACGCGGAGCCAGGACGACAGCCGTAGGTCCGTCTCCGCTCCACCGCCCCGAGAGCGTCCACTCACGTGCCTTCGAGTCTCTCTCTCACGGCGTCCCTCACGACCTCTGCGGCCTCCAACGGATCCTCGTGTTCCCAGAACCGGAGAACCCTCCAACCACGCTCTTCGAGCGCGGTGGTCGTCTCCGCGTCCCGGGCCTGGTTACCCGCGATCTTCTCCTGCCAGAACTCGGCACGCTTGGTGGCGGGCCGGTAGTGCTCGGGGCAGCCATGCCAGTAGCAGCCATCGACGAACACCGCGACACGAGCCTTGGTGAACACCACGTCGGCTGTTCGCCGTAGATCCGCCACCGGCCTCGCCGAGACGCGGTAGCGAAGCCCCTTCTGGTGCAGGGCTGAGCGCAGCATCCGTTCCGGCTTCGTGTCGCGCCCTTTGTTCGCCGTCATGACCGCGCGGGAAGCGTGAGAGGACGCCCACGAGCCGCGCGGCAGCGGCTCCGTGGTCACGTAACCGGCGGTCCTCGCCATGGACCATGCCTGTGCCAGGTTCGCGCGACGGGTCGCGGCGTCCACCTCTCCGACGTACCGTTCCCGTGTCTCACCTTCCTGCGACCACCGCAGGTAGGCACGGATGCGGCGAGTCCTGCGGTACAGGCGCAACGCGATGGACGCGCGCGCGTAGCGGCCCTCGCCAATGTCGACCGCGCGAACGAGGCGGCCGCCGGCGGCTCGATCCTGCTCAGCCGCTCGGGACTCCCTGTCCATGTCCGCCCTTGGCTTCCACGCTCGGTCGGGAGGCATCCGGTCCTTCCAACGCCTCTGCTGATCGTGGACGGCCTCCGTCACTTCCGCTTCTCCGGGTCCTCCAAAGCCCCCGACGACGTGAGGGCTTCGGCGACGGCCTTGGAGAAGACCGCACCGAGCTTCACGGGTACGGCGTTGCCCAACTGCCGCATTTTCTCGCCCCGGGGCCCACCGAGAACCACATGGTCAGGGAAGGTCATGACGCGTGCGGTCTCCCGAACGGTCATGTACCGGAACCCGGTCCCGCCCCCGTGGTTGACGAAGCTGACGTCGTCGAGCTGCATGACCGATTCACCGCCCGGCACACCGTGAACGCCGGCCTTCACGGTTTTCGCGGGCCGGTCCAGCACGTTCGGAGTGTGCCCGGTGTACATGCGGGCTCCGGGCCAACCGATGTGGTCAGGGATGCCCTCCACCTCGATCTTCTCCCTGACGGCTTCCTCCGTGACGTCCGGAAGCGGGTTTCCCTCGTTCTCGTCAATACCCTTGATGGCATCCCGCAATGTGCGCCACGGCGCCAGCTTCAGCTTCTCCTGAGTCTTTGGGTCGTCGTAGTCGAGCCTCGGCAGATTGGCGATGACGCGTTTCCGCACGTCGGGATCCACCGTATGGTGGCGCCTCCAGTAGTCTCCACCTTCACGCATCGAGTGAATCATTGATTCTTCGGAGTGCGTCTGCTGGGGTGCAAATTTGACCCAGTCGATATTGAGGTCGGCGCGGAAAGCGACAATGAGTACGCGGTTTCGGATTTGCGGCACACCGTAGTTGGCGGCGTTGACCTCAATTTCTTTCACCTCGTATCGCTTCGACGGCTCAACTGTTTCGTTGGCGATGAGCTTTTCGAGGATCTCGTTGTGGTCTTCCCATGAGGCTTCTTCATCGCGCTGCTCAAAGGGCAGGCGCATCTCGTTGAGGATGTACTTGAAGTAAGGCCTGAAGGATGGCCTGAGGAGGCCGCGCACGTTCTCGCAGATCACCGCTTTTGGTCTCAGCTCGCGAATGGCACGAAACATCTCCGGAAACATGTTCCGTTCGTCTTCCATGCCTTTGTGGGCGCCTCCCAAACTGAACGGCTGGCAGGGTGGCCCGCCCGCGAGGACATCGACCTCCTCGTTCACATACTTCGTGTAGTCGACCTCACGCACGTCGCCCTGTACGAGGGGCCATCGCTTCTCCGGATCTTCGGGGTCCGGCGGGTTGACCCTCAGGGACTCACAGGCCCACTTGGCGCATTCATTCACCAGGAGCGGACGGAAGCCCGCAGCGTGCACAGCCATCGCGAGCCCCCCGCCACCCGCGAACAGCTCTACACACGTTCCCACCCCGTGGCGTCCTTCTCGCAGCTCAGGCATGAGAGAAGCGTACCGCGGAGTTGGCGAACTTCAAGCCACATCAAGAAGACACGCCACCTGGACACCACGCCCGCCCGTTAAGAGGCCATCTCATTTGGGCGACTCGCTACTCTGTGAGTCATGGTGGGGATCGTTGAGCGGCTGGTGCCGGACGAGTTGTGGGAGTTGTTCCAGCGGGTGGTGCCGGAGGCGCCGTCGCGGCCGCAGGGCGGTGGTCGGCGTCGGCACGGCGACCGGGAGGTGCTGGCCGCGATCGTCTTCGTGGCCACGTCGGGTTGTACCTGGCAGCAGTTGCCTTCGGCGTCGTTCGGCCCGTCCGGAGCG
Source organism: Streptomyces sp. GSL17-111 (assembly GCF_037911585.1). NCBI lineage: Bacteria > Bacillati > Actinomycetota > Actinomycetes > Kitasatosporales > Streptomycetaceae > Streptomyces > Streptomyces sp. GSL17-111. Next base: position 2,965,392 of record NZ_JBAJNS010000001.1, read on the forward strand.
ACCGCCCACCGGCGGTTTTCGGAGTGGTCGAAGGCCAGAGTGTGGGCCAAGCTCCACCGCCTGGTCCTCGACGAACTCGGTGCCCGCGGCGAGCTGGACTGGTCACGGTGCGCGATCGACTCGGTGAACATGCGCGCCCTGAAAAGGGGGACCTGACAGGTCCGAATCCTGTCGACCGGGGCAAGTACGGCTCGAAGATCCATCTGATCACGGAACGGTCCGGTCTGCCCATATCCATCGGCATCTCCGGGGCCAACCTGCACGACAGCCAGGCCCTGATCCCGCTCGTCAAGGGCATCCCGCCGATCCGCTCACGCCGCGGACCCCGGCGGCGCAAGCCCGCCAAACTCCACGCCGACAAGGGCTACGACTACGTCCACCTGCGGCGATGGTTACGCCAGCGCGGCATCACCCACCGCATCGCCCGCAAGGGAATCGAGTCCTCGCAACGGCTGGGCCGCCACCGCTGGACCGTCGAACGCACCATGGCCTGGCTCGCCGGCTGCCGCCGCCTACACCGACGCTACGAACGCAAAGCCGACCACTTCCTCGCCTTCACCAGCATCGCCTGCACTCTCATCTGCTACCGCCGACTCACCAAATGAGATGGCTTCTAAGGTGACAGCGATCACTCACGGAAGGGGGCGTCGTCCATGGCGCTCGGCGAACAGGCCGACCTGGGCAACTACGCGGAGTTCAAGCTCAGCATCACCAAGGCTCTCGGTGATCAGTTGGCGGAACACCTCGCCTCCCTTACCAGGGCTCCCCTTACGGAAGAAAACCTTTCCAAACTCCCACCGCTCAAAGGTGTGTACCAGTTGTACCGGCACGGCAAGCTGGTCTACATCGGCAAGGCGGACAAGTCGCTCCCTCAGCGCCTGAACAAGCATCTGAAAAAGCTGAGCGGGCGCGAGAACACGGACATTGATCAGATCACGTTCACCGCTCTCTCCGTGGATGAGGATTTCAATGCCGTCACGCCTGAGGAGCTATTGATCAAAAAGCACCAGGGTGCCGGAGAGGCGCCCTGGAACTACAACGGCTTCGGAATCAATGACCCAGGGCAGAATCGGGATACGACATACTTCGAACCCAGCCACTTTGATCAACAGTATCCCGCGCGTCTGGACTGGCTTGTTGAGGGGCTTCCTGTCGGGAAGGTCGACCTGAAAAAACTGCTCCAGGATGTGAAGGAGAAGCTTCCCTACGTCTTTCGTTATGCTCATTATCGAGACAAGTACAAAATTCAGGTCTACGCCGACCGCGAAGTGACTCTCGAAAAGTCAGCGATGACGGCTGATGAGATCTTCCGGCTCGTGAGTGCCCAGTTGTCGTCTCCCTGGGAGATTATGGTTCTGCCGGGCTATGTGGTGATGTATCCGAAGAAGATGCGTTCGGAAAGTGCGCGCAGGTATTACATCGGAGGCGAGCCGTACGCCCCCGAAGATGTGACGTAACAAGGGGCTGTGCCCGTGAGTAACGCGTCGGCCGCTGCTGTTCACCCTCCACGATCTCCACGGCGAAGAAGAGTGCACCACCATGTATCGCCGCCCACACCCCCGGGCCGGGGGTGTGGGGGGTGGGCTTGCAGACTGGCGGGTCAGGGCGCACGGGTGCGGAGACGGGGGGAAGCGTGGAGAGCTGGGCGTGGCGGCACCGCCGGACGTTGTGGAGCGTGGGAGGGGTGCTGGCCGCCTTGGTCGTGCTCGGGCTCTCGGTCCGGGCGCCGGTGGAGCAGTGGTGGCTGGCCCGCCAGGCGTGCGGGGGCGAACTACCCGCCGAGGACTTGGAGATCGTGCGGAGCGGAGTGACGCTCGGTGCGTACGAGGAGTCCTACGACGCGGAGTCCGGCCGGTACGTGTGCGTCCTGCGGAGCGATGAGCACCAGGTGGTCGTCGCGGTGGAGACGTTCCCGCCCGGGCGGGAACGCGACCGGGAGCTCTCCCTCGCCGGCAGTTCCCACGCGCCGCACGCGGTGCTGCCCGGCGGGCTGCCGGGTTTCGAGGACGGGAACAGCCTCGTGTACCTCATGCCGGAGTGCCCCGGTCGGGCGCGGGACGGTGAGCGGTACCGGCTTCCGGTGAGCACCTGGACGTACTTCGCGCGGAGCCGCGCGGAGAAGGCCGCCATGCTGCGGCTGTCCGTGCGGATGACGAACAAGATGACGGAGAAGCTGGGGTGCGGGGGCGAGCCGCTGCCCGCGCCGCAGGAGGGCGCCGTCCCGGACCGGGGCGCGTACGTGCCGCGCGCCGAGGCCGAGGGCACCGCCTGCGAGGCGCTGGCCACGGCCCGCGTCCCGGAGGCGGGGCCGAACGGGGTGGTGCGGATCGCCGTCGCGGACGGTGGCGTCGTCGGGCGGTGCACGCTGTACGGGCCGGGGGACGAGGAGGGGTACCGGGACAGCGGGGAGGACCGGGGACGACCGCTGGTGGAACTCACCTCCTGGCGGGGGACGTGGGTCGGGGGGATGCGCGAGATGGGGTCCGGACCCGATCCGCTGCCGCTGGGTGAAGGAGCCGCCAGGGAGCCGGAGTCGACCGCGTACCGGGCGTGGGCGGTCGCCCGGTGCGCGGGGGAGGACGTCGGGTACGCCGCGCACTGGGGGTACGACTACCCCTACCGGGAGCCGGGGACGGAGGCCGGGCCGCCGACGGAGGCCGAGAAGCGGGAGTGGCGGGAGCGGCTCCGCACGTACGTGACGGCGTTCGCCGAGGACCAGGTCCGGCGCGGTGGCTGCACGGACCTGCGGGTGCCCGAGGCGCCGTGACGGCCCCTGGCCCTCGGCCCCGGACGCCGGCCCCGGACGCCGGAACGGCCGTCAGCGCGGGGCGTCGAGGGCTTGCGGGTGCAGGGACTGCGGGTGGAAGTACTGCGCGGCCTTGCGCAGCAGGTGGTCGGAGTAGACGAGGCCCATCATCGCGCTGCCCCGGAAGTAGCCGATGTAGCCGTGCGTGGTGTCCACGACGACCGGGCGGGCGAAGCAGGACATCCGGCTGCGCTGGTCCTGTTCGGCCCAGGCCATCGCGGCCGGCTCCACGCGCGGGGAGACCAGTACCGGGAGGACGGCCGCGCCGTTGCGGAAGTCCGTGACCATGCTGCCCCGGTGCTGCTTGGCGTAGGCCATGGCGTCCTGGGTGAACCGTTCGACGAGCGGCAGGGTGATCTCGGGGACGGCCGTCGCGACGGTGAACAGGTGCAGCTTGGTCGCCATCCAGCCCCACCGGAAGTCGGTGCGGCGTCCGACGAGGACGGGGGCCCCGCCCCAGTCGTCCCAGTGGGGCGCGCAGCCGTCGGCCGCCAGTCGCTGCTCGACGGAGGCCAGGAAGGCGTGGTGCGGATCGGTGTACATGGCGAACGATTGTTCCCCGGTGGTCGAGTGCGGCGCCAGGAGGGTACCGCCCCGGGACGGTGACGAACCGGCAGGTTCAGGCCCGCGGATACGCGCCCGCCGTTTCAGGTGGGCCCTACGGGCAACCCCGGCGCCATGGACAGCACACTCGCCCTCGCCTCCGAGGGCTACGCCTGGTTGCCCGACCGGTGGCGGGCGCACACCGGCCCGATCGTCCGGACCCGGCTCATGGGTCAGCGGGCGGTCGCCCTGCGCGGAGTGGAAGCGGTGCGCTTCTTCTACGACGAGCGGCACGTGCGGCGGCGCGGTGCCCTGCCCGAGCCGGTGGTGGCGACCCTGTTCGGCCACGGTGGCGTGCAGGGGCTCGACGGGGAGGCGCACCGGGAGCGCAAGGCCCTGCTGATGCGGGTGGCCGCACAGCCGGAGGAGGTGGAGGCGCTCGCGGAGCAGTTCGCGCTGGCGTGGGAGGAGGCCGTGCCGGGCTGGCGGGAACAGGACACGATCGTGTTGTTCGACGAGGTGGGCGTCGTGCTGACGCGCGCGGTCACGCGGTGGGCGGGTGTGCCCGTCGCGGGGCAGGAGGTCCGGCCCCTCGCGGCGGACCTGCTGGCCATGGTCGACGGCTTCGCGACGGCCGGGCCCCGGCACTGGCGGGCCCGCAAGGCGCGTAAGGAGCGGGAGGCGTGGCTGGCCGGGCTCGTGGCGGACGTCCGCCGGGGCTCGGCCCCCGTGCCGGAGGACTCCGGGCTCGCCCGCATCGCCCTGCACCGGGACGCGGACGGCTCCCTCCTGCCCGCCCGCACGGCCGCCGTCGAGGTGCTGAACGTGCTGCGCCCGACCGTCGCCGTGGCCTGGTACGCCGCCTTCGCCGCGCACGCCCTGCACCGGTGGCCCGCGCACCGGGAGCGGCTGGCCGACGCCGACCACGCGTACGCCTTCGCCGACGAGGTGCGGCGCTTCTACCCGTTCGCGCCGTTCGTGGCCGGGCGGGCCGCGACCGACCTGACGTGGGAGGGCGAGCACATCCCCGCCGGGACGCTGCTCCTGCTGGACCTCTATGGGCAGAACCACGACGCCGAGCTGTGGGGCGACCCGTACACCTTCCGCCCCGACCGCTTCCGGCACGGCGACATCGCGCCGGACGTCCTCGTGCCGCAGGGCGGGGGCGACGCGGCGACCGGCCACCGCTGCCCCGGCGAGGACGCGACCCGCGCGCTGATCGCCGCGCTGGCCGCCCGGCTGGCCGGGCTGTCCTACACGGTGCCGCAGCAGGATCTGGCCATTCCCCTCGGCCACATCCCCACCCGGCCGCGCAGCGGGATGGTCCTCGCCGTGGAGTGACCGCCGCACGTCATCGTTACCCTTGCGCGGGTGAGCAGGGAGAACACTGTGGGTTTCGGACGCCCGGCGCAGGCCGAGGCGGCCGTCCGCGCCTGGCGGGCGGCGGCGGGCGACGCGGTGCTGCTCGACGGCTTCCACGCGGTGAAGCACGCCCTGCGCTTCGGGGCCGACGTCCACGCCGTCCTGACGCGGGACGCCGCCGGGCTGCGGGAGCTGGCCGCCGAGCTGGCGCCGGACGTCGCGGAGCGCCTGACGGCGGCGGCCGTCGAGGTGGACGGCGGGGTGCTGCGGACGCTCGTGCCGCGCCTGCACCCCACCGGCGTCGCCGCGCTCGCCGCCCGCCGCGACCGCGCCGCCAACCTGGCCGCGCTCGGCGCCCGGCCCCGGCGGGCGCCCGTCGTCCTGCTGGAGGACCCGCGCAACCTGGGGAACGTCGGCGCCGTCGTCCGGCTGGCGGCGGGGCTCGGGATCACCGGCGTCGCCACCACCGGGCCCACCGACCCGTGGCACCCGGCGGCCGTGCGCGGCGGGGCGGGCCTGCACTACGCCACCGCCGTCGAGCGGGTGGCGGAGGGCGCCCTGCCGCCCGGTCCGCTGTACGTGCTGGACCCGTCGGGCACCGACCTGCGCGAGACCGTCCTCCCCGACGACGCCGTCCTCGCCTTCGGCACCGAACGGCACGGGGTCTCGGCGGAGTTGCGGGCGCGGGCCGATCACCTGCTGGCCCTGCCCATGCGCCCGCAGGTCTCCAGCTACAACCTCGCCACCAGCACCGCCATGACCCTCTACCACTGGTGCGCCACCCGCCCACCCACCTGACCCGACGCCGCGCGCGTACGGTGGAGATCTGCCATGCTTCTTCCCGACACGGAGCGGAGGCCACGACGTGACGATGCCTGCCATGAGTGCACGCCCCGGCAATCTGCGCACCGTTGCCGAAGAGATCGAGCGGGCGACCGGTCTGCGTGTCGAGATTCTGGGAGGAAAGCTGGTGATGTCCCCGACCCCCCGGGGCAAGCACGCGGGCGTGATCCGGCGGCTGCGGAGGCAGCTCGAACCCGTGTTGCCGACGGGGCTGGGCGCGTACGAGGTGTCGTCCATCGCGTTCCCCGATGACGCGGACGACTACTGCACTCCCGACCTCGTCCTGCTGCCCGAGGAGTGGGACCAAGACGACGACTGGCTCGCGGACCCCCGTGACGTGGAGCTCGCGGTCGAGGTGATCTCCACCTCCGAGCGCGCGAAGGACATCGCCGGAAAGGGCGCGTGGTATGCCGCGGCGGGTGTCGGGCTGCTGCTGAGCATCGATCCGCGACGCGGCCTGTGGGCGCTGTACAGCCGACCCAAGGGCGGTGAGTACCAAGGGGTGTTGCACGGCGAGTTCGGCGAGGATGTGCCCCTGCCGGAGCCGCTCGGTGTGGTGCTGGACACCGCCGCTCTGCCGCGCTACGGCACGCCCTGAGGCTTCCGGTCGGACGCGGGCCCGCCCGCGCGGCGTGAGGGCGCGCGGGCGGGCCGGGGCTGCGTGGGGGCGGCGGGGGTCAGGCCTGGCGGCGGACCTCGACCATGCGGAAGCGCGGGGCGACGAACGCCGCGTCGCACAGCGTCGCGTTCGCGGCGGGGTTGCCGCCGGAGCCGTGGAAGTCGGAGAACGCGGCGGTCTGGTTGACGTACACGCCGCCGGTGAGGTTGAGGGAGAGCTGGGCGCACTCCTCCAGGCAGGCGTCCTCGACCAGGCGCTCCGTCGCGGCGTCCGTCGTGTAGGCGCCGACGGTCATGGCGCCCTGCTCGCGGATCGTGCGGCGCAGCAGTGCGACGGCGGCATCGGTGGAGTCGACGGCGACGGCGAAGGACACCGGGCCGAAGCACTCGCTGAGGTAGGCGGCCTCCGCGTCCGGCTTCGCGCCGTCCAGCTTCACGATGACGGGGGTGCGCACCGTCGCGTCGGGGAAGTCGGGGTGCTCGACCGTGCGGGAGGCGAGCGCCACCTCGCCGAGCGACGCGGCGGCGTCCAGCCGCTGGGCGACGCCCGGGTTGACGATCGCGCCGAGCAGGGCCGTGGCGCGGGCGTCGTCGCCGAGCAGCTTGTCGACCGCGCCCGCGAGGTCGGCGACGACCTCCTCGTAGGTCTTGGGTCCGGCGTCCGTCTCGATGCCCTGGCGGGGGATGAGCAGGTTCTGCGGGGTGGTGCACATCTGGCCGCTGTAGAGGGACAGCGAGAAGGCGACGTTGGCGAGCATGCCGCGGTAGTCGTCGGTGGAGTGGAAGAGGATCGTGTTGACGCCCGCCTTCTCGGTGAAGACCTGCGCCTGCCGGGCGTTGGCCTCCAGCCAGTCGCCGAAGGCGGTGGAGCCGGTGTAGTCGACGATGCGGACCTCGGGCCGCACCGCGAGCGTCTTCGCGATGCCCTCGCCGTCCCGCTCGGCGGCGAGCGCGACGAGGTTCGGGTCGAAGCCGGCCTCGGCGAGGGTCTCCCGGGCGATGCGCACGGTCAGCGCGAGCGGGAGGACGGCGCGCGGGTGCGGTTTGACGAGGACGGCGTTACCGGTGGCCAGGGAGGCGAAGACGCCGGGGTAGCCGTTCCAGGTGGGGAAGGTGTTGCAGCCGATGACGAGCGCCACGCCGCGCGGCACGGCGGTGAACTCCTTGGTCAGCTCCAGCGGGTCGCGCTTGCCCTGCGGCTTGCTCCACCGGACGGCGGTGGCCGGGGTGCGGGTCTGCTCGGCGTAGGCGTAGGCCACCGCCTCCAGGCCCCGGTCCTGCGCGTGCGGGCCGCCGGCCTGCATCGCCATCATGTAGGCCTGCCCGCTGGTGTGCATGACGGCCTGGGCGAACTCGTGCGTGCGCGCGTTGATGCGGGTCAGGATCTCCAGGCAGACGGCGGCCCTGGCCTCCGGTCCGGCGTCCCGCCAGGCGGGCATCGCGTCCCGCATCGCGGGCAGCAGCACGTCGACGTCCGGGTTCGGGTACTCGATGCCGAGGGGGAAGCCGTAGGGGGAGGTCTCGCCGCCCGTCCAGCCCCGGGTGCCGGGCTGGTCCAGCTCGAAGCGCGCGTCGCGCAGCGCGTCGAAGGCGGCCTGGCCCTCGGCGGGGCCGAGTGAGCCGTTCTCGCCGTAGGCCTTCGGATGTTCGGGGAACGGTGACCAGTACGCCCGGGTGCGGAGGGTCTCCAGAGCCTGGTCGAGTGTGGGACGGTGCTGGTCGATCAGCTGCCTGGCGGTGAGCGCGGTGGTCATCGAAGACCAACTCCTCGTCGAGCTGGGCGCGGGCTTGCGGACACCGTTAGAGTAACCGAACGATCGGTCGGGACAAGGGGGCTGAAATGGCCAGCGTGGAGAACGCGCCGGACGCGGGGACCGTGGCGGTCGTCGGGACGGGAACGATGGGCCAGGGCATCGCCCAGGTCGCGCTCGTCGCCGGGCACCGGGTGCGGCTGCACGACGTGGCCCCCGGCCGCGCCGAGCAGGCCGCCGAGGCCGTCACCGCCCGGCTGGACCGGCTGGTGGCCAAGGGCCGCATGACGGCGGCCGAGCGCGACGCGGCGGCGGGCCGGCTGCACGCCGCCGAGGAGCTGGGCGACCTGGCCGACGCCGCGCTCGTCGTGGAGGCCGTCCTGGAGGACCTGGGTGCCAAGCAGCTGCTCTTCGAGGCGCTGGAGTCCGTCGTCGCCGACACCTGCCTGCTCGCGACGAACACCTCCTCGCTGTCCGTGACGGCCATCGCGGGCGCGCTGCGGCGCCCCGGCCGGTTCGTGGGGCTGCACTTCTTCAACCCCGCGCCGCTGCTGCCGCTGGTGGAGGTCGTCAGCGGCCACGCCACCGACGAGGCGACCGCCGTCCGCGCCGTCGAGCTGGCCGCCGCCTGGGGCAAGACCCCGGTGCGCTGCACCGACACCCCCGGCTTCATCGTCAACCGGGTGGCCCGGCCCTTCTACGCCGAGGCGTTCCGGCTGCTGGAGGAGCGCGCCGCCGACGCCGCCACCCTCGACGCCGTGCTGCGCGAGAGCGGCGGGTTCCGCATGGGGCCGTTCGAGCTGACCGACCTCATCGGGCAGGACGTCAACGAGGCCGTCACCCGCAGCGTCTGGGAGGCGTTCTTCCACGACCCCAAGTTCACGCCCTCGCTCGCGCAGCGGCGGCTGGTGGAGGCCGGGCGGCTCGGCCGCAAGTCCGGTCACGGCTGGTTCCCGCACGGCGAGGCGGCGCAGGACGCGGCGGGGGCGGCGGGCGGTACGGCGGGGGCCGCCGACCGGCCCGCCCCGCACACCGCCCCCCGGCACCCGGCGCCCCGCCAGGTCACCGTGCACGGCTCCCTCGGCCCCGCCGCCGTCCTGCCGGAGCTGCTGGCCGACGCGGGCATCGGCGTCGTCCCGGCGGACGCCGTCCGGACCGCCGTCGTCCCGTCCGCCCCGGTCGATGACGAGGAGGGGCGCGGCCACCTCGCCTTCCCCGGCGGCGCCCGGCTGCGCCTGGCCGACGGCCGCGCGCCCGCCCCCGGCGAGATCCACTTCGACCTCGCCCTCGACTACCGCACCGCCACCCGCATCGCCCTGGGCTGCGCCGACGACGTCCCCGAGGCCGACCGGGCGGCGGCGGCCGGGCTCTTCCAGGCCCTCGGCAAGCAGGTCAGCGTCATCGAGCCGGTGCCCGGCCTCGTCGTCGCCCGCACGGTGGCGATGCTGGCCGACTTCGCGGCCGACGCCGTCGCCCGGGGTGTGGCCGGGGAGGCGGACGTCGACACGGCGATGCGGCTCGGCGTGAACTACCCTCGCGGCCCCCTGGAGTGGTGCGACGCCCTCGGCGCGGGCTGGGCCGCGTCCGTCCTGCGCGGCCTCCACGCCGCCCACCCCACCGGCCGCTACGCCCCCTCCCAGGGGCTGCTGCGCCGCTCCGGACCGGCGGGGGGACAATCGTGACCATGGCCCGCCGTGACACGTACACCCCCGACACCCTGCTGGCCGTCGCGGTGCGCGTGTTCAACGAGCGCGGTTACGACGGCACGAGCATGGAGCACCTCTCGAAGGCCGCGGGCATCTCGAAGTCGTCCATCTACCACCACGTGCGCGGCAAGGAGGAGCTGCTGCGGCGCGCCGTCGCCCGCGCGCTCGACGGGCTGTTCGGCATCCTCGCCGAGCCCGGCGCGACGGACGGCCGGGCCGTCGAGCGGCTGGAGTACGTCACGCGGCGGACGGCCGAGGTGCTGATGGCCGAGCTGCCCTACGTCACGCTGCTGCTGCGGGTGCACGGCAACACCGACACCGAGCGGTGGGCGCTCGCGCGGCGCCGGGAGTTCGACCAGCAGGTCGCGGAGCTGCTGAAGCAGGCGGCGGCCGAGGGCGACCTGCGGACCGACATCGACGTGCGGCTGGCGACGCGGCTGCTGTTCGGGATGATCAACTCGATCGTGGAGTGGTACCGGCCCGAGCGCGGCTCCGCCGCCCCCGAGGTGTCCGCCGCCGTCGTCCGGATGGCCTTCGCCGGCCTCCGCGTCACCTGAGTCACCTGAGTCGCCTGACGAGCTGACCGACCTTTCCGACCTGCCCGAGCCGCCCGAACCGCCCGGTGTCCGGCCGTCGTCCGCCGGTGCCGGGCGGTGTTCGGTACGGGTGACGCGGGGCTGCGCGAACCCTTGACACCGTAATTGGTCTGGACCAAATTCCGCTCTCGGCACCCGTTTCCCGAGCCCGGAGGCAGTCGTGAGCCGCTTCAGACGTTCCAGGGGCACCGCGCGCCCGCCCGCCCGTCCCCGCCGCCGGCTGCGGGCCACGCTGCTCGCCGTCGCGCTGGCCTGCGGCGGTCTCACCGCCACCGCGCAGAGCTCCCAGGCCGCCGAGGCCGAGCTCCTGCGCAACGGCGGGTTCGAGTCCGGCCTGGACGGCTGGCGCTGCCCGGCGGGCAGCGCCGCGCCCGTCTCCACGCCCGTGCACGGCGGCACCGCCGCGCTGAAGGCGACGCCCGGCGGCGGCCACCACGCCGAGTGCGCGCAGACCGTCTCCGTGCGGCCGGACTCCGCGTACACGCTGAGCGGCTGGTTCCAGGGCTCCTACGTCTACCTGGGCGCCCGGGGCACCGGCACGACCGACGTCTCCACCTGGACGCCCTCCGCGAGCGACTGGACCCGGCTGTCGACGACCTTCACCACCGGCCCCGACACCACCTCGGTCACCGTCTACACCCACGGCTGGTACGGCACCCCCGCCTACCACGCCGACGACCTCTCCCTCACCGGCCCCGGCGGCGACCCGGGCGACCAGCAGCCGCCCGCCGTCCCCGAGGGCTTGGCCGCCGGGTCGGTCACCTCCTCCAGCGTGACGCTCACCTGGGACGCCGTGCCGGGCGCGACCGGCTACCGGCTCTACCGCAACGGCGAGTCCGCGCGCACGACCACCGGCACCTCGGCCACCGTCACCGGCCTCACCCCGGAGACCGCCCACACCTTCGAGGTCGCGGCCACCAACGCGTACGGCGAGTCCGCCCGCTCGGCGGCCGTCACCGTCACCACCGGCAGCGGCGGCGGGGGCGGCGGCGGGGAGCTGCCCGAGCACGCCCTCGTCGGCTACCTGCACGCCAGCTTCGCCAACGGCTCCGGCTACACCCGCATGGCGGACGTGCCCGACTCCTGGGACGTCATCAACCTCGCCTTCGGTGAGCCCACGACGCCGACCTCGGGCGACATCCGGTTCGACCTGTGCCCGCGCAGCGAGTGCCCGGAGGTCGAGACCGAGGAGGAGTTCGCGGCGGCGATCAAGGCAAAGCAGGCCGCCGGGAAGAAGGTGCTCATCTCCATCGGCGGCGCCAACGGCCAGGTCCGGCTGGAGACGCCCGCCGCCCGCGACGCGTTCGTCTCCTCCGTCGGCTCCATCATCGACCGGTACGGGCTCGACGGGCTCGACATCGACTTCGAGGGCCACTCCCTGGCCCTGGACGCCGGCGACACCGACTTCCGCAACCCGACCAGCCCCGTCATCGTCCACCTGATCTCGGCACTGGAGACCCTGACGGCCGAGTACGGCGAGGACTTCGTCCTCACCATGGCGCCCGAGACGTTCTTCGTGCAGCTCGGCTACCAGTTCTACGGCTCGGGCCAGTGGGGCGGGCAGGACCCGCGCGCGGGCGCCTACCTGCCGGTGATCCACGCGCTGCGGGACGACCTCACGCTGCTGCACGTCCAGAACTACAACTCCGGTCCGATCATGGGCCTGGACGACCGGCACCACACCATGGGCTCGGCCGACTTCCCCATCGCCATGACCGACATGCTGCTGACGGGCTTCCCCGTCGCCGGTGACCAGGACGCCTTCTTCGCTCCGCTGCGCCCCGACCAGGTGGCCGTCGGTCTGCCCGCCTCGTCGCACGCGGGCAACGGCCACATCGGGCCCGCCGAGGTGACCCGGACGCTCGACTGCCTCACCCGGGGCACCGACTGCGGCTCCTACCAGCCGCACGGCACGTGGCCCGGTATGCGGGGGCTGATGACCTGGTCGATCAACTGGGACGAGTTCAACGGCCGCGACTTCTCCCGCACCTTCGACACCTACTACGGCAACTGACCGCTTCCCGGCGGAAAGCGAGCGGGCACCGCGCCCGCACGTGCGAGAATGCGCCTCAGCCAGGAAGCCTCCCCGGCACGGACGCCCGCGTCCGTGCCGGGGAGGCTTCTTCGCGTTCCGCCTCCTGCTCCGCGCGGGCTTCCCCCGGCACGGGACGTCCGCCGATCGCCCGCCTCCCGGAAGGGGCCCCGTGTCCGAGACGTCCGTCCGCCTCGCCGACAGCACCGACCGTCCCACAGTGGAGCGACTGTGGCTGCTGTTCCGCCACGACCTGTCGGAGTTCGACGGTCACCTGCCCCGCGCCGACGGGACCTTCGACGACCACCGGCTCCGGTTGGCCTTCACCGCACCCGGCTGGGCGCCCTACCTCCTGACGAGCGCCGCCCGCCCCGCCGGCTTCGCGTTCGTCCGGGGCCTCGACGCGCCGACGCGCGTGCTGAACAGCTTCTTCGTGGTGCGCGGCGCGCGCCGGACGGGGATCGGGCTGCACGCCGTACGGGAGATCGTGGCCCGGCACCCCGGCCCGTGGGACATCGCGTTCCAGGACGCCAACCGGGCCGCGGCACGCTTCTGGCGCCGCGTCGCCACGGAGCTCACCGGTGACGCGTGGACGGAGGAGCGCAGGCCGGTGCCGGGGCGGCCACAGCTGCCGCCGGACGTCTGGATCTCGTTCAGCGCCCCGGCCACGCCCCGCGCCTGAGGGCCGGGCCGGAACGCCTCCGCCCGGCGCTCAGGGCGTCGGGTGGAGGTCGGTCTCCTCGAAGACCAGCAGCGTGCGCGTGCTGAGGACCTCCGGGATCGCCTGGATGCGGGTCAGCACCAGCTCCCGCAACGCGCGGTTGTCGCGGGTGTGGACGAGCAGCAGCACGTCGAAGTCGCCGCTGACCAGGGCGATGTGGGTCGCCCCCGGCAGCTGTTCGAGCTGGGCCCGCACCGTGCGCCAGGTGTTCTGCACGATCTTGAGCGTGACGTAGGCGGACGCCCCCTGGCCCGCGCGCTCGTGGTCGATGCGGGCGCTGAAGCCCCGGATCACGCCGTCCTCGACGAGCCGGTTGATGCGGGCGTAGGCGTTGGCGCGCGAGATGTGGACACGGTCGGAGACCGCGCGGACCGAGGCCCGGCCGTCCGTCTGGAGGATGCCGAGGATCTGCCGGTCCACCGCGTCCAGCGGCCGGGCGGGAAGCCCGGTGTCGGCCATCTGTTCATCCGCCACGGCGTGTGGCCCTCCCTTTCTGGACGTCCGGCGCGGTCCGGCCGCCGGGGGCGGCCATTCGTCCACAGCGCGGTACCACCTGTAGCCAGAATGCACTCCGGACCGAACAATCGGTAGGGGAGAGACCCCGGTCACTTCCGTGGCCACCGCCACCCCCCCGAACGTCCGCCCCCGAACCACCGGAGGTGCGCCCGACATGACGGTCACCGCGCAGACCGGCGCATACCGCCCTGCCCCGCCCCCACAGTGGCGGCCGCTCACCGACGCGGCGCCCCTCCTGCCGGACGAGCACCCCCACCGCGTCCTCGGAACCGGCGCCGAGCTCGACCCGGCGCTCATGTCCGAGCTGTACACCCAGCTGGTGAAGGGCCGCCGCTACAACCAGCAGGCCACGGCCCTGACCAAGCAGGGCCGGCTCGCCGTCTACCCGTCCTCCACCGGACAGGAGGCGTGCGAGGTCGCCGCCGCCCTCGTCCTGGAGGAGCGGGACTGGCTCTTCCCCAGCTACCGGGACACCCTCGCCGCCGTCGCCCGGGGCCTGGACCCGGCGCAGGCGCTCACCCTCCTGCGCGGCGACTGGCACTCCGGGTACAACCCGCTCGAGTGCCGCATCGCGCCGCTCAGCACCCCGCTCGCCACCCAGCTCCCGCACGCCGTCGGCCTCGCGCACGCGGCGCGGCTGCGCGGGGACGACGTCGTGGCCCTCGCCCTCGTCGGCGACGGCGGCACGAGCGAGGGCGACTTCCACGAGGCGCTGAACTTCGCCGCCGTCTGGCAGGCCCCGGTCGTCTTCCTGGTGCAGAACAACGGCTTCGCCATCTCCGTGCCCCTGGCCAAGCAGACCGCCGCCCCGACGCTCGCCCACAAGGCGGTCGGGTACGGCATGCCCGGCCGGCTGGTGGACGGCAACGACGCGGTGGCCGTGCACGAGGTGCTGGCCGACGCGGTGGACCGCGCCCGGCGCGGCGGCGGGCCCACGCTCGTCGAGGCGGTGACGTACCGGATGGAGGCGCACACCAACGCCGACGACGCCACCCGCTACCGGGGCGACGCCGAGGTCGAGGCGTGGCGCGCCCACGACCCGGTGGCTCTGCTGGAGTCCGAGCTGACGCAGCGCGGGCTGCTGGACGAGGACGGCATCGCCGCCGCCCGGGAGGCCGCCGAACGCATGGCCGCCGACCTGCGGGACGGGATGAACGCGGAGGCCGAGCTCGACCCGATGTCCCTGTTCGACCACGTGTACGCCGAGCAGACCACCCAGCTGCGGGAGCAGGCCGAGCAGCTGCGGGCCGAGCTGGCGGCGGCCGACGAACACGACGCACACGACGAACAGGCCCAGCAGGCCCAGCACGGACAGGAGGACGGCCGATGAGCACGGCGGCCACCCGCCGACCGGCGGACGCCACGCGGGCCGCCGCCCGCAAGCCCACGCCGCTCGCGCAGGCGCTGAACCGCGCGATGCGGGACGCGATGGCCGAGGACCCGGCCGTGCACGTGCTCGGCGAGGACGTCGGCACCCTCGGCGGCGTCTTCCGTGTCACCGACGGGCTGGCGAAGGAGTTCGGCGACGACCGCTGCACGGACACGCCGCTGGCCGAGGCCGGCATCCTCGGCGCCGCCGTCGGCATGGCCATGTACGGGCTGCGCCCGGTCGTGGAGATGCAGTTCGACGCGTTCGCCTACCCGGCGTTCGAGCAGCTCGTCTCGCACGTCGCCCGGATGCGCAACCGCACGCGCGGCGCCCTGCCCATGCCGATCACCGTCCGGGTGCCCTACGGCGGCGGCATCGGCGGGGTGGAGCACCACAGTGACTCCTCCGAGGCGTACTACATCGCCACGCCCGGCCTGCACGTCGTCACCCCGGCGACGGTGGCCGACGCCTACGGCATGCTGCGCGAGGCCATCGCCTCCGACGACCCCGTCGTCTTCCTGGAGCCCAAGCGGCTCTACTGGTCCAAGGACGACTGGGACCCGCAGGCGCCCGCCGCCGTGGAACCGATCGGGCGGGCCGCCGTCCGGCGCACCGGCACCTCGGCGACGCTCCTCACCTACGGCCCCTCCGTGCCCGTGTGCATGGAGGCCGCCGAGGCGGCGACGGCCGAGGGCTGGGACCTGGAGGTCGTCGACCTGCGCTCCCTCGTGCCGTTCGACGACGAGACGGTCACCGCGTCCGTGCGGCGCACCGGGCGGGCCGTGGTCGTGCACGAGTCGGGCGGCTTCGGCGGGCCCGGCGGGGAGATCGCGGCGCGCGTCACCGAGCGCTGCTTCCACCACCTGGAGGCGCCCGTCCTGCGCGTCGCCGGATTCGACATCCCGTACCCGCCGCCGATGCTGGAGCGCCACCACCTTCCCGGCGTCGACCGGATCCTGGACGCTGTGGACAGGCTCCAGTGGGAGTCGCGGTGGACGGAAGGGAACGGACGCTGATGCCCGAGGTGCGCGAGTTCACTCTGCCCGATCTGGGCGAGGGGCTGACCGAGGCCGAGATCACCCGGTGGCTGGTCGAGGTCGGGGACGTCGTGGCCATCGACCAGCCGGTGGTCGAGGTCGAGACGGCGAAGGCCATGGTGGAGGTGCCCTGCCCGTACGGCGGCGTGGTCACCGCCCGGTACGGCGCGGAGGGCGACGAGATCCCCGTCGGCACCCCGCTGGTGACCGTCGCCTCGGCACCGGAGGAAGGGGACGGGAAGCCCGCCGTGAACGGTGTGGAGGTCGTCGACGGCACCCCCGCGCCGTCCGCGCAGCCCGCAGCGTCCGCCGCGTCCGGAGCGAAGGAGGGCTCGGGGAACGTCCTCGTCGGCTACGGGACGAGCGAGGCGCCGCGCCGGCGCCGCCGGGCGCGCCCGGCCGCCCCCGCTCCGGCCCCCGCGCCGACGCGCCCCCGCTCCGCGCCCCGCGCCCCCGCCACGCGGGCGGGCGACCCGGCGGACGCCCGGACGGGCGCGCCCCTCGCCGTCATCTCACCGCTCGTGCGCCGCATCGCCCGCGAACACGGCATCGACCTGCACACCGTGCCGGGCTCCGGCCCGCAGGGGCTGATCCTGCGCGCCGACGTCGAGCGCGCCGCCGCCCGTCCCGAGCCGGCCGCCGCCCCGGCCGCTTCCGCCCCCGCGGCGGAGCCGGAGGGCGAGCGGGTGCCCCTCAAGGGCGTGCGGGGCGCCGTGGCGGACAAGCTCGCCCGCAGCCGTCGCGAGATCCCCGACGCCACCTGCTGGGTCGACGCCGACGCCACGGAGCTGCTCGCGGCCCGCCGGGCCATGAACGCCGCCGGGCCGAAGATCTCCCTCCTGGCGCTCCTCGGCCGGATCTGCGTGGCCGCGCTGGAGCGCCACCCCGAGCTGAACTCCACCGTGGACACCGAGCGGCGCGAGGTCGTCCGGCTCCCCGCCGTGCACCTCGGCTTCGCCGCGCAGACGGAGCGCGGGCTGGTCGTGCCCGTCGTCAAGGACGCCCACCGGCGCAACGCGCAGGGGCTGACCGACGAGCTCCAGCGGCTGACGGACGCCGCCCGCGAGGGCCGGCTCTCCCCGGCCGAGCTGACGGGCGGCACGTTCACCCTCAACAACTACGGCGTGTTCGGGGTGGACGGCTCGACGCCGATCATCAACCACCCCGAGGCGGCGATGCTCGGCGTCGGCCGGATCGTGCCGAAGCCGTGGGTGCACGAGGGCGAGCTGGCCGTGCGGCACGTCGTCCAGCTCTCGCTGACCTTCGACCACCGCGTCTGCGACGGCGGCACGGCCGGGGGCTTCCTCCGGTACGTCGCCGACTGCGTCGAACACCCCGCCGTCCTCCTGCGCACCCTCTGACCGACCGAGCTGACCGACCGAGCTGACCGACCGAGCCGGCCCGCACCACCCCGGCCGTCGTCCGCGACGGCCGGGGGCGCGTCAGGGCAGCACCAGCAGCGCGTCCGCCACGGGGCGTTCCCCCGCCGCGTCGCTGGGGCTCGACACGAGGGTGCCGTCCACGGCCATGGCGGCCGAACCGCCCCCGTCGAGGTTGACGGCGTCCACCGCGCCGAGCGAGCGCATCACCTCGGCCGTCTCGCCGATCGTGAGCCCGACACCGTGGTCCGGCTGATCGCCGTCGGCGGTCATCAGCAGCAGACGTCCGTCCGCCGTCACCCCGGCGGCGCTGCGGGCCTTCCGCCGCAGGTACCACTCGGTGAACCACTCCGCCCGGTCGGTGGCCGCGATGTCCCGGGGGCTCCAGCCGTCGCGCTCCGGATCGAGCGCCACGGCTCCGTCCCGAAGGAGCAGCGGCCCGCCGTTGACCACCGAGGTCCCGGCCGACCTGGGCAGCACCTTCCCGGTCCCGACGTCCACGACGTCCTCGGTGACGCTGACGGTCGACCCGACGGCGACGTGGCGCCGGAGCCAGGTCGCGGAATCACCGGTCGCCCGCAGCACCAGGCCGTCCGCCGGTACCGGTCCGCCACCGTTCTCCCGCGCCCCGGTCACCCGGCCGTCGCCGTCCAGGACGACCTGGTAGCCCTCGCCCCCCGGTGCCTGCGCCCCGAACTCCGGCGTGATCGCGATCAGTTCGTGCGCGTTGCCGCACGTCCAGTCATGGGCGGGACGCATCAGGGGTGTCTGCTCGCCCACCCCACCGCAGTTGACGATCAGACCGGGTACGCGGTTGAGGCCCGTGACCTCGCGCGAGGCACCGGCGACCCGGACCGACAGCCGGGTCCGCAGGCGCCGGATCGTCGCCTCGGCGCCCGAGCCGTCGGGCAGGACGAGGGCGGGCCGCCCGTTCACGGCCTCGGACAGCAACTCGCCCCTGATCACGGAGACACCCGCGAGGTCGCCCTCCGTGCCGGCGATCCCCTGTCCGGGGCGATCACGTTCGCCGAGCACGAAGAAGCCGCCGTTGACACCGGCGAGGGCTCCGGTACGGCTGACGAGAGAGGTCACGGTCTCCCGGCCCGCCACGGTCCCCGCCGCGAGCTCCGCCGTGAGACGCCCGTCGAACTCCTCCGGGTCGATGACGAGCACGTGGACCGACCACGGCCCCGTGGCGACTCGTCCGTCCCCGCTGGTGTGCTGCTGCTTGGTGCGCACCCCCGCTTCCGCCAACTCCTCGCGGACCTCGTCCGCCTCCCCCTCACCGGCGTACGCCCCGACGCGCACGAGCGTCCCCGGCCCCGTGCCGTCGCGGCGGCCGGGATCGGCACCGACCACCTCGCTCAGCACCGGGGTGTGGCCGGCCTCCCGTACGCGTCGTCGCAGCTCGGCGACCTCCGCCTCCGAGGTGCCCAGGCCCACGGTGAGCGTCCAGTGCTCGTCGGGTGACGCGTCGCCCCGGCGGATGGCGAGGTGTTCGACGCCCGGCGCGAGGGGCGTGACGGTGCGGTGCTCCGCCAGGTCCGCCGGGCCCAGGGGGAGGTGTCCGGGGGCCCGGTCCCGTCCGTCGTCCGTGGCGGTGCCGGGCACGCCGGTGAGGACGAGCAGCGTGACCACCGTGACCACCGTGATCACGGTCAGGCCCAGGGTGACGGCGGCGCGACCGGTGCGCCGGTTCCCGGTCACCGTCGGCCCGCACCGCACGCGACGGCGTCCCGGTGGCGGGGTGCGGCGGCAGGGCCGGACGGAACGGGAGGACACGACGGCATCGCCGAGGCCGTGGTGGAAGGGAACAACCTCATCAAGCCCTCGTCGTCGTACCGAGCCGGTGGGTGCCGAGCGCGGTCGGCCGGACCGGTGCGCCCCCGCCCAGCGCGTCCCGCGCACGCCCGAGTGCGCGCCCGGCGCACGGTGATCGCGGGCCTGCGCCCGTCGCAGGATAGCCCGGAGCCCCGAGCCCCCGGTGTCGCCGTACCCTCTAGGCGTGGCAGCTGCATACGACGTGGTCGTGTTGGCCGGTGGGGGCGCGCGGCGCCTGGGGGGCGCGGACAAGCCCGCCGTCACCGTCGGCGGACGCACCCTGCTGGACCGCACCCTGGCCGCCTGCCCGGACGCCGCCCGCACCGTCGTCGTCGGCCCCCGCAGGCCCACCGTCCGGCCGGTGACGTGGACGCGCGAGGCCCGCCCCGGCGGCGGCCCGCTCGCGGCGCTCGACGCCGGACTGCGGCACGTCACCGCCCGGACCGTGCTGGTGCTCTCCGCCGACCTGCCCTTCCTCGCCCCGGACACCGTCCGGGGGCTGCGCGCCGCGCTGGCCGGGGACCCGGCCGCGGAATGCGCGCTGGCCACCGCGGACGGCCGCGACCAGCCGCTCCTGGCCGTCCACCGGGCCGAGCCGCTGCGCCGCGAACTGGCGCTGCTCGCCACCGAGCACGGCCGCCTGGACCACCTGCCCCTGAAGCTCCTCACCGCCGAGCTCGCGGTGCGCCGGGTGCCGACGGACACCGGCGCCGACTGCGACACCTGGGAGGACATCGCCGCCGCCCGCGCCCGCATCAGGGAGCATGGGCGTGTGCTGGATGAATGGACCACCGCAGTCAAGGCGGAGCTCGGCCTCGAACTCGACGTCGACATCACCGCCGTCCTCGACCTCGCCCGGGACGCCGCCCACGGCGTCGCCCGCCCGGCGGCACCCCTGACGACGTTCCTCGTGGGCTACGCCGCCGCCCGCCAGGGCGGCTCGCCGGAGGACATCGCCGTCGCCGTCCGCAAGGCGGCGGCCCTGGCCGACCGCTGGAACGAGGAGGCGCCGGGCGGCCCGGGCACCTCCCCCGGCTCCCCACCCCCCGCCGGCTGACGGCACAGAGCGCGAGGCCCCCATGACCCCTCCTTCCCACCCCCGGACGCCCGCGATGGATGACGACTTCGACGACGCCCTCGCCCTGGCCAACGGCACGGCCGGGCTCGACGCCGCGCTGAGCCCCCGCCCCGGCGGCGCGTCCGGCGGCGGCCCGCCGGGCGCCGCGCCCGAGGGCGGCCGACCCTCCGGCGGCCCCTCCCGGCCCGCCGCCGTCAGCTGGGCGGAGGCCCGGACGGCGGCCCGGTACGCCGCCCGCCCCGGCGAGCCGGTCGAGCTGCCGCTGCCCGAGGCGCTGGGCCACGTGCTGGCCGAGCCCCTGCCCGCCCTCACCGACCTGCCCGCCTTCGACACCTCCGCCATGGACGGCTGGGCCGTCGCCGGCCCCGGACCGTGGGCGCTGGAGGACACCGGGCCCGGCGTCCTCGCCGGTGACACCCCCGAGCGGCTGCCCGACGGGCACGCGGTGGCCATCGCGACGGGCGCCCGCGTCCCCGAGGGCGCCACCGCCGTCCTGCGCAGCGAGCACGGCTTCGCGGGCGGCGGTCGGCTCACCGCGCCCGCCACCCCGCCGCACGGCGGCGACATCCGGCCGCGCGGCCAGGAGTGCCGCACGGGCGACCTGCTGCTGCCCGCCGGGGCCTTCGTCACCCCGGCCGTGCTGGGGCTCGCCGCCGCCGCCGGGTACGACCGGCTGACGCTGACCCGCCGCCCGCGCGCCGCGGTCCTCGTCCTCGGGGACGAGCTGCTGACCGAGGGCGTCCCCGCCGACGGCCGGATCCGCGACGCGCTCGGCCCCCTCGTCGCCCCCTGGCTGGCGGAGCTGGGCGCGGACGTCGTCGCCACCCGGCACCTGGGCGACAGCGCCTCGGCGCTGCGTGACGCACTCACCGGCGGCGACGCCGAGGTGCTCGTCACGACCGGATCGACGGCCGCCGGGCCCGTGGACCACCTGCGCCCCGCGCTGCGGGAGCTCGGCGCGATGTTCGTCGTCGACGGCGTCGCCGTGCGGCCCGGTCATCCGATGCTGCTCGCGGCGCTCCCCGACGGGCGGCACGTCGTCGGGCTGCCCGGCAACCCGCTGGCCGCCGTCTCGGCGCTGCTGACGCTCGCCGACCCGCTGCTGCGCACCCTCGCCGACCGCGACCCGGAGGCGGGGCCCGGCCCGGCGCGGCTGGCCGAACGGGTGCAGGGCCACCCCGAGGACACCCGGCTCGTGCCCGTCTCCCACCGGCGCGGGACCGCGACGCCGCTGC
Source organism: Streptomyces sp. GSL17-111 (assembly GCF_037911585.1). Lineage (NCBI taxonomy): Bacteria > Bacillati > Actinomycetota > Actinomycetes > Kitasatosporales > Streptomycetaceae > Streptomyces > Streptomyces sp. GSL17-111. The sequence goes on from NZ_JBAJNS010000001.1 coordinate 2,986,805, forward strand.
GTTTCCACGGCCCGGCTATGCTCCGGGGGATCGCCTCGGCCACGGCCCTGGCGGTCATCCCGCCCGGCGGCGCCGGAGCGGGCGCCCCCGTCCATCTGCTCGGCCTGCCCCGGAACTGACCGGTGACCCTTCCATGAAGCTCGAGAACCCGCTCACGGCGCGCCGGAAGCGGATCGCCTACGCGGACGAGTACACCTTCCGGGTGCAACTCCCCCGGCAGCTCACCGGTCCGCTGCTCCAGGTGGCCAAGCGGCTGCTCATGGCCCACGTCGTGCTGCTGATAGCGGTCGCCGTCGTCTACCTCGACCGCGAGGGCTACGCGGACAACGCGGGCGGCGGCATCACCCTGCTCGACTCGGTGTACTACGTCACCGTGTCGCTCTCCACGACCGGCTACGGCGACATCTATCCCACCTCCGACACCGCGCGGATGCTGACGACCTTCGTCATCACCCCGCTGCGCGTCGCTTTCCTGATCATCCTCGTCGGCACCTCGCTGGAGGTGCTGACCGAGCGCACCCGCCAGCAGTGGCGGCTGTCCCACTGGAGGTCCACCGTGCGCGACCACACGGTCATCGTCGGCTTCGGGACGAAGGGCCGCTCGGCGGCCGAGACGCTGCTCGCGGCCGGTGCGACGAAGGAGCAGATCGTCGTCGTGGACCCGAGCGCGAAGGTCATCGACGCGGCCAACGCCGACGGGTTCGCCGGAGTCGTCGGCGACGCCACCCGTTCCAGCGTCCTGGAGCGGGCGCGCATCGACCGGGCCCGGCAGGTCGTCATCGCCACCCAGCGCGACGACACGGCCGTCCTCGTGACGCTGACCGCGCGGCAGATCAACCGGCAGCTCAACATCGTCGCCTCCGTGCGGGAGGAGGAGAACGTGCCGCTGCTCAAGCAGTCCGGCGCGGACTCCGTGGTCACCAGCTCCGGCGCGGCCGGACGGCTGCTGGGCCTGTCCCTCATCAGCCCGAGCGCGGGCCAGGTCATGGAGGACCTCATCCAGACCGGCATCGGGATGACGCTGGCCGAACGCCCCGTCACCAAGGCCGAGGTCGGACGCTCGCCGCGCCAGTGCCCCGACCTCGTCCTCGCCGTCATAAGGGGCCACCGGCTGCTGCACTTCGACGAGCCGGCCGCCGCCGCGCTCCAGCAGCAGGACCGCGTCGTCGTCATCCGCCGTTCGCAGGAGGAGCAGCCGGTGAGGAAGCTGCGCAAGGGCGACGAGGACGACACCGGCGAGCTGCGCAACCCGCCGAAGATGCAGCCCGCCGCCAAGCGGGACTGGCAGTCCCCCCGCGACGACCTCGGGCAGTGACCGCCGTCAGCCCCGCCTCACACCGGCGGCTCGGGGTCGTACTGGATGCCCCTGCGCACCTCGCGCGCCCGCTCGGGGGAGGCGAGCCGCGCCACGAGGTGCAGGGCCATGTCGATCCCGGCCGACACCCCTGAGGCGGTGACGAGGTCGCCGTCGTCGACGAAGCGCTCGTCGGGCCGCACCTCGACCGTCGGGTCCAGCTCCGCCAGCGTCGGCAGCGCCTGCCAGTACGTCGTTGCCCGCCGCCCCGCCAGCAGCCCCGCCGCCGCGTAGACGAGGGCGCCCGTGCACACGCTCGTCAGCAGCGGCACGGTCGCGCGCTGCTCCCGGAGCCAGGCCAGGTGCTCCTCGTCCTTGAGCATCGTCCGCGTGCCGTCGCCGCCGGGGTACAGCAGCACGTCGAGCGGGGGCGCGTCGGCCAGGGCGTGGTGCGCCTGGACCGTCAGGCCCTTGGCACAGGTCACCGCGCCGCCCTCCTCCGAGAAGGTGAACACCTCCCAGCCGTCCTCCGGATAGATCCGCGTCCAGTGGGACAGCACCTCCCACGGTCCGAAGGCGTCGAGTTCCTCCACCTCGGGGAACAGCAGGATGCCGATGCGGCGTGTCGTCTCTTCGCTCATACCCGCCATCATGCCGGGCGGCGCTCCGCGACCCGGCGGGCCCGCCGTCGCGGAACACCACCCGGGTGACCACGAGTCCGTCGGCGACCCGACACGTCGCGATCACCGGACCGCCGCGCGCAGACGGTAGCGTCGTGCCCATGCGTGCGATCACGATTCCCGAACCCGGTGGTCCCGAGGCGCTGGTGTGGGCCGAGGTGCCCGATCCCGAAGCGGGCGAGGGGGAGGTGCTGATCGACGTGGCCGCCGCGGCCGTCAACCGCGCCGACCTGTTGCAGCGTCAGGGCCTCTACCCGCCGCCTGAGGGAGCGTCACCCTACCCCGGTCTGGAGTGCTCCGGGCGGATCGCCGCCGTCGGGCCGGGTGTCGTGGGGTGGGCCGTGGGCGACGAGGTGTGCGCGCTGCTGAGCGGCGGCGGGTACGCCGAACGCGTCGCGGTGCCCGCCGGACAGGTGCTGCCGGTTCCCGAGGGCGTCGACCTCGTGACGGCGGCGGCGCTGCCGGAGGTGACCGCCACCGTGTGGTCCAACGTCTTCATGGTCGGCAACCTGCGGCCGGGCGAGGTCTTCCTGGTGCACGGCGGGGCCAGCGGCATCGGCACCATGGCCGTCCAGCTCGCCAAGGCGGTCGGCGCGAGGGTGGCCGTGACCGCCGGGACGAAGGAGAAACTGGCGCGCTGCGCCGAGCTGGGTGCCGATATCCTCGTCAACTACCGGGAGCAGGACTTCACCGAAGAGGTGAAGGCGGCGACGGACGGCCACGGCGCCGACGTCATCCTCGACATCATGGGCGCCAAGTACCTGAAGCCGAACGTGGCGGCGCTCGCCGTCAGCGGGCGCATCGTGGTCATCGGGATGCAGGGCGGCGTCAAGGGCGAGCTGAACCTCGGCGCGCTCCTCGCCAAGCGTGGGGCGATCGCGGCGACGAGCCTGCGCGGCCGTCCCGTCGCGGAGAAGGCGACGATCGTGGCGGCCGTCCGCGAGCACGTCTGGCCGCTCATCGGCAGCGGCCGGGTGCGGCCCGTCGTGGACCGCACCGTGCCGCTGGCGGACGCCGCCGAGGGCCACCGGGTGCTGGAGGGCGGCGAGCACGTCGGGAAGGTCGTGCTGGTGAGGTGAGGGGGAGCCGATGGTGCCCGAGGCGCGTCGCGGGCCGAAAGGGGCGCGCATGTGGGTGCGTGCGCCGGGGCACACGCCCCTGGAGCGACGGGAACGCACGCCGTCGGAAAGCGGCTTCACGTCACGCGGTCGTCACTGAGCGTGGAAGTTCCCGCCCAAGGTGCCGGACGTGAGCCGACGTGTGACGCTGGTCACTGGTCAGTGTGAAGGGCGGGCTCACCGAGCCGAAAGGGCTGCATGGGCTGCAGGGGGCGCACGGACCTCATGGGATGTACGGGACGTATGGGACGCACGGGGCGAGAGGGGAGTCACGCAGTGAAAGCGCACGCCGTGGGCCTGCTGGTCGGTGCCGCCGTCCTGCTGCCCGTCCCCGCCCTCGCCGAGAGCCCGGGCCCCGGCCAGGAGGCGGAGCCGAGCCGACCTCCGGGCTGGGTCCTCCCCGAGGAGGACGGCTACCGCTTCTCCCCCGAGCCGGGGGTGGGCCCCGACGGGCCCCGACCACCCGGGCACGTGTCGCCCTCGCCGACGGCACCCGAGCCCACCGGCACGCCGTCCGGTTCCCCCTCAACCGATCCCGGCAGCCCGTCACCGAGCGCGCCCGAGCCCGCCTCGCCCGCGCCCGAGGAGCAGCCCGCCGCCGACCGGAGCCCCGCGCCCCAGACGGTGTCCCGGGCGCCGGCCCACCCGTGGGTCCCGCTGCCGGAGCGGCCCGCGGAGACCTTCGGCACCTACGACCTCTACGCCGACTACGCGGAGGAGGCCGAATCCGCCGACGGGACCGCCCCCGTCCGGCAGGCCGCCGCCCCGCCCGTCGGCGGACCCGTCCTGCCCGTCCTCTCCCTCGGCGCCGGCATGGCCTCGGTGGGCCTCGGCCTGGCCTTCCTCGGCCTGCGGCTGCGTCGGCGGTAGCGCCCCCGGAAGCCTGCGGACGCCGTGCAGAATGGACCCATGACACAGCCGACGAACGAACAGCCGCAAGACCGTTCACACGTCCTGGTGGTCGGCCCGGACGGCATGGCGCTCAGCACCCCCGGCGGCGGCGAGGGCGACGAGGAGTCGCGCGAGGTACCCATCACGGAGATGGTCGAGCAGCCCGCGAAGGTCATGCGCATCGGCAGCATGATCAAGCAGCTTCTCGAAGAGGTGAAGGCCGCCCCGCTCGACGAGGCGAGCCGCGCCCGGCTGAAGGAGATCCACCACAGCTCCGTCAAGGAGCTGGAGGACGGGCTCGCGCCGGAGCTCATCGAGGAGCTCGAGCGCATCTCGCTCCCCTTCACCGACGACGTGGTGCCGAGCGACGCCGAGCTGCGCATCGCGCAGGCCCAGCTCGTCGGATGGCTCGAAGGGCTCTTCCACGGCATCCAGACGGCCCTGTTCGCCCAGCAGATGGCCGCCCGCGCGCAGCTGGAGCAGATGCGGCGCGCCCTGCCGCCCGGCGCCGTGCCCGAGGACGCCGCCGAGCGCGGCCCCGGACGCTCCGGCGGCCCCTACCTCTGACGCTCTGACGCGGCCGACGGCCACCCCCGGCCGTCGGCGCCCCGAGCCGTCCACGGCCCGAACCGCCCGCAGCCCGCCCCCGATGGTCCGGGGACGGGCTGCGGTGCGGGGTGCGCCGGGGCTCAGCCCCAGGTGATGAGGCGCTTGGGGCGCTCCAGGACGGCCGCCACGTCCGCCAGCACGCGGGAGCCCAGCTCGCCGTCGACCAGCCGGTGGTCGAAGGACAGGGCCAGCGTGGTGACGTGCCGGGGCTTGACCTTCCCCTTGTGGACCCACGGCTGGAGCTTGACCGCGCCGAAGGCGAGGATCGCGGACTCCCCGCGGTTCAGGATCGGGGTGCCGGTGTCGACGCCGAACACGCCGACGTTGGTGATCGTCACCGTGCCGCCCTGCATGTCGCCGGGGGACGTCTTGCCCTCGCGTGCCGTGGCGATCAGCTCACCGAGCGCCCGCGACAGCTCCGGCAGGGTCTTGGCCTGCGCGTCCTTGATGTTCGGCACGATCAGGCCGCGCGGGGTGGCGGCGGCGATGCCCAGGTTGACGTAGTCCTTGTAGACGATCTCCTGGTTCGCCTCGTCCCACGTCGCGTTGACGTCCGGGTGGCGGCGGATCGCCGTCAGCAGGGCCTTGGCGACGATCAGCAGCGGGTTGACCCGCAGCCCCGCCATGTCCGGGTCCTGCTTGAGCTCCTCGACGAGCCGCATCGTGCGGGTGACGTCGACCGTGACGAACTCCGTCACGTGCGGCGCGGTGAACGCGCTGGAGACCATCGCCGCCGCCGTCGCCTTGCGGACGCCCTTGACCGGCACCCGGCGCTCCCGGATGGCGGCCATGGACTGCGGCTCCACGGCGGGGGCCGCAGCGGGCTCGGCCGCGGCCTGTGCGGGCGCCGCCGCCGGGGCCTCGGCCTGCGCCGGCGGTGCCGCCGCCGCGTGCACGTCGTCCCGGGTGATGGTGCCCTCGGGCCCGGTGGGGGTGACGCGGGCCAGATCCACGCCCAGGTCCTTGGCCAGCTTGCGCACCGGCGGCTTGGCCAGCGGACGGGTGGCGGCCGGGGCCGTCGGCGCGTCCGGGGCGGGCGCCCCGGGGACGGTGCCGTTCAGCTCGGCCTGGAGCGCGTCGGCCGCGCCCTGCTCCGGCACGGCCGCCGCCTGCTTGCGGGGCCGCCGCTTGGTGGACGAGGCGGACACCCCGTAGCCGACGAGCACCGGCTGCCGCTTGCCCTCCTCCGGCGCCTCCTCGGCGGGCTCGGCCGGTGCTGCCGGAGCGGCCGGTGCGGCGGGCTCGGCTGCGGGTGCGGCCGGGGCGGCCTGGGCCGGGCCCGCCGACGGGTCGGTGTCGACGGTGATGATCGACGTCCCGACGTCCACCGTCGTGCCCTCGCCGAAGTGCAGCTCGCTGACCGTCCCGGTGAAGGGGATGGGCAGCTCGACGGCGGCCTTGGCCGTCTCGACCTCGCACACGACCTGGCCGTCGGTCACCGCGTCACCGGGCTTGACGTGCCAGGACAGGATCTCCGCCTCGGTCAGGCCCTCGCCCACGTCGGGCATCTTGAACTCGCGGAAGCGCTGCGCGTTCGCAGTCATCGTCACGACTCTCCTCAGCCCCTGCTCAGTACGCCAGGGAGCGGTCGACGGCGTCGAGCACCCGGTCCAGGCCCGGCAGGTACTCCTCCTCCAGGCGGGCCGGCGGGTACGGCGCGTGGAAACCGCCCACCCGCAGGACCGGCGACTCCAGGTGGTAGAAGCACCGCTCGGTGATCCGGGCGGCGATCTCCGCACCGGAGCCGTAGAACACCGGCGCCTCGTGCACCACCACCAGCCGACCGGTCTTCTCCACCGACCGCTGGACGGTGTCGAAGTCGATCGGCGACATGGAGCGCAGGTCGACGACCTCCAGCGAGCGGCCCTCCTCCTCGGCCGCCGCCGCGGCCTCCAGGCAGGTCTTCACCATCGGGCCGTAGGCCACCAGGGTGAGGTCCGTGCCCGTGCGGGCGACGTGCGCCTCGTGCAGCGGGGCGGGGATGGCGGAGGTGTCGACGACCCCCTTGTCCCAGTAGCGCCGCTTGGGCTCGAAGAAGATCACCGGGTCGTCGGACTCGATCGCCTGGCGCATCATCCAGTACGCGTCGTTCGCGTTCGACGGCGAGACGCACTTGAGGCCCGCGACGTGCGCGAACAGCGCCTCCGGCGACTCGCTGTGGTGCTCCACCGCGCCGATGCCGCCGCCGTAGGGGATGCGGATGACGACCGGCATCTTCACCTTGCCGAGCGCACGGGCGTGCATCTTGGCGAGCTGGGTGACGATCTGGTCGTACGCGGGGAAGACGAACCCGTCGAACTGGATCTCGACCACCGGCCGGTAGCCGCGCAGGGCCAGGCCGATCGCGGTGCCGACGATGCCCGACTCGGCGAGCGGGGTGTCGATGACGCGGTCCTCGCCGAAGTCCTTCTGGAGCCCGTCCGTGACGCGGAAGACGCCACCGAGCTTGCCGACGTCCTCGCCCATGACCAGGACCTTGGGGTCGGCCTCCAGGGAGGCCCGCAGCGACTCGTTGATCGCCTTCGCGACGGGCAGCTGGCCCGAACTCTTGGCAGCCATGTCAGTGGCCCTTTCCGGCGGTCTCGTCCGCGTCGGCGAAGGACGCGAGGTACTCGGCGAACTGGGCGCGCTCCTCGTCGATGAGCGCGTGGCCGTCCGCGTAGACGTTCTCGAAGATCGCCATCGTGTCGGGGTCGGGCATCGTGCGGATCTTCTCGCGCACGCTGACGCCCAGCTCCTCGCTCTCCTTCTCCAGCCCGGCGAAGAACGCCTCGTCGGCCAGGCCCTCCTTCTCCAGGTAGGTGCGCAGCCGCAGGATCGGGTCCTTGGCCTCCCACGCCACGCGCTCGTCGTCGGCGCGGTAGCGGGTCGGGTCGTCGGAGGTGGTGTGCGCGCCCATGCGGTAGGTGAACGCCTCCACCAGCATCGGGCCCTGCCCGGAGCGGGCGTGCTCCAGGGCGGCCCGCGTCACGGCCAGTACGGCCAGCACGTCGTTGCCGTCCACCCGAACGCCGGGGAAGCCGAAGCCGGCGGCGCGCTGGTAGATCGGGACGCGGGACTGCTTCTCGGTGGGCTCGGAGATGGCCCACTGGTTGTTCTGGCAGAAGAACACCACCGGCGCGTTGTACACGGCGGCGAAGGTGAACGCCTCCGCGACGTCGCCCTGGCTGGAGGCACCGTCGCCGAAGTAGGCGACGACGGCCGAGTCCGCGCCGTCCTTCGTCACGCCCATCGCGTAGCCCGTGGCGTGCAGCGCCTGCGAGCCGATGACGATGGTGTAGAGGTGGAAGTTGTTGCTGTTCGGGTCCCAGCCGCCGTTGTTCACACCGCGGAACATGCCGAGCAGGTTCGCCGGGTCCACGCCCTTGCACCACGCCACACCGTGCTCACGGTAGGTGGGGAAGACGTAGTCGTCGTCGCGCAGCGCCCGGCCGGAGCCGATCTGCGCGGCCTCCTGGCCCAGCAGCGAGGCCCACAGGCCCAGCTCGCCCTGCCGCTGCAGCGACGTCGCCTCGGAGTCGAAGCGCCGGGTGAGCACCATGTCGCGGTACAGACCGCGCAGCTCCTCGGGCTTGAGGTCGATGGCGTAGTCGGGGTGCTCGACGCGCTCGCCCTCGGGGGTGAGCAGCTGCACCAGCTCCGGCTGTGCGGGTGCCGAGCCGCGCTTGGCGCGGCTCGCCGACTTCTTCGCGGGCGCCTTCTTGGCGGCCGTCTTGGCCGCCGCCGTGCGCTTTCCGCTGCTGCTGCGCGACGTTCCGCGCGCGGCAGTGCTTTCCACGGTCACGTGTGCTCCTCCGTCTGTCCGGCCCCCGGGGTCTCCGGAAGAGCCAGTGCGGCTCGCCCGGTGCCGATACGGCGCACGGGGTGGGGTGCGGCGCGGTCGGACCGAGCGGTGACAGGTGTCCCGTTCGACGGCCCGCACAAGGCACGTTACCCAGTAACCCGGCACGCGTGTGAAACACCGCTGACCTGCAAATTTGTTGGGAAATCCAAGTACATCGCGGTCGGGATCACAGCAGCCGGGAACACCACAGGTCACAGCCTTGCAGCCTCGAAGGACTAACGCACGTTAACCCGGAGGCGGCGGCCACGGGAAGAGCAAGCGGGGGGTCAATATGTGAGACTGGCATTGTGCCCGAAAGTGGACAGGTCAGGGTGTTTCTCCTCGACGACCACGAGATCGTCCGACGTGGGCTGCGCGAGCTGCTGGACGCTGAGCCCGACCTCGTGGTCGTCGGCGAGGCGGCCACCGCCGCCGAGGCGCTCGCGCGCGTCCCCGCCAGCCGACCGGACGTCGCCGTGCTGGACGTCCGGCTGCCCGACGGCAACGGCGTCGAGGTCTGCCGCGAGATCCGCTCCCGTACGGACGGGGTCGCCTGCCTCATGCTGACCTCGTACGCCGACGACGAGGCCCTCTTCAACGCGATCATGGCCGGCGCGGCCGGATACGTCCTCAAGGCCATTCGGGGGACGGACCTGGTCGCCGCCGTCCGGGACGTCGCCGCCGGACGCTCCCTCCTGGACCCCGTCGCCACCGCCCGGGTGCTCGACCGGCTGCGCGGCGCCCCGTCCGGGCCGGGCGGCGATCCGCGCCTGGCGGCACTGACCGAACAGGAGCGGCGCATCCTCGACCTCATCGGCGAGGGCCTCACCAACCGGGCCATCGGCGACCGGCTGCACCTCGCGGAGAAGACCGTCAAGAACTACGTGTCGGCCCTGCTCGGCAAGCTGGGCATGGCACGGCGGGCGCAGGCCGCCGCGTACGTGGCCCGCCTGCGCGCCGAGGCCGACCGTCCCCACCCGGCCTGAGCCCGAGCACCGGCCGCAGCCGGCGCCCGGACCGGGGCGCTCTACAGGCCGCCGGCGCCCGCCTCGCCGGAGCCGCCGCCGTCCGCTGCGGCACCGCCTCCGCCGTCCGCAGTACCGCCGTCAGCTCCGCCGTCGGCACCGCCATCGGCGCCGCCGTCGGCGCCGCCGTCCGCGCCGCCGTCGGCCCCGCCGTCCGCACCCCCGTCCGCGCCCCCGTCCGCGCCGCCGTCGGCCCCGCCGTCGGCCCCGCCGTCAGCGCCACCATCGGCACCGCCGTCCCCACCGCCGCCGTCGGCGCCACCGTCCGGGGAGCCGCTGCCGGTGCCCTCGCTGGTGCCGTCCGTCGGCTCCTCGGAGGGCTCCGACGGTTCGTCCGTCGGCGGCTCCCACGTGTCCGTGGGCGGGGTGTCGACGCCGCCGTTGCCGCTGTCGTCCTGCGTCGGGTCGTCCTCCGGCGTCTCCTCCGGCTCCTCCTCGGGCGTCGACTCCTCGTCGGTCGGGGACTGGGACGTCTCACCCGGGCCCGGGGCCGCCGGGTCCTCACTCCCGGCGTTCTGGAAGGCGAAGAGCACCCCGGCGGCCACCGCCAGCACCGCGAAGAAGGAGATCAGCGCGTACTTCAGGCCACCGCCCCGGCCGCCCTCGCGGGGAGCGCCCTCGAAGCCGCCGTCGTCACGGTCCGGGCGGCCCAGCAGCATCGGCGGGGCCGGCTGGCCGCGCGTCTGGCCCAGCGCGTCGTTGCCGTAGCCGTAACCGCCGGCGGCCCCCGCGGCGGCCATGCCCATCGCCGGGGTGGCGCCGGTCGTCGTCACCGGGCCGGTGTTCCACAGGCCGCCCGTGTGGCCGCCCTGGTCCTGGAACTGCCGCAGGGCGTACTGGATGAGCCCGCGCATCTCCTCCGCCGACTGGAACCGGTCGTCCGGGTCCTTCGCGAGGGAGCGCATGACGAGGCCGTCCAGCTCCGGCGGGACCCCGTCGGCCGCCTCGGACGGCCGCACGGGCTCGTCCTGCACGTGCTGGTAGACGACCGAGAGGGGCGTCTCGCCGGTGAAGGGCGGGCGCCGGGTGAGCAGCTCGTAGAGCAGGCAGCCGGTGGCGTACAGGTCGGACCGGGCGTCGACGGTCTTGCCGAGCGCCTGTTCGGGTGACAGGTACTGCGGCGTGCCCATGACCATGCCGGTCTGCGTCATCGTCTGGGACGCGCCGTGCAGCGCGCGGGCGATGCCGAAGTCCATCACCTTCACCGCGCCGGTGTCGGTGATGATGACGTTGGCCGGCTTGATGTCGCGGTGCACGATGCCGTGCTGGTGGCTGTAGGCCAACGCCTCCAGGACGCCGGAGACGATGATCATCGCCTGGTCCGGTGGGGGCGCCTCGGCGGTGAGGAGGAGGTCGCGGATCGTGCGGCCCTCGACCAGCTCCATGACGATGTACGGCACGGTGTTGCCGTCGATCGTGTCCTCGCCGGAGTCGTACACGGCGACGACGGCGTGGTGGTTGAGCCCCGCGACGGACTGCGCCTCGCGGGTGAAGCGGGCCTTGGAGACCGGGTCCTCGGCGAGGTCGCTGTGCAGCAGCTTGACGGCGACCGTGCGGCCGAGGCGGACGTCCTCGGCGGCGAAGACCTCCGCCATGCCGCCGCGTCCGATGCGGCGCAGCAGCCGGTAGCGACCGTCACCGACCAGGCCGTTCCTCCCCCACATCTCGGTACCGGAGGAGCCCGAGGAGCCGGTGGACCCGGCGGAACCGGACGTCCCGGAAGGAGGGTCGGACGCTCCGCCCGTGGCCTCGTCGGGGCCTTCGGGGCCTCCCGGGGATTGCGTCTGTCCCATCAGTCCTCGCCGTGTCTGGAACCCGCAGGGCGCGGGCGCGCGTGTGGGGGGATGGAAGGGCCATCCAATCCGCTCGGGGTTGAGGCTGGCAAGTTGCGTCCACCGGGAGCGGGGTTCACCCCCTGCTACCCGGCCGGTGCCCCGACCATCCGTGCAACGGGTCACGGAACGGGCACGCGGCTTGACTCGTCGCACCCCTAGGGCAGACTTGGCTGGGATTCGGGAGTGGTCCCGAGCAGCAGGAGCAACCGTACATGCGCAGAGACTGGCCCCGTCCAGGGCTGCGGCGCCAAGGGGGAGCAGCCACATGACCGACGTCGGCGGCGGGCAGCCGGGGAACTTCGAGGGCCGCACCGTCGGCAACGGGCGCTACCAACTGCGGGAGCTGCTGGGCGCGGGCGGCATGGCCTCCGTACACCTCGCCTACGACAGTGTGCTGGACCGCCAGGTCGCGGTGAAGACCCTCCACTCGGAGCTCGGCCGGGAGGCGGCGTTCCGCGAGCGCTTCCGGCGCGAGGCGCAGTCCGTCGCCAAGTTGACGCACACCAACATCGTTTCGGTCTTCGACTCCGGTGAGGACACGATCGACGGCGCCCTCGTGCCGTACATCGTCATGGAGTACGTCGACGGCAAGCCCCTGCGCAACGAGCTGGACGACGACATCCGCCAGCACGGCGCGATGCCCCCCGAGAAGGCGCTGAAGGTCACGGCCGACGTGCTCGCCGCCCTGGACGCCAGCCACGAGCTCGGCCTCGTCCACCGGGACATCAAGCCGGGCAACGTCATGCTGACCCGGCGCGGGGTCGTCAAGGTCATGGACTTCGGCATCGCCCGTGCGATGCAGTCCGGCGTCACGTCGATGACGCAGACCGGCATGGTCGTCGGCACCCCCCAGTACCTCTCGCCCGAGCAGGCGCTCGGGCGCGGCGTGGACGCCCGCTCCGACCTCTACACCACCGGCATCATGCTCTTCGAGCTGCTGACCGGACGGCTGCCGTTCGACGCCGACTCGCCGCTGGCCATCGCCTACGCGCACGTCCAGGAGGAGCCGGTCCCGCCGTCCTCCATCAACCGGGCCCTGCCCCCGGCGGTGGACGCGCTCGTCGCCCGCGCGCTGCGCAAGAACCCGAACGAGCGGTTCCCCACGGCCGAGGCCATGCGCGCGGAGGCCCTGCGCATCAGCGGCTCCGGCGCGACGACCGGCGTGAGCCCGGCCATCGTCACCGGCGGGCCCGCGCAGCACAGCGGCGCGGGCGTCGAACAGTCCGTCTTCCCGCCCGTCAGCGCGACGGGCACCCCGCCGCCCCCCAGCACGACGCCGATGCCCCAGGGCGGCTACGCCTACCCGCCGCAGCAGGGCTTCGGGCCCTCCACCCCGCCGCCGCCCACGCACCAGCAGGGCTACCCGACGCCCGCGTACACGATGCAGCCGGGCGGCCCCGTCGGCCCGGGCGGCCCCGGCGCGCCGACCACCGGCGGCGGCAACGGGGGCGGCAACCGCGGGGTGATGATCGTGGCCGTCGCCGCCGTGACGGCCCTCGTGGTCATCATCGGCCTGGTCGTCATCGGCTCGCTCGCCGGTGACGACAAGGAGCCGGTGGCCAAGGAGTCCCCCACCGCAGCCCCGCAGCCCCCCGGCGGCGAGCCGACGAAGGACGCCCCCGAGCCGGAGCCCGAGCCCGAGCCCGAGCCGGAGCCCGAGGACGACGAACCGGCGTTCAAGGACGAGGACCCGTCCCGGAAGATCGACTCCGAGACGTGCACCGAGGCGTACGACTACTCGCTGGACGAGGAGGAGGGGGAGAACGCCCCGGTCTCCATGCCGGACCTCACCTTCCACCACATCGACTCCGTCAAGGACTGCATCCGCGAGGCCGGCTGGCGCCTCGACACGGACATCTCCTACGAGGACGAGGCCATCTACGGCAAGAACACCGTCCTTGAGCAGGAGCCCGAGGCGTACCAGCCGTTCGACCCGGAGGAGGACAAGGTCTCCCTCGTCGTCTCCACCGGCAAGGAGGGCTGACCGCCCCCTTCGGCCTCCGCATCCCGCAGCGGCCCCCGTACCGTCCGACCGGCCCCCGGCGCGCACCCCGCGCCGGGGGCCGGTCGCGTCGGCGCCCTTCCGCGAAGGCCCGAGAGGTCCGCATCGTGAAATCGGGTCCGCTCGGGACACTGTTGTATCTATGGTGTGCGCATGCCGTCCCCCAGGGTCACCGCCGCCGTGTCCACCGTCGCGTCCACGACCGCGTCCGCCACCGTGTCCACGACCCCGGACAAGCGGCCGCCCGCCGCCGAGCGCGTCTACGCCCACGTCAAAGAGGCCGTCCTGGACCGCCGGTACGAGGGCGGCATGCTGCTGACCGAAGGGGAGCTGGCCGACGCCGTCGGCGTCTCCCGTACGCCCGTGCGCGAGGCGCTGCTCCGCTTGGAGGCCGAAGGGCTGCTGCGGCTCTACCCGAAGAAGGGCGCCCTCGTGCTGCCCGTCTCCGTCCAGGAGATCGGCGACGTCGTGGAGACCCGGCTGCTCGTCGAGGAGCACGCCGCCCGACGGCCCGCGGGCCCCGCGCTCATCGCGGAACTGGCGGAACTGCTGGACCGGCAGCGGGAGCTGGCCGAGGCCGGGGACCTCGCGCAGGTCGCCCGCGTCGACCGGTGCTTCCACGCCGCCCTCGTCCGCAGCACCGGCAACGAGATCCTCACCCGCCTCTACGACCAGCTCCGGGACCGCCAACTGCGCATGGGCGTCGCCGTGATGCACGCCCACCCCGGCCGCATCGCACAGAACATCGCCGAGCACGGTGAGATCCTCGACGCCCTCCGCGCCGGGGACGCCGACGCCGCCGTCGCCGCCGTGCACCGGCACGTCGGCTCCGTGCGCGCCCTGCTGCGGGGCGATGTGCGATGACGGGCGGGGCCGCCGCGCTGCGGCTGCCCGGTGACCCACCGGGCGGGCGCCGCGCCGTCGCCATGTGGAGCATCGGCGTCGCCGTCTACTTCATCGCCGTCACCTACCGCACGAGCCTCGGCGTCGCGGGCATCGAGGCCGCCGAACGGTTCGACGTCAACGCCTCCGCGCTGTCCACGTTCTCCCTGCTCCAGCTGCTCGTCTACGCCGGCATGCAGATACCCGTCGGCCTGCTCGTGGACCGCTGGGGCACCCGCAAGGTGCTCTCCCTCGGCATCGTCCTGTTCACCACCGGGCAGTTCGGCTTCGCGCTGGCCGACTCCTACCCCGTCGCCCTCGCCTGCCGCGCCCTCCTCGGCTGCGGCGACGCCATGACGTTCATCAGCGTGCTGCGCCTGGGCGCCCGCTGGTTCCCCGCCCGGCGCGGCCCCCTCGTCGCGCAGCTCGCGGGCCTCATCGGCATGGCCGGGAACCTCATCACCACCCTCGTCCTCGCCCGCGTCCTCGCGGGCTTCGGCTGGACGCCGACGTTCGCCGGGAGCGCCGTCGCCGGACTCCTCGGCCTGCTGCTCGTGCTCGGCTTCCTCAAGGACCAGCCGGCCGGGTACCGCAGCGACGTCGCACGCCACGACGGACCCGGCTACGTCCGCCGCCAGATCTCCGCCGCCTGGGCCGAGCCGGGCACCCGGCTCGGCATGTGGGTCCACTTCACCACGCAGTTCCCCGCCATGGTGTTCCTGCTGCTGTGGGGCCTGCCCTTCCTCGTGCGCGCGCAGGACCTGAGCATGGAGGGCGCGAGCACGCTCCTCACCCTCGTCGTGCTGTCCAACATGGCCGTCGGGCTCGTCTACGGGCAGACCATCGCCCGGCACCACCGGGCCCGGGCGCCGCTCGTCCTCGGCACCGTCGCCGCCACCGCGCTGATGTGGGCGGCCGTCCTGTACTGGCCCGGACGCACCCCGCTGTGGGCCCTGGTCGTGCTCTGCCTGGTCCTCGGGGCCTGCGGGCCGGGGTCCATGATCGGCTTCGACTTCGCCCGCCCCGCGAACCCGCCCGAGCGCCAGGGCACGGCCTCCGGCATCGTCAACATGGGCGGCTTCACCGCCTCCATGACGATGCTGCTGGCCGTCGGCGTCCTGCTCGACCTCACCGGCGACAACTTCCGCGTCGCCTTCTCCGCCGTCTTCCTCCTGCAGGCGCTCGGCGTCAGCCAGATCCTGCGGCTGCGCGGACGGGCGCACCGCAGGGAACGCGAACGGATCGTCGCGAGCCGCGTCGAGGCCGTCCACGTCCCCGCGCAGACGTGACCGCGCCGCCGGGTCGGGCCGCCGGGTCGGGCCGCCGGGACGACCGTCAGGCCGTCACGGCGAAGTGGGCCAGGATCGCCTCGGCGAGCCGCTGGTCCCCCTCGACCTTCACGCGGTCCGCCACCGCCTGCGGGCGCACCCGGCCGCAGGCCAGCCGCACGTAGGTCTCCCAGTCCAGGGCGAACGTCACCGCCGGGCCGAGGGAGGGGCTCCCGTTGACCGTGGCCCTGCCCTCCTTGTCCACCCGCACCGTGCGCATGAACTCCACCGGTCCGCTGACGTCGAACACGACGGCCGAGTTCGCCGGGGCCGACCCCCGCTCCGCGACCACGGCGGGCAGCGCCGCGATGAACACGTCCCGTGCCACGTGGGCCCCCGGCGCGTCCAGGTTGCCCGGCTTGCCCAGCGCACGCCGCAGGTCCTGCTCGTGCGCCCACACGTCGAACGCACGCTCCCGCAGCAGGTCCAGCATCGTGACGTCGTGCCCCAGCGGATGCCGCAGTGTGGCCTCCGGCCCGCGCTTCTCGTTCCGCAGCTGCCGGGAACGGCGGATGATCGTGTACTCCAGTTCGCTGGTCATCTCCGGGCCGGTGTGGTGCCGCCGGACGTCGACCTGCACCTCCATGCGGCGGCTCGTCTCGTCCGTGACGTGGTAGAGGTCGCGCGGCAGCGTGTGGATCGGGCGCGGATCGCCCAGCAGCTCGCACTCCAGGCCGATCACGTGCGAGACGACGTCCCGCACCGACCACCCGGGAACAGCCGTGGCGCGGTTCCACTCGCCCTCGACCAGCGGCTGCACCAGCTCGGATATCGCTTCGACGGAGTGAGTCCAGGCGTCGACGTAGGGTTGAAGGCTCGGGTGCTCGGTCACGGGGCCCCTCGTGGCAACGGTACGGATCTGTTCGCGGGCGGATGCCCTTCAAGTTAGTCTGCGGGCGGGCACCCGGGCACCGCTTTTGGGTGACGATCGTAGGCGCTTCGAGGCGCGGCTCGGCGCCCGGCGTGGACCTACGACCCAGGGACGAGGAGACCGTGCGCACTTCGCTGATCCAATTCGGTGTCGATCAGGACGACTCGGTCAACGCCCGCCGGACGAAAGCCGCTTCGCTCGTCCGCGCGCAGGAGGGCGCCGACCTCGTCGTCCTCCCCGAGCTGTGGACCGTCGGGGCGTTCGCCTTCCGCGACTTCGAGGCGGCCGCCGAACCGGCCGCCGAAGGGCCCACCGCCGAGGCGATGTCGGCCGCCGCGCGGGACGCCGGGGTGTGGCTGCACGCCGGCAGCGTCGTCGAGCGTGCCCCCGACGGAGCCCTGTACAACACCTCCCTCGTCTTCGGCCCCGACGGCGACCTCGTCACGACCTACCGCAAGATCCACCGCTTCGGCTTCGACCGGGGCGAGGCCACCCTCATGGCGGCGGGCACCACGCCCGTCACCGTCCGGGCGGCGGGCACCACCCTCGGCCTCGCCACCTGCTACGACCTGCGCTTCCCCGAGCTGTTCCGCGCCCTGACCGACGCGGGCGCCCGGCTCCTCGTCGTCCCCGCCGGCTGGCCCGCCGCCCGTGCCGGGCACTGGACGCTGCTCGCCCGCGCCCGCGCCGTGGAGAACCAGGCCTACGTCCTGGCCTGCGGCACCGCGGGCACCCACGCCGACGTCCCCCAGGCAGGGCGCAGCGCCGTGTACGACCCGTGGGGCGACCCGGTCGGCGAACTCCCCGACGCGACCGAGCAGGTCCTCACCGTGGACCTGGACGTCGACCGCGTCGCCGCCGTGCGCGAGCAGTTCCCCGCCCTGAAGGACCGCGTCCTCTGACCCACCCGCCCGGCGGGCGCCGCAAGCGCCCCCCAGCGCATCGCAACACCCCCCTATGCTGGTGCTTTTGACGCGATCATGGAGGGGGGCCGCCATGTCCGAGGACGAGCTGTTCGCCGGCGATCTGGCGTGGTCGGAGGGGCAGCAGAAGAGAGCCGCGAAGTACATCGAGGAGCACCTCGGTCCCGACACCCACAAGGCGGGTGTCATGGCCGACTCGGAGAGCGAGGTCGTCTTCGGCGGCTCCGGCGCGTCGGTCGCCCTCAGCCCCGGCGCGCTCGCCGACTGGGACGTCCGCGACGGCCTCGCCCACCGCATGGGCGAATGGGAGACCGCCTTCAAGAGGCTGCAGGGGCGCTTGGAGCGCGAGCTCGGCGCCCTCCGCCACACGGGTGTCCTCTTCCAGAGCAACGAGGCCGACACGTACTCCTCCTTCCACGGCGTCAGCGGGAAGAGCGCGATCTCCGACCACGCCGGGGGCCACATGCCGTCCTGGGCCGCCGGGCAGCCCTCGCCGCCCCCGTACAGCCGCATATCGGATCTCTGAGGAGCGGACGCGTTCATGCCGGTGGACTACGAGGCGATAGTCGGCGCTGACCTGTCCGTCCTCCACGACGCCTCCACGGCGTGGAAGAGGATGGGGGACAGGTTCGGCGAACTGCACGACGCCTACCGCGACCACGTGAAGGCCGCTGTGGAGGCCGACGAGCAGCGTTCCTGGCGCGGCGAGGCAGCCGGAACGTTCCGGAACCAGGCCCAGGTCACTCAGCAGGAGTACGCAGGCGCACGCAATGAGGCCAGAGCCGTCAGCGGGCTGCTGGAGGACGCCTACACGACACTCAAGTCGTCGCGGCAGCGGGTCCTCGACGTCAAGGCCGAGGCGGAGAGCGCGGGCATGGACGTCGACGCCCACGGACGTTGTTCCTTGAACCTCGGCAAGCTGCCCGAGGACGAGTGGAAGACGTACCAGCACCACCACCTCGCGCGCCAGGAACTGGAGGCGTCCTGGAACCGGAAGATCACCGACGCGGTCGAGGCAGTGCGGCAGGCGGACCAGAACGCCAAGGAGGCCCTGATGGCGCCCCCGGGCAGCATGCGGGAGGTCTACGGCTTCGACACGTCGCTCACGGGCGACATCGGGGAGGTGAACAGCCGGCAGGTCGACGATCTCTACGAGAAGATCAAAAACGGTGAGACGTTGACGACCAGGGAATACGAAGACCTGAACTTCTTCATGGAGGCCAACGAGGGCGACCCCGAGTTCAGCCGGACCCTCCTCACCTCCCTGGGCGGCCCCGACGGCGCCATCCGCGTCCACAACGAGTTGGCCGAACGCGCTTACACCGACGACACGGGGAACAAGAAGCGCCACCTCGACCTGACGAGTCACCTCGCCAACGTCGTCAGCACCGCCACCACCGTCGACGGCGAGGGCACCGCGGCGGACAAGAGGTTCTACGAGCAGTGGCGCGCCGACCTCAAGGAGGTCGGCGTCAAGGAGTACCGGCTCGACTTCACGGACTACGGCCCCAAGGACGCGCAGGACGTGCGCGGCTACCAGAGCTTCGTCTCGCTCCTGCAGCAGGGCAGCGGCTACGACGACCGGTTCCTCCACGACCTCGCCGACGACATCCGCGCCGTCGAGGACCAGGGCCAGGGCGGCGATCCCGACATCTGGGACCTGCGGGGGACCTTCGCGGGCGATCGGCAGCGGAACGGCACGTTCGACGACAGCGGGAACGGGTGGTTCGCGAACGACCCCCTCGACGGTGTCCTCGGCGTCATGAGCAAGGACCCGGCGGCGTCGAACGCCTACTTCGACCCCGCCGGCGAGCAGGGCAAGGACCGCTTCCAGTACCTGGCGCACGACCGGGACTGGGACGTCGTCGACACCTACGACCCGGCCAAGAACTCGGAACAGCCCGGCGACGACAGGGCGGACGCGGACAGCCGCACCGGCTTCGGTGCCGCGCTGGAAGCCGCCATGACCGGCCGTGTCCCCGGCACGGACGCGCCGGAAGACTTCGCGCGGCACAGCCCGGAGGAGATCCGACTACTGGAGCACGTGATCACCGAGTACGCGGAGGCATCCGCCGTCGACAAGGGCGCCATACCCGAGAACATGCGGCAGAACTTCGCCAACACCCTCGCCTACTACCCCGAGGACGTCCACGACATCCTCGGCAGGCTCGGCAGCCTGCCCTCGGACACGAACGGAGTCGAGGTGGACCGCCTCGCGATGCACCAGTTCATCCGCGGGGTCGCCGAGGACGGCACCGCGTTCCGTACCATCCACGACTCCCAGATGTCCTTGGTCGTCGCGGACATCACCGCGTTGGACGCGGAGGAGCTCCGTGAGGGCGGCGAGGAGGCCGGCCAAGTGGCCCGGGAGAGTGGCCAGATCATGGGCGCGTTCGACAACATCCGTGCGGACGTGCTCGGCTCCCTCCGCGACCAGGAGATCGACCAGAACAACTGGAACAAGACGTATCAATATCACCTCGCCGGAGCCCCGGTAACGGGAATTCCGATCATCGGGGACACGGCGCAGCGTCTCATCGACGTGCTCGCCGGTCACCATGCCGCGGATCTGAACGAAGAAGTCACGAACAAGACCACCGAGCAGCTCATCGAATACTACAGAGAGGACGGAGCGCCCCGGTTGGAGAGAATGTTCGTGGCCCGTGCCGAGCAAGTGGGACTAAGTCGTGATGACATGAACAGTGAATCGTTTCAAGTAGACGTGCTTGAGAACGCTGCCCTACGTTATTCGTTCGCCATCGGTGACACCGATGGCTCGATCGGAGGCCGGGCATGAGCGACCCCGAGGAGCCCTCGCGGCGGTGGAGGAGGCGAGCCCCTCTGCTCGTGCTCATCCTGGTGTCCGTGTGCGCCGTGATCGGTGGTGCGGCGCACTGGATGACGGGCGGTGATGACCAGGAGCCCGACCACTGCCAGGGGTACCTGACACACCAGAACCTCTCTCTGCTTTTCATGGGAAAGCCGATTGACTACGAACCCAGTTGGACCTCCTATGGAGAGGATGAAAGGGAGAGCGGTGATATATCCCGCTGCGGTATTGCCCTTCCGAACGGGGACGTCGCGGCGTTCACCACGTCAACTGCCTGGGAGGCGGGTCCTTATCAACCGGCCTCGGGTAGCACGTCCTGGTACCACGATTCCGCTCCTCTGGGATCGCGTCTCCCCGGTTGGACGGAACCGGGCCGTAGCGCGGTGCTGTTGCCGGAGAGTTGCACGGAGAGGTTTCCTTCGGACGGCGAACGTGTGCAGGTGACGCTCAGAATTCGGCACGCTTTCTGGGACAACCGGCTGGAGCCTGAGCGAGCGGTGCTGGCGGAGGCGCTCGTGTCCTACGCCTCGACGATGGCGGAGATCGAGGGGTGCGGCAGCGACGACCTCCGGCTGACCGGCGAGGTTCCGGAGGTGCTGTCGCCGGAGCCGCTCCCGGACGGCGAGCACTGCGGTCTGCCCGGCTTCACCGCGACGCGCTCGCAGGGGGACGGGCCGTCCCTGGAACAGACCGTGGTGGGTGACCCCTCGGACAGTTGGAGCTGTGTGGTGGGGCACGGGCTGGCAGGTGAGGAGAGCCTGGTACCGGCGGCGTTCGCGGTGACCTCGCGCCAGGAGTTCATCGACCAGTACGACCCCGCGGTGCACGCCGATCAGGAGGACGCCACGGTCGAGGTACTGACCTGCGCCGACCAGGAGTATCTGCTGATCATGGCCTTCGCCGCCCTTGACCCTGAGGAAGGCGTCGAGGAGGAGCGAAAGAAGCAGGAACTCGCGGAGAGCCGTCTGAAGCCGAAGGACGAGCTGTACGGCGATTTCCTGGCCGCTGCGAAGAAGTCGCTGGGCTGCCCGGCGTAGCGCCCGCCCCCGCCCGGGCGGGGGTGGGGCGGTGGCAAGCTGGGCGTATGAACGATGCTGCTCCGGCGCCCACCCCCGCGCCCGCGTCCCGCCGTGCCCGTGTCCGTGCCCCCGAGCTCGTCGGGAAGGGCGGTTGGCTCAACACCGGTGGGGAGGACCTCACCCTCGCCGACCTGCGCGGACGCATCGTCCTGTTGGATTTCTGGACCTTCTGCTGCGTGAACTGCCTGCACGTGCTGGACGAGTTGCGGGAGCTGGAGGAGAAGCACCGGGACACCCTGGTGATCGTCGGAGTGCACTCGCCGAAGTTCGCGCACGAGGCCGAGCACCAGGCGGTCGTGGACGCCGTCGAGCGGTACGAGGTGGCGCACCCCGTGCTGGACGACCCGGAGCTGGCCACGTGGAAGCAGTACGCGGTGCGGGCGTGGCCGACGCTGGTCGTCATCGACCCCGAGGGGTACGTGGTGGCGCAGCACGCCGGCGAGGGCCACGCCCACGCCATCGCCGCGCTCGTCGCCGAGCTGGAGGCGGAGCATGGGGCGAAGGGCACGCTGCGGCGCGGGGCGGGCCCGTACGTGCCGCCGGAGCCGGTCGCCACGGACCTGCGGTTCCCGGGCAAGGCCCTGGCCCTGCCCGGCGGCGGCTTCCTCGTCTCGGACTCCACCCGGCACGCGCTCGTCGAGTTGGCGCCGGACGGCGAGAGCGTCGTGCGGCGGATCGGGACGGGTGAGCGCGGGCTCGTCGACGGCCCGGCGGACGTGGCCCGGTTCAGCGAGCCGCAGGGCCTCGCCCTCCTGCCGGGCGGGGAGGTCGTCGTCGCGGACACGGTGAACCACGCGCTGCGGGGCCTGGACCTGGTCACGGGCGAGGTGCGGACGCTGGCGGGCACGGGCGGTCAGTGGTGGCAGGGGTCGGCGACGGGCGGTCCGGCGCGGGAGGTGGCGCTGTCCTCGCCGTGGGACGTGGCGTGGTTCGGCGGCCGGCTGTGGATCGCCATGGCCGGGGTGCACCAGCTGTGGACGTACGACCCCGAGGCCGGCGTCGTCGAGGCGGCGGCCGGGACGACGAACGAGGGCCTGGTCGACGGCCCGGCCGCCGAGGCGTGGTTCGCCCAGCCCTCGGGCCTCGCGGCCACCGCCGAGCGGCTGTGGATCGCGGACTCCGAGACCTCGGCGCTGCGCTGGCTCGACCGGGACGGCGTCGTGCACACGGCCGTCGGCGCCGGGCTGTTCGACTTCGGGCACCGCGACGGCCCGGCCGGGCAGGCGCTGCTCCAGCACCCGCTGGGCGTCACGGCGCTGCCGGACGGCTCGGTGGCCGTCAGCGACACGTACAACCACGCCCTGCGCCGGTACGACCCGGCGACGGACGAGGTGAGCACGCTCGCCACCGACCTGCGGGAACCGTCGGCGGCCGTGCTGCCCGCCGGTGGCGGCGGGCAGGGCGGCGGGCAGGGCGACGCTGCGGCCGGGGCGGAGATCGTCGTCGTCGAGTCGGCCCGGCACCGGCTGACCCGGCTGCGGCTTCCCGAGGAGGCCGTCGCCGTGGCCTCGGTGGCCCACCGCACGCAGCGGGCGGCGACGGAGGTGGGGGAGGGGGCGCTGACCCTGGACGTCCTGTTCACCCCGCCCGCCGGGCAGAAGCTCGACACCCGCTTCGGCCCGGCGAGCCGGCTGCTGGTCAGCTCCACGCCGCCGGAGCTGCTGGTCGAGGGGGCCGGGCAGGACACCGCGCTGCGCCGGGAGCTGGTGCTGGACCCGGCGGTGCCGGAGGGCGTCCTGCACGTGTCCGCGATGGCGGCGTCCTGCGACGACGATCCCGCGAACGAGTACCCCGCCTGTCACATGCACCAGCAGGACTGGGGTGTGCCCGTGCGGCAGCGGGCGGGAGGCGCCACGCGTCTGCCGCTGGTCCTGGCGGGGCTGGACACCGCAGGAGCGGCCGAGGCGGGCTGAGCCGGTGGCGCGCGGGCGCCCGCGAACGGCCGAGGGGCGCACCGCTGACGGTGCGCCCCTCTTCCCCGTTACCCCCGTTTTCCCCCGTGGGAAGTAACTCTCGTACGCGAGTTTCACAGCACTGTCATGGGCGCGGCTCCTTCGCGTCACAGCCCCCGCCGGGGCGTCCTGCCCGTCGCCGGACCGGCGTCGGCCCGTCGCCCGGACGGTTGCGGGCGCCGTGCGGCGGCCGGAGGCGTGGGGGACCATGGGCGTAGTCGCGCCCCGAGTGAGGTGTGTTCGCGATGTCGCGTGCCGGACGTGCGTCACTGCAGCAGTTCTCGGTGTCGGGCCTCGCCGCCGCCGTGCTCGCCGAGGACGGCACGGTGGAGAGCTGGGCGGACACCGCGCGCGACCTGCTGGGATGGACGGCCGAGCAGACGTGCGGCCGGCCCGCGCGGGAGCTGCTCGCCGACCCGGACGCCTGGCCGGGGCCGGTGGAGCGCTGTGCCCGCCCCGGCTGGGAGGGCGAGGTCACGCTGCGGCACGTGGACGGGAGCGAGGTGCCCGTGGGGCTGCGGGTGCTCACGCTGCACGACCGGGCAGACGCGCGGGGGCGCGCCCACGCCCGCCGCAGCCGCCTCGTCCTCGGGGCCCGGGCGGAGCTGCTCCACCTGTGGCGGCAGAGCCACTCCCTGGTGGAGGGCCTGTTCACCCAGCAGCGCATCGGGCTCGCCGTCTTCGACCCGGAGATGCGCATCGTCCGCAGCAACCTCTCCCTGCTCTCCTACACCGGGGTGCCGGACGACCTGGACGGGCTGCGGCTGAAGGCCGTGGCCCAGCCCGAGGACGCGGCGGAGCTGGAGCGCTGGCTGCACCTGATCATGACGACGGGCGAGCCCGTGCTCGGGGCCACGCTGCGGGTGCGCACCCTGGAGGACCCCCGGCAGGGACGGTTGCTGTCGATGTCCGGGTTCCGGCTGCAGAGCCCCCGGGGGCAGCTCATGGGGACGGCCGCCGCCTTCACCGACATCACCGAGCAGGAGCAGGCGGGCAGGCGGCTGAAGCTGCTGCACCGGGCCACGGCGATCCTCGGGGCGGAGCTGTCGGCGCCGCGCACCTGCGAGGACCTGGCCCGGGTGCTCGTGCCGGACTTCGCGGACCGGGTCCTGGTGGGGCTGGCCGAGGAGGTGCTGCGGGGGGACGAGCCGGTGGTGAACCGTGACGGGGAACTGCTCGTCACCCGCACCGCCGTCGTCGGTGCCGACCCGGGCCTGCTGCCGACGAGGGGACGCGTCACCGTGCGGCCGCGCGGCGGGCCGGAGCCCCACGGGGGTGGCGTACTGGCCGACCTGCCCGACCCGGACGCCCCCGGGCCCGACGAGGACGCCCCCGGGTCCGCAGCGCGCCACTGGACGCCGCACATGCCCGGCGCGCACAGCGCCCTCAGCGCGCCGCTGCGGGCCCGGGGCGCGTTCCTCGGGACGGTCACCCTCTGGCGTACGGGCGTCTCCGCGCCCTACGGCCGGGAGGACCTGGCCCTGCTGGAGGAGATCGCCGCCCGGGCCGGGCTCGCCGTGGACAACGCCCGCCGCTTCCACCGCGAGCACCGCGCGGCCGTCAGCCTGCAGCGGAGCCTGCTGCCCCCCGCGACGGCGTCGAGCGCCGCCGTGGAGACGGCGAGTCTCTACCTGCCCGCCGGGGCGGGCGGCGGCGGGGTGAGCGGCGACTGGTTCGACGTCATCCCGCTCTCCTCCGCCCGCATCGGCCTGGTCGTCGGGGACGTGGTGGGGCACGGCCTCCAGGCCACCGTGACGATGGGCCGGCTGCGCACGGCGGTGCGCACCCTCGCCGATCTCGACCTGGACCCGGAGGAGCTGCTCTCCCACCTCGACGACCTGGTCACCCAGCTGGATGTGGCGACCAGCGACGAGGGCCGCCACCAGGCCCGGGAGTCGCTGGGCGCCACCTGTCTGTACGCGGTGTACGACCCGGTCACGCGGCGGTGCGCGTTCTCCAGCGCCGGGCACCCGCCGCCCGCGCTCGTCACCCCGGACGGCGACGTCCACTACGTCGAGGTGCATCCGGGGCCGCCGCTGGGCGTCAGCTCCCTGCCGTTCGAGCCGGTGGAGATCACCGTGCCGCCCGGGAGCGTCCTCGCCCTCTACACCGACGGCCTGATCGAGCCGGGACGGGGCGACATCGACCACGGCATGGCGGAGCTGCGCCGCGCACTGCGCGCCACGGACCCGGTGCGGCGTCCGCTCGCGGCGACGGTGGAGCACTTCAGGGCGAGCCTGCCGGACGAGCCGCTGTCGGACGACGTCACGCTGCTGCTGGCCCGCACCCGCGCGATCGCCGCCGGGGACACCGCCGCGTGGACGCTCGCCCCCGATCCCGCCTCCGTCCCCCAGGCGCGGGAGCTGGCGCTCGGGCAGCTCGACGCGTGGGGCCTGGACGCCATGGCGTTCACGACGGAGCTGGTCACGAGTGAGCTGATCACCAACGCCGTGCGCTACGGCGGCGGTGGCCCGGTGGAGCTGCGGCTCACCCGTGCGGACACGCTGATCTGCGAGGTCTCGGACCTGAGCAGCACGCAGCCGCGTATGCGCAGGGCGCGGGCCACGGACGAGGGCGGGCGCGGCCTGTACCTCGTCGCGCAGCTCACCGAGCGCTGGGGCAGCCGGTACACCCGGCGCGGCAAGACCATCTGGACGGAGCAGGTGCGCGCACCGCCCGGCGCCGAGGCGTGGCTGTGAGGGGGCGCTCTCAGCCCGCGAGGAAGGCGGCGAGCGTGGCCGCCAGGTAGTGCGGGTCGTCGGCACCGGCCAGTTCCCGCGCCGAGTGCATCGACAGGATCGCCACGCCGATGTCGACGGTGGCGATGCCGTGCCGGGCGGCGGTGATCGGGCCGATCGTCGTGCCGCAGGGCACGGCGTTGTTCGACACGAAGGTCTGCCACGGCACCCCGGCCCGCTCGCACGCGGCGGTGAAGACCGCGCGTCCGGTGGCGTCGGTGGCGTACCGCTGGTTGACGTTGACCTTGAGGATCGGGCCGCCGCCCGCCCGGGGGTGGTGGGTCGGGTCGTGCCGCTCGGCGTAGTTGGGGTGCACCGCGTGGCCGGTGTCGGAGGACAGGCAGACGGTTTCCGCGTAGGCCCGGGCCCGGTCCTCGTAGCCGCCGCCGCGGGCGAAGACGGAGCGTTCCAGCACGTTGCCGAGGAGCGGGCCCTCCGCGCCGGTGTCGGACTGGCTCCCGTTCTCCTCGTGGTCGAACGCCGCGAGCACCGGGATGTACGACGGCGAGGCCTCGGCGGCGGCCGTCAGCGCGGCCGTCCCCGCGTGGACGGAGAGCAGGTTGTCCATGCGCGGCCCGGCGATCAGTTCCCGGTCCCGGCCGAGGTAGGCGGGCGCCTCGACGCTGTGCAGCATCAGGTCCCAGCCGACGATGTCGTGCGCGTCCAGCCCGGTCTCCTCGGCGAGGAAGGCCAGGAGGTCGCCCTCCCGGGCCTCCCCGAGGCCCCACACCGGCGTCATGTGCCGCTGCCGGTCCAGCTTCAGGCCGTCGTTGACGCCCCGGTCCAGGTGGATGGCGAGCTGCGGCACGCGCAGCAGCGGGCGGTCGGCGTTGACGAGCCGGGTGCCGCCGTCGCGCAGGGCGAGGCGGCCGGCGAGGCCGAGGTCGCGGTCCAGCCAGGTGTTGAGCAGGGTGCCGCCGTAGATCTCCACCCCGAGCTGGCGCCAGCCGTGCGCCCCGGTGTCGGGCTCCGGCTTGACGCGGAGGTTCGGCGAGTCGGTGTGGGCGCCGACGACGCGGAACGGGGTGGCGGGCGTCGCGCCCTCCGGCACGTACCAGGCGATCAG